>JAOTVU010000035.1 GCA_029863385.1 Acidimicrobiia bacterium
AGCCACACATACGCGACCGGCGATCGGGCGAAGAGTCCGAGGTTGGCGTTGCCGCCCTTGTCGCCGGATCGGGCTCCGATGATGGTGCCGAGCGGTGCTCTTCTGGTGGGACCGGCAACCGGGTCCGGTAACGCCGGGACCATCGGATTCACGTCGACGACCGCCGCGTCGCCCGGATCGATCGTCGACTCGATCACGGTTGTCGAACCGCCGAGCGTCGTCACCTGCTGGGGCACGAGATCGGCGGCGATCAGACCGGAGGTGTGCACGCCGAACGGCTGGGCGATCTGGGTCCCCGGCAATCCGTGGAATCCCGGGATCGACGCCAGGGCCATGTTGTTCATGGCCGACGCCACCGACCGCGCCTTGCGTTCGTCACGGTCCTTGACCGTGGCCCGCCACGTGGCCGTGGCTTCCGTGTTCGACGGCGGATCGATCTTGTCCGTGCGATCGACTTCGATGGAAACGGCGTCGAGGTCGTCCGGTCCGTACGGGGTCGATCGCCACAGCACCGATTCGGTCAGAGCGGCCTTGGCCTCGATGTCGAGACCGACGAGCGCCACCCGCAGATCGCTTCGGTACCCGCCCCAGGAGTTCATCGACACTTTCAAGGTCGACGGCGGTGGCTCGCCCTTCACGCCGCTGATGGCCACTCGATCCGGCGCCTCCTCGGTCAAGCAGATGGTGTCGAAGCGGGATGCGACGTCGGGTCCGAGGTAGGACGGTCCACCGATCTCGTAGAGGAGCTGTGCGGTGACGGTTCCAACGGTCACCCCTCCCCCGGTTCCGGGGTGTTTGGTGATGACGCTGGATCCGTCGGCGGCGATCTCGGCGATCGGGAACCCCGGGTTGTCCATCCCTTCGAGTTCGGTGAAGAACGAGTAGTTTCCGCCCGTTGCCTGGGTGCCGCACTCGATGACATGTCCGGCCACCACCGCCCCGGCCAGGGCGTTCCAGTCCGTGCGGTCCCACCCGTGGTGCTGGGCGGCCGGACCGCAGACGATCGCGGCGTCGGTGGTCCGACCGGTGACCACGATGTCGGCACCGGCATCGAGGGCCTCGACGATGCCCCAGCAGCCGAGATAGGCGTTGGCCGAGATGAAACCGTGGTCGTCGGAGAGACCGGCCAGTGGCTCACCGGTCTCGAAGTCGATGATCGGAACCCCTGCGGCGGCCAGTTCGTCGAGACGGGCGAGGATGTCGTCACCGGTCACGTAGGCGATCGTGGGATTCAACCCGAGCTTGTCAGCCACCTCGGCCACGGCCTCGGCACAGTGGTCGGGATCAAGACCTCCTGCGTTCGACACCACCTTGATGCCTCGGTCGAGGCACTCCCCCATCACCTGCTCCATCTGGGTGACAAAGGTTCGGGCAAAGCCGCCGCCCGGTCGCTTCGCCCGGGTGCGGGCGAGGATCAGCATGGTCAACTCGGCCAGCCAGTCGCCGGTCAATGCGTCGATCGGGCCGCCCCGGACCATGCGGGCCGCCGCGTCGATCTGGTCGCCGTAGAAACCGGAGCAGTTGGCAATCCGGATCGGATCGGTCATGAGCGCGCCGCCTCGTCCTCCCGGCCGACGTCTTCCACGATCGTCATCAGCGCCGTTCCCCGGTCGAGTTGCTGTCCGACGTTGATCGGGACCTCGGTGACGGTTCCGTCGAACGGGGCGTTGATGTGGTGCTCCATCTTCATCGCCTCGAGCACGACGAGGACCTGGCCGGCCGTCACCCGGTCGCCGACGGCGCAGCGGACGTCGACCACGGAGCCGGGCATCGGTGCGGTCAATCCGCCGGTCGGCGCCTCCGATCCTGGGAGCGTGAACCGGGGCACCAGGTCGAGGGTGACGGTGGTGCCGGCCGTCTGCACGTGGAGACGGCCGGGTGCGTCGGTGATCCGATGCGAGCGGCGGATCCCGTCGACCACCAGCTCGACACGACCAGTCGCCCACTCGACCAGCTCGACGACTTCGCCGGTGTCGAGCGTGAACCGCCCGTTGCGATCGGCGGTGTAGGCGATCGTCGACGGGGCTTCGGTCGACGGATCGACGAAGGTGACCCTCTCAGCCGGCAGGCCGGCGTTCCGCCAGTTGGACGGAGCGAACCCCCAGATGTCGTCGTTCGCCCGGTTGAGACCCTGCAGCCACAACGCGCCGGCCACGGCCGCCTCATGCACGGTTTCGGCTGCGAGGTGAGCGACCGGTCGGACTCGTTCGATGAAGTCGGTCGTCGTGTCGCCGGCTGCGAACTCGGGGCTGTCGAGTACCGCCACGAGGTAGTCACGGTTGGTGATGAGGCCGCCGAGGTGGAGGCGCTCCAGAGCCAGCCGAAGTCGGCCGATGGTCTCCATCCGGGTCGGCCCGTGGGCGATGACCTTGGCCAGCATCGGATCGTACGAGACGCCTACGGTCGAGCCGGCCTCGATGCCCGAGTCCCAGCGAACGACCGGCTCGCCGGCGGGCTGCCACGCCTCGACGGTTCCGGTGGCGGGAAGGAAACCGTTGGCCGCGTCCTCAGCGTACAGACGTACCTCGATGGCGTGGCCCGTGGTGGTGACCTCACGCTGATCGAGTGTCAGCGTGCGACCGGCTGCGACCAGGAGTTGCTCCCGCACGAGGTCGAGCCCGGTGATCTCCTCGGTCACCGGATGCTCCACCTGCAGCCGGGTGTTGACCTCGAGGAAGAAGAACTCGCCGCTCTCATCGTCGAGCAGGAACTCGACGGTGCCGGCCGACTCGTAGCCGATGGATTGGGCCAGCGCCACGGCGGCGCCGCCCATCGCCAGGCGCAGGTCATCGTCGAGTCGCACTGAAGGCGCCTCCTCCACGATCTTCTGGTGGCGACGCTGGATCGAGCACTCCCGCTCCCCGAGATGGATCACGTTGCCGTGGCTGTCGCCCAGGACCTGGATCTCGATGTGACGGGATCGGCGGATGTAGCGTTCGAGGAAGACCCGGTCGTCACCGAACGCCCCGGCCGCCTCCCGCTGGGCGGCGGCGACGGCCTCGCCGAGGTCCTCGGCGCTTTCGACGAGTCGCATGCCCTTACCGCCACCGCCGGCAGCGGCCTTGACCAGCAGCGGGAAGCCGACTGCGGCTGCTTCCGACGGATCCTCGACCGACGCCAGAATCGGCACGCCGGCCGCCTCCGCCGCCTTCTTGGCTGCGATCTTGTCGCCCATCGTCTCGATGACTCCGGGTGCCGGTCCAACCCAGGTCAACCCGGCGTCCATCACCTTCTGAGCGAACATCGCGTTCTCGGCGAGGAACCCGTAGCCCGGGTGAACGGCGTCGGCCCCCACCCGCCGCGCCGCGGCAACGATGGCATCGCTGTCGAGATATCCGGAAGGGAGGTGCACGGCGATGTCGGCCTCGGCGACGAACGGGGCTGCGGCATCGGCGTCGCTGTGAACGGCGACGCAGCGGAGACCCATGGATCGGGCGGTGGCGAAGACCCGGCGGGCGATCTCACCCCGGTTGGCCACGAGAAGGGTGCGGAGTCGAGTGGTCCCCGGCTCGTCGTTGTGAGGGTGATCGGTCACAGCCGGAACACCCCGTAGGCTTCGGCCCCCTCGATCGGGCGGTTGCCGACGACGCTGAGGCAGATGCCGAGCACGGTGCGCGTGTCCCTGGGGTCGATGATGCCGTCGTCGCTGATTGCGCCCGTGGCCTTCAGCGCCAGCGAACCCTTTTCCTGCACCGCCTCGGCATACGCCACCAGCTCGGCGTCGGCCTCCTCGTCGAACTCGATCCCCTTGCGTTTGGCCTGGGCCCGTCTGACCTCCGACATCACCCCGGCGATCTGTTTGGGTCCCATGACCGCGATCTTCGCCGTGGGCCACAAGAACGTGAACCGGTTGCCGAAGGCGCGGCCCGACATGCCATAGGTGCCCGCCCCGTACGACGAGCCGATGATCACGGTCAGGTGCGGCACGGTGGAGTTGGTGACGGCGTTGATCATCTGGGAGCCCTTCTTGATGATGCCGTCGGCCTCGTAGTCCTTGCCCACCATGTAGCCGGTGATGTTCTGCAGGAAGACAAGCGGGAGATCGATCTGGTTGCAGAGCTGGATGAAGTGAGCGGCCTTCTGCGCCGAATCGGGGTAGATCACCCCGTTGTTGCCGAGTATGCCGATCGGGAAGCCGTGGATCGAGGCCCAGCCGCAGACGATGGACGGACCAAAGCGGGGTTTGAACTCCTCGAACCGCGAACCGTCGACCACCCGGGCGATCACGTCCCGGACATCGACCGGTGTGCGCAGATCCCGGCTGACTAGACCCAGGAGTTCCTCGGGGTCGTGCGCCGGCGGCTCGTCGACGAGACGTGGACCTCGATCCGGTTTGCGCCAGTTGAGGTGCGACACCACCTCCCGGCACAGCCGGATGGCGTCCATCTCGTCCTCGGCGAGGTACTCGGCCTGACCCGAGATCTCGGCGTGCTTCTCGGCGCCGCCGATGGTCTCGGCGTCACTGATCTCGCCGGTGGCCATCTTCACCAGAGGCGGACCGGCCAGGAACACATGCGATTGCTCCTTGATGAAGATGTTGTAGTCGGACAGGCCCGGCTGGTAGGCGCCGCCCGCAGTCGAATTGCCGAAGACGACGCACACCGTGGGGATCCGCATCTTCGACAGCTCGATCATCTCGTAGAAGAACCGGCCGGTCTCGGCGAAGTGCTCGGGGACCACGGCACTGCCGACGGCCGCCGACGCCGCGTCGGCCCCCTCATCGGAGCCACCGTCGCCGTTCTTGCGGTCGATCCTCAGATCGCCACCCGACGACTCGACGAAGCTGATGTAGGGTATGCGGTTGTCCCGGGCGATCTCGAGCGCCCGCATCCACTTCTTCGATGCGTACGGGGTGAGCGCACCGGCAAGGACGGTTGGGTCGTTGCCCATGATCACGCACTCGGTTCCGGCGATGATGCCGATGCCGGCCACCATGCCACCGCCGAGGGCGTACTGGGACCCGTAGCCGGCCAGGGGTGTGATCTCGAGGAACGGCGTGTCGGGGTCGATCACATTGGCGATCCGTTCCCGGATCGGCAACCGTCCCCGGGATCGGTGGCGTTCGGTTGCCTTAGGACCGCCACCACCGAGCGCGACGGCCAGCAGCTCGTCGTGGGTGGCCAGTTGCTCCAACACATCGGATCGGTTCTTGACGAAAACCTCCGACGACGGGTCGACGGTGGAGGTCAGCGGCGGAGCCAGCAACGAGCGATGCATGGGAGCACCGTAGGGCGGTAATATTTGACTGTCAAGATTACACAGCCAAGATTACAGCCGGGCCCGGCGGGCCTTACTGGGCGCGCAGCCAGGTGACAACGGCAAGCACCCGGCGGTGATTGTGGTCGTCGGATGGTAGCCCTAGCTTCTGGAAGATCGACCGAACGTGGGTCTCGACCGTCTTCGAACTCAGGTGAAGCGTCTCACAGATCGCTTGATTCGACCGTCCGCCGGCCATGGCCGACAGAACATCGCGTTCCCGAGGGGCCAGGGTGTCAAGGGGCGACTGCCTGCGGCGACGCCCACATCGGGATCGCACCGGCCTCACCGTGCCGATCAGGGTGGCACAGGCGGCCGCCGCAGCGGTTGTCGTGGCGACCGTGGCGCTCGCCGTGACCATCGGCCTGACACCCCGCAGCGGGTTGCTTCAGGTTCGGACGCTGGCCTGCAGCCTGGGCAGTTTGCTCGCCGGCGTCTGCATGAGTGTCTGGGCGTGGTATTGGAATGTGCTTCCGATCTAGTCGCCGATCCAACGCGGCCTCGGCCGGGCACAACAACGTGCCCGACAGCTCGACCACGAACCCGTACCCCGGCCGATCCGAACGACCGGGGTACGGCTGTCAGACCAGCCACTGCTAGGGTCGGGCCGATGAGCGACGCCCCGATCACGGCCGCTTCGGTGCGGCAGGACCTTCTCGCCGAACAGGCCGATCTCGACGCGATCGTGGCTCCGCTCGAACCGGCTAAGTGGGAGCTGATGACGCCAAGCCCCGGTTGGTCGATCCGGGATCAGATCGGCCACCTTGCCTACTTCGATCGTGCCGCAGCGGCCGCCATCGTCGATGTTGAACGCTTCCGGGCGATGCGGGACGATCTTGTCGGCCATCTGGCCGATCCGGAAGGCGCCGACGCGGCAACGCTGGCCGAGGCTCGGGCGATGTCGTCGGTCGACCTGCTGGAACACTGGCGGGCCGGCCGGCGGGAGCTCGCCGACGCCGCGGCGACCCTGGCCGACGACACCCGGATCGAATGGTACGGACCGTCGATGGGGTCCAAGTCGTTCCTCACCGCCCGGCTCATGGAGGCGTGGGCCCACGGCCAGGACATCGCCGATGCGATCGGCGTCGAACGTCCGGCCACCGATCGCCTCCGCCACATCGCCCAGCTCGGCTACATCACCCGTTCCTGGACCTACGTCAACCGGGGTCTGGAGGTGCCCGAGGGCGAGGTACGGGTGGAACTCACCGCACCGTCCGGAACAACCTGGATCTGGGGCCCCGACGACGCCGGCAGCACGGTGCGGGGCTCCGCACTGGAGTTCTGCCTGGTGACGAGCCAGCGGCGCAACGTCGCCGACACCGACCTCGAAGTCCGTGGCGACGCCGCACGGGATTGGCTCGAAAAAGCCCAGCTGTTCGCCGGACCACCGAGCGACCCTCCCTCACCACGCCGCTGACGGCGCCCCGGCAGGCTGCAAAATCGACGGCTGGCGACGTTGTCGACGACTACCGTTGCACCCATGCCCGTTCCCCTGATCCGGCCGGTCACCGAGGCCGACCTCGATACCGTTCTCGACCTGGTCAACCGCACCCGGGCGTCGGACGGCATAGCGGAAGTGCTGTCGATTGAGGAGCTGGTCGACGACCTCACCGGAGACCAGGGCGACATGGCCTCCGACTCGCTGTTGGTCGAGGTGGACGACGAGGTCGTCGGGTATGCCCACACGATGTATCTGCCGAGTGAGGTCCGCCTCGAACGATGCTACGTCATCGGCCTCGTTCATCCTGAGCACCGAGGGGTGGGCCTGGGCCGGCAGTTGCTCGGCTGGGCCATCGACCGGGCGGCTGAGCAGCTCCGGTCCTCCGGCTCCGATCTCCCCAAATACATCCGGGTCGACGAGTACGACTTCGTCGAGTCGGCCCACCGGTTGTTCGCCCGGATGGGATTCGAGCCGGTCCGGTACTTCGATCAGCTGCTCCGTCCGCTCACCGACCTGCCTCCGCTCGAACGGACCGAAATCGAGGGCATCACGATTACGCCGTGGACGGAGGAGCGAAGTGAGGAGGTGCGTGTCGTCAAGAACGAGGCCTTCGCCGACCACTGGGGATCGACCCCCACGAGTCGGGCCAGGTGGGAGACGAGAATGAACGCTTCGACCACGAGACCGGATCTGTCGTGGATTGCCTTGAACGACGACGGTGCGGTCATCGGCTACTGCATCAACGATCGCTACGAGGCCGACGATGCCACAACCGGTCGGAAGGAGGCGTGGATCGGCGGCGTGGGGACCTTGAGGGACTACCGGCGTCGCGGCACCGCGTCGGCGTTGATGATTCGTTCACTGCACGCCTTTGCCGATGACGGTCTCGACCACGCCATTCTCGGTGTCGACTCCGACAACCCGACCGGGGCGCCCAGCCTCTACCGAGGGTTGGGGTTCGAGCCGCACACCAGAACGATCACCCACGAGATTCGGATCGAGTAGCTGGCCGGTTCGGGCTCGGCGCGGCACACTTGGGGCCATGGAATTCGACCTCAGTCAGACCGACGCCCTCCTGTCGACCACGCGAGCCGTGCGCAAGCGCCTCGATCTCGATCGGGAAGTGCCCGACGAGATCCTCCTCGAGTGCCTACAGCTGGCGGTACAGGCGCCGACCGGGTCCAATCGTCAAGGCTGGCGGTGGCTCGTCATCCGGGACCCGGAGAAGAAGGAGGCGCTGGCCGACATCTACCGTCGAGCCGGCGCCGACTACCTGAGTTCACAGGAGCGGGAGGTCGATCCGAACACCCAAACCGGGCGCGTGATCGACTCCGCCAACTACCTCGCCGAGAACATGGGTCGGGTGCCCGTGCTCGTCATCCCGCTCATCATCGGCCGATTGGGCCAGCCGGGCGTGTCGGCCCCCGGCCTGTTCGGTTCGATCATCCCGGCCGTGTGGAGCTTCCAACTTGCGTTGCGTAGCCGTGGCCTGGGGAGCTGCCTCACCACGCTGCACCTCGGGCTGGAGGAGGAGGCGGCGGAGCTGTTGAACATTCCCGACCACATGACCCAGGCCGCGCTGCTCCCGGTGGCCTGGACGAAGGGAACCGATTTCAAACCGGCGGTTCGGCCCCCGGTTCACGAGATCACCTATCTTGACACCTACAAGAACCCGATCCGTCCATCGTGATCCCGTCCGATTCCGGCCGTCGTCGACACGCCGATCAGTGAGCCAGGAGAAACGCTTGACCCTTCCCCGACAACCTCTGGGACGAACCGGTTTCGAGGTGAGTCCGATCACGTTCGGCACCTCGGCACTGGCCAGCCTTCCCGACACCTACGGGTATCAGGTTTCCGAGGAGCGAGCATTGGAGACCCTGCGCGCCATCCTCGACAGCGACGTCAACGTTCTCGACACGTCCCGCAATTACGGATTCGGTCGGGCCGAGGAACGGATCGGCACGGTCTTCGCCGAACGGGGCGGCAAGCCCGATGGCCTCGTTCTGTCGACCAAGGTCGATCGCGAGTCCGAGACGCTGCGCTTCGACGCGGCCCAGGTCCGCAGGTCGTTTGAGGAGAGCCTCGAAGCGCTTGGGGTCGACCGGGTCGACATCCTCCACCTCCACGATCCCGAGCATGCCCGCGATCTTGGTGAGATCACGTTGTCCGGCGGGGCGATCGACGAGCTGTTCGCCATCAAGGAGGAGGGCCTGACCTCGGCCCTCGGCGTGGCGATGGGTCGAACCGACATCCAACTCGACATCGTGCGCAGGCACCCGTGGGACGTCGTCCTCAACCACAATCGCTACACCCTGCTGAATCGTCGGGCGACCGAACTGTTCGAATACGCCCGAAGTCAGGGCATGGGCGTCATGAACGCCGCACCGTACGCCGGCGGGATGCTGGCCAAGGGATCGGACAACTTCGACAAGATCAACTATCAGGAGGCCGACGAGGCCGACACGGCCCCGGTGCGCGAACTCGAACGATTGTGTCGGGAGCACGAGGTCCCGCTCGGTGCGGTCGCCCTGCAGTTCTCGATGCGGAGCCGGCTGGTCGACAACACCGTGCTCGGCGTGTCCAAACCGGAACGGGTCGCCCAGTCGATCGAGTGGGCCACGGCCGAGCTACCCGACGAACTCTGGTCGGCCATCGACGAGCTGCCGTTCTCCACCGACGACCCGGAGGCGAATCGGGTGTGGAGCGGAGGATGATGCCAACCGATCGCCTGGGTCACCGGCTGTGAGCCTGGTCCTCTACGAACTCGACGGCCACGTCGCCACCATCACGCTCAACCGACCCGACAAGCACAACGCGATCAACGGTGCCGTCCGCGGGGAGCTGAACGCGGCGTGGGATCGTTTTCGGGACGACAACGACGCCTGGGTCGCCATCCTGACCGCCAACGGGCCCACCTTCTGCGCGGGGGCCGATCTGGTCGACGGTGAGGGTGCGGTCGGCACGTTCGGAGGAACGTTCTGGGAGAAGCCGACGATCAACTCGTTCGAGAGCGGCATGGAGCTGTTCAAGCCGACCATCGCCGCTGTCGGGGGGCCCTGCATCGGCTACGGACTCACCGGTGTGCTGTTCTGCGACTTCGTCATCGCCAGCGAACACGCTCGGTTCTCCTATCCAGAGGTGACCATCGGGACTCCGACCATCGTGGGGGCCATCCGCCTGCCACACCGGATCGGCTGGGCCAATGCGATGGAGCTTCTGCTCACCGGGCAGTCGATGTCGGCTGCTCGAGCCCACGAAATCGGCCTGGTGTGGCGCCTCGTCGAACACGACGCGTTGCTCGACGAGGCAAGGGCCTGGGCTGAGACGCTCGTGGCGGCGGCACCGCTGGCCCAACGCGCCACCAAGGAGGTGGCGTGGCGCACCGCCGACATGGGTTGGATCGAAGCCGTACGGTTCGGTGAGACCATGCGCAAGGTCGTGGCCGCAACCGAGGATGCCGTGGAGGGTCGTCGGGCC
The DNA here is from genome assembly GCA_029863385.1 of Acidimicrobiia bacterium. Lineage (GTDB taxonomy): Bacteria > Actinomycetota > Acidimicrobiia > Acidimicrobiales > SZUA-35 > JAHELU01. The sequence goes on from JAOTVU010000035.1 coordinate 10,175, forward strand.
TGGGCCGACAAGCGTCAGCCCGATTGGAAGGCCGGCTGAACCCCGTTCTGCGCAAGCCCGGAGGGCGGGCCTAGCCCTTGGAGCGGAGCCGTGGGTCGAGGGCGTCCCGCAGACCGTCGCCGACGAAGTTCACGCTGAGCACCGTCAGCGAGATCAGTGCCCCCGGACCGATGGCCCGCCAGGGATTGATCTGCAGATAGTCGGTACCGTCCGACAGCAGACGGCCCCAGGTCGGGAAGTCGGCCGGGAACCCGAGGCCGAGGAACGAGAGGGCCGACTCGGTGATGATGGCGGTCGCCGTACCGAGCGAGGCGGCCACCGTCACAGAGCTCAACACGTTGGGCAGGATGTGCCGCAACACGATGTTGTTCTCCTTGGTGCCGATGCTGCGGGCGGCGAGGACGAACTCCTCCTCCTTGATCGCCAGCACATCGCCTCGGACCACCCGTGCGGTGTTCATCCAGCTGGCGGTGATGCCGATGACGAAAACCACCAGTAGGAAGATGCCGAGGTTCGGTCCGAGAGAGTCCTTGAGCGGCTCCCGGAACAGCATGATGATCACCAGCAGGAGCGGGAGCTGCGGCAGCGAGAGGAACAGGTCGGTCAGGCGCATCAGCGGGCCGTCGAGTCGCTTGAAGAAGCCGGCCAGCACGCCGACCAACGTGCCGAGGAGGAGTCCGACAGCCATGGCGGCGAAGCCGACGGCCAGGGAGATGCGACCTCCGATCAACAGCCGGGCCAGGGCGTCGCGCCCCAGGTTGTCGGTGCCCATGATGTGCTGCAGCGACGCGCCCTGGTTGGTGATGGTCAGGTCCTGGGCGTAGGGGTCATACGGGTAGACGAACGGACCGATGATCACCGCCAGGCTGATGAAGATGAACATGCCGAGGCCGGCCATGGCCCCCTTGTGACGCCGGAACTGGCGCCAGACGTCGCTCCACAGCGACCGATGTTCGCCCAGATCATCCAGCACATCGACTATTGCTGCATCGGGTGTTGCTACCGTCATGAGTCAGCTCCTCAGTCGTAGCGGATTCGTGGGTCGAGGAAGCCGTACGTCAGGTCGGCCAGCAGATTGAACGCCACCGTCAGGACGGCGAACAGGAAGGTGATGGTCTGCACCATCGGCACGTCGCCCTGCCCGATGGCGGTGATGAGGAGCTGGCCCATGCCGTTGATGCGGAACACCGTCTCGGTCAGGATGGCACCGGAGAAGATACCGGGTATGGCGAGTGCGATGAGGGTCGCCACCGGGATGAGGCTGTTGCGGAGCACGTGACGGTTGATGACCTTCATCTCGCCCAGACCCTTCGATCTGGCGGTGCGCACGTATTCCAGGTTCAGATTCTCCAGGACCGATGCCCGCGTGAACCGGCTCATCGATGCCGCATTGAACAACGTCAGCACCGACACCGGCATGATCATCTGTTTGATCTGTATCCAGATACTGGACCAACTCGTCCATTCGACGTTGTGCGTGGTGCTGTAGAACGACGGAAACCAGCCCAGCTTCACCGAGAAGAGCAGGATGGCCAGAATCCCGGTGAAGTACACCGGCACCGAGTAGCCGACCATCGTGATGAGGGTTCCGACGTTGTCGAAGAGCGAGTACTGCTTGTAGGCGGAGTACACGCCGACGGGGATGGCGAGAAGGGTGCCGAGGATGAACGAGGTGCCCATGATCCACAGCGTCTGGGGTAACCGCTGGACGATGATGTCCATGGCCGGGGCCCGCGAGGACCATGAGATGATCCGGCTTCGACTCTCGCAGTCTCCGACACACGTATTGGTGAACTGTTCAAACCAGTGAATCGGTTCGTTGACCATCATCTGCGTGTTCCACTTCCACCACTTGATGAGGAAGGGATCGTTGAATCCGAGCGACTCACGTATTTGTTCTCGAACCTCGGCCGGAATGGTCAACGGCAACTGGGATGCCGGGTCGCCCGGCGCGAAGTCCAGGATGCCGAAGATGATGAGGCTGATGATCAGCAGGGTCGGGATGGCAAACAATGTTCGCCGGATCACGTATTGAATCATTGGCTGCCTGTCCTTCGTGCCTCATCGTGTGAGTATGCGGGAGCCTCTCCGACCAGTATCGGAGAGGCTCCCGTGCCATTACAAGTTACAAACCCGGTTTCCCGGCGTTATCAGCCGCGAACCCAGTCTGCGATGTTCCAGTACTCCGAATCCCAGCCGTTGAGGTCGCCGATACCGGTGATGTCGGAGCTGATGGCGGAGACGTTGGCCCGGTGGATCAACGCGATCACGGCTCCGGACTCGATCATGAGGTCCTGGAGCCGCTTGACGTTGTCGGTGTAGGCCGGATCCGTCACGGCCAGCTGGGCCGTCTCATCCCAGAGGGTGTCGTACTCGGCGGACTGCATGCGAGGCATATTGTCGCCACCCCAGCTCGTGGCCGAACTCGGGATCTGGTCGGACTTCCAGCTCTGGAGGTAGTTCACGGGGTCGGGACCGCTGGAACCGTTGGTGAACATCTCCATGTCGTTGAAGAACTTCCAGATGCAGGCGTCGCTGGCGCAGGTGCCGTCGAAGAACAGCGAGGCGTCCTCGTTGGTCATCTCGACGTTCACACCGATCTCGGACCAGTTGGCCTTGACCAGCTCCTGGTTCGACTGACGCACGGCGTTGGTCGACGTGGCGTAGGTGAAGTCGAGCGGCAGACCATCATCGGTCTCACGGACGCCGTCACCATCGGTGTCGACATAGCCGAGATCATCGAGGATCTGGTTGGCCTCTTCGAGGTTCTGCGTCAGGCACCAATCGTTGTTGGTGGAATACTGGTCGCCCACCGGCCACACCGTACAGGTGGGCACACCTGCGGCGCCGTAGCCGACGGTCACCAGATCGTCTCGGTTGATGGCCAACGACAGCGCTCGGGCGAGTTCAGGATTGTTGAACAGGATCGGGTGCGGGTTGGTGATCTCCGACGGCGGATCGGCGTCGGGATCGGTCTGGTTCAGGTTGATGTGCTCGACGTTCGCCGCGAAACCGGACAGCAGCACGGCGTTCCCGGCGGCCGCCATCGGCTCCAGGATCTCCGGTGCCACCTGGAGGTTCCAGGCGTAGTCGGCCTCACCGATCTCGAGGACCGAGCGAGCGGTCGACTCGGCGTCGCCGCCACCCTTGATGGTCACCGTGCCGAAGAACGGCTTGCCCTCGGCCACACCACGGTAGTTCGGGTTCATGGCGTAGGTCACCGTGTCCTCCGGGCGGAGATCGGTCACCGAGTAGGGACCGGTACCGACCGGAGCGAAGTTCTGATCGGTACAGCCGGCGGCGGCGGCACCGACGCAGTCGGCGAACTGGGCCCGCTGGATGATCGGCTGGGTGTAGCTCACGAAGTGCAGATACGGATAGGGCAACGGATCGGTGAAGTTGACGGTAACGGTGCCGGCGTCATCGGCGGTCACCGAATCGACCTGGGTGAAGTCGGCCGAACAGCCCGTGGCCTCATCGGTGCAGTACTCCCAGGTGAAGACAACGTCATCGGCGGTGAACGGGGTGCCGTCGGACCAGACGACGCCGTCCTTCAGCGTCCAGGTGATCGACATGAAGTCCTCGGCGACACCGCCGTTGTCAACCGTCGGGATCTCCGCCGCCAGAGCGGGAACCAGGGCACCGTCGGGGCCGTACCAGGCCAGCGGCTCGATCACGAGCGACGAGGCGAGCAGGTCCTTGGTACCGGTGGACAGCAGGGCGTTGGCCTGCGACGGGGCCTGCCACTGGAGCAGGAGCACCTCGCCGCCGGAGCCGGCCTCGCCGGTCGGTGCGGCGTCTTCCTCCGGCGTCGTTTCGTCGGTGGTATCCGCAGTGTCGTCGGTGGCCTCTTCGGCTTCGGTCTCCTCGCCGCTTGTGTCCTCCTCCGAGTCGCCTCCGCACGCGGCGGCGACCAGAGCGAAGACCGCAAGCAACGCAAGCAGCCTCAGCAATAACGATCGATTCATTGAACATTCCTCCCTGCCGGCGGGGTGCCGGCTCATGTGCGTACCATCTTGGGATCAGATGGGTACGTGTCCTTACCTAAGGTTATGGGCGACGCAACAACGGTTGCTATTGCGTTTTGGTGGCGACCACGTGACAGGCAACCCAATGACCTGCGGTGGTTTGACGCCACTCCGGGACCTCTACCCGGCAGCGATCTTCGACAACTGGACACCGGGTGCTGAACACACATCCGGGCGGTGGATTGGATGGACTGGGGATGTCGCCCTCGAGAATGACCCGCTTGCGGTTGGCCTCCACGACCGGATCCGGGACCGGCACGGCCGAGTTGAGGGCCTTGGTGTAGGGGTGCTGGGGGTTCTCATACAGTTCGTCGCAATCGGCCAGTTCGACAACGTGGCCGAGGTACATGACGGCGACCCGGTCGGCGATGTGTCGGACCATGCTCAGGTCGTGTGAGATGAAGAGATAGGTGAGGCCGAGCTCGTCCTGGAGTTGTTCCATGAGGTTGACGACCTGGGCCTGAATGGACACGTCGAGCGCCGCAATCGGTTCATCGGCCACGATGAACTCGGGGTTGAGGGCAATGGCGCGGGCCACACCGATGCGCTGGCGCTGGCCGCCGGAGAACTCGTGGGGATAGCGGTTGGCATGCGAGGGGTCGAGCCCGACGATGGTCAGCAGTTCCTCGACGCGGGCATGGCGACCGTCGGCGTCGAGGTCGGAATGCTCCTTGAGCGGCTCGCCGATGATCGATGCCACCGTCATCCGGGGGTTGAGCGACGCATGAGGGTTCTGGAAGATCATCTGCATCCGGGGACGCATCGACCGGAGGTCGTTGCCTTTGACCTCGGTCAGCTCCCGCTCCTGGAAGCGGACGGAGCCCTCCGTCACGGGCTCGATCTGGAGGATGACCCTCCCGGTGGTGGATTTACCGGAGCCGCTCTCCCCCACGAGGCCGAGCGTCTCGCCCTTGTAGATGTCGAACGTGACGCCGTCGACGGCGCGCACTGCGCCGACCTGGCGCCGGAAGACGCCTTTCATGATCGGGAAGTGCTTCTTCAGTCCCTCGACTCGGACGAGAACTTCGCGCTCCGCAGCGGGGGCGGCGTCGACCGAGTCGATCACGTCAGTCATGTCGGGGCCTCTCGTTGTCGATGTCCCACCAGCAGGCGGAGCGATGCTCGAAGGCGATCTCCGCCAGAGGTGGAATCTCGGTCCAGCAGCGGTCGTGGGCGTACTGGCAACGCGGTGCGAACGAGCAGCCGGTGGGGGCCGACCGCAGGCTGGGCGGTTGGCCCTCGATGGCGCTCAGCTCGTGGCCCTTCTGGTCGAGGCGGGGCAACGAGTTCAACAGGCCACGGGTGTAGGGATGCTGCGGGCGGGAGTAGAGATCGCCGACCAACGCCTGTTCGACAACTCTGCCGCCGTACATGACGACAACCCGGTCGGCCAGCCCGGCGACCACGGCCAGATCGTGGGTGATCCAGATGACCGCCGTGTTGAGCTTCTCCCGCAGATCGCGGACGATCTCGATGATCTGGGCCTGGATGGTGACGTCGAGCGCCGTGGTCGGTTCGTCCGCGATGATCACCTTCGGCGAACAGGCCAGGGCGATGGCGATCATGACCCTCTGTCGCATGCCGCCGGACAGTTCGTGGGGGTAGTTCTTCAGCCGCTGCTTGGCATCGGGAATGCCGACCAGACTGAGGAGTTCCTCGGCGCGCTTCTTCATCTCCGCGTCGGACAGGTCGGTGTGAAGCTCGAGCGATTCGGTGATCTGCTTGCCGATGGTGAGCACCGGATTCAGCGACGTCATCGGATCCTGAAAGATGAATCCGATCTTGCCACCACGAACCGAGCGAAGGTCTTCGACATCGAGGCGAAGGAGATCCTGGTCCTCGAAGTCGACCTGGCCGTCGATGATCTTGCCCGGCGGCATGGGAATGAGCCGCAGCATCGACATCATCGTGACACTCTTGCCCGAACCACTTTCACCTACGACGGCAAGGAATTCGCCCGGTCTGAGGCTCAAATCCACGCCGTTCACGGCGTACACGACACCGTCCGGCGTATGGAATTCCGTTGTAAGGTTCGATACTTCGAGTACCGCTTCTTTGCCGCTCAACTCGACTCCGGTCGTGTAGGTGTGTCAGGCATCATAATTCAAATCTCCCCGACCGACAGCAGCGACGCTGTTGCGACCTTGTGAACGCTCGATTTCGAACCGTCCACATTCCCCGACGATTCGAGCCGCGTGAAGATAACGCAGTTCGCCCGCACGCCGCCAGGGAACTGCACACTCCGGGCACCCTCGGGTTCACGCTCTCCCTTACGTTGTACAAACTGCCATCCGGCCTCGTCGTGAGCCTAAAACCGTTCAACCCGATCCTCAGTGTGCTCGTTCCTCGGCCGGCGCGCGGCATGTGACGATGCTGTCAGGCTCTTGTCATGTGAGTGTTTACTCACATATAATCAATCCGTGGCTCCCACAGTCGATTCCTGGAATCATGAGGCCGAGGCGGTCAACGCCGTGTTCAAGGCCCTGAACGACCCGAGCCGACGACTTCTCCTCGACCGCCTCCGCGACCGCGACGGTCAAACGCTCGGGGAGCTGTGTGCCCATCTGCCTTCGATGACTCGCTACGGCGTCATGAACCATCTCCGGGTCCTGGCCGACGCCGATCTCGTCACCACCGTTGCCGCGGGCCGAAGCAAGCATCACTACCTCAACCCCGTTCCCATCCGCCTGATCCACGACCGCTGGATCGTGAACTACACCGAACCTCTGGTGAGCGGCCTGGCCTCGCTCGGCGCCACGGTCACCGTCCACCACCAACACAAGGAGCAAACCATGCCTGTACCCAGCCATCGATATCAGACCTACGTGCGCTGCACGCCGAACGAGGCCTGGACCGCCATCACAGAAGGCGACTCCACCGTCCGCTACTTCTACGGCACCAGGGTGGAGTCGACCTGGGTGCCGGGTGAACCGCTTCGCTACCTGGCTCCCGACGGTTCCGTGGTGGCCGACGGCGAGGTGATCGCCGCCGACGCCCCCCACCGGTTGGAGATGACCTTCCACCCCCGGTGGGACCCGGCATTGGAGCGTGAGGGCCCAGCGCATATGGCCTGGATCGTCGACGAGAGCGACGGCCTGACCAGGATCACCGTCGAGTACTACGACCTCGCCGCCGACAGCAGGCAGGCATCGAACTTCATGGAGGGGATTCCACTCATCGTTGCCGGCCTCAAGACCTTGCTGGAGACGGGGCAGCCGCTGGCATCAGCCGCTCCGTGAAACGGAAGTCCGCGATGCTCGCCCGATCGGCAGGGGCCGGCTACCGGTAGCGGGCGACTGCATCGGCGGTGGCCGACACGTACGGCCCACCGAACTTGATTGCGTGAACCGTCAGCGGAGCGAGTTGATTGAGGAGTACCCGCTCCTCGTGGCCGTCGGCCAGCGGCCGGACGTCCTGGTACGCGGCGAACACCGTGCCATCGAAGCCGCCGAACAGGCGCATCATCGCCAGGTCGAACTCCCGGTGGCCGCCGAAGCAGGCCGGGTCGATCAACCAACTCCGCCCGTGTTCGTCGATCAGTCGGTTGCCGGCCCACAGGTCACCATGGAGGCGAGCCGGGGGCTCCGGCGGTCCAACCAGGTCAGTCAGCCGACCGGCGATACGTTCGAGGCCGGCGGTCGTGTCGGCCGGTAGGGCGTAGGCCTCGGCCGCCAGGCGGGCCAGGGGAAGCAGCCGCTGAGTGGCGTAGAAGTCGGCCCAGGTCGGACGTTTCTCGTTGGGCAGGCCGCGGCTACCGGTGGTGCGGCCGTCCTCGCGGCCGAAGAACGGCGCACCGGCTCCGTGCAGCCGGGCCAGGGAGCGTCCGAAGTCGGCTTCGCCTTCTCGTGATCGGCGGCCGCCCCCGAGAGGAATCCACTCCAGGACGAGGACAGGCGGTTCGTCGGCGACCGCCAGCACCTCGGGAACGTTGACCACCTCGGGCTCTCGCAACCACGTCAGCCCGGCGGCTTCGGTGGTGAAGAACCCGGAGGGCGGAGCGGCGTGTGTTTTGGCGAATACCCGTCGTCCGTCAACGAGATCGACCACAAAGGAGTGCGCCACGTCACCTCCGCTCAGGCGGCGACTCGACGCCACCGGTCCGACCTGTTCGGCGACGAAATCAGTGGTTCGACGTTGGAGGGAGGCGGACACGTCGTGATCGTAGTGGACTGCGGAGACTACGGTGGCCCCATGAACGTGTCCGTTTCGAGCGGCCGGCCCTCAGCCGACGACTATCGCCAGCATCATCGCCGAGCGGATCCTCGGAGTGCCCGGTGATCACACACCCAGTCGCTCGGGTCGTACGTGCCCCGAATCGGTGTCGGTGTCGACATGGGCTCCATCACTGAACCCCTTCACGATCATCCAGACGGCCATCGCCATCTCCTGCACGGCAAGCGGAACCACGAGAGCGTTCAACGCCGACGCACTCGAGTTGAGCGATTCGATCATCACCAGAAGGCCGGACAGGAACATCAGGGGCACGCCGATCAGACCCCACACCGACAGCCAACGCGGCACCAGCCGGTAGCGGAACAGACCCCAGTTCAGGACGAGGGCCGAGAGACTGAAGACCATCTGCGCCCCGAGATAGCCCGTCCAGTCGTTGGCGGTCTTGAGGGTGTCGGCCAACAACTCTGCCGCGGCGGCATCGGTTCCGGCCTCGAGCGCGTTCCAGCTCAGTGGCAGCAACAACAACCCGGCGACCAGCCCGATCCCGAGCGTCATCACCTCGAGCGTTCGAGCGAGCACGTAGCCGAGCGACAGCGTTTCGCTGTGGCGCCGCAGGATCGGCGCAAGCAGAACGGCGGTTCCGGTCATCGCCGTCAGCATTGTGAGGATCAGCAGCTGGCCGATGAGCATGGCACCCTGATTGGCATTGACGGCGGCCAGCAGATCCTCGTCACCGAGCGTCGAACTCATGATGAGAACGCTCAGAACGCCGGTGACGGTCGCCAGAACGAATAGCCAACCGACCCGTTGAATGGGCTTACCGAAGTAGCTCACGGCTCACCTCCATGTAGGCACCGTGCCGTCTCCATCGTCGTTCGAGAGCGCGCCTGTTCGTAGAGGCGAAGGTCACGACGGTGCGCCTACAGGAGTTCGAGGCCGTGTGTCCTCAGCGTCTCGACGAAGGCGTCGGCTCGCAACAGCCCGTCGACCGCCTCCAGCTCCGGTGCGAGATAGCGATCGGGTCCCGGACCGGGCACGTGGTTTCGGAGGACCTCGACAACGGCTCCGATGGCCGGCGACGGCGCCAGCGGAGCTCGTAGATCGATGGCTCGGGCGGCGGCCGTGATCTCGACGGCCTGGATTCGACGGAGGTTGGCGATGACTCGACGGAGCTTCCGCACAGCGCCCCAGGCCATGGACACGTGATCCTCCTGCAGGGCCGATGTGGGGAGCGAGTCGACCGACGCCGGAGCGGCCAGCCGTCGATTCTCCGCCACCATCGAGGCGACCGTGTAATGACCGATCATGAGGCCCGAGTCGACACCGACCTCGTCGGCCAGGAACGGGGAGAGACCGTGGTTGCGATTACGATCGAGCAGCCGATCGAGGCGACGCTCGGCGATGGCCCCGACCTCCGCCAGGGCGATCGCCAGGAAGTCGGCGGCGAATCCGAGTGGTGCACCGTGGAAGTTGCCGCACGACTCGACCCGGCCGTCGGGCAGCACCATCGGATTGTCGATCGCCGCAGCCAGCTCGTTCTCGGCCACCCCACGAACATGGGCCAGGGTGTCGCGGGTCGCACCGTGCACCGCCGGCGTGCAGCGGATGCTGTAGGCGTCCTGCACCCTCGGGTCGTCGACCCGGTGGCTGGCCAGGATGCCCGAGTCGGCCAGCAGATTCCGCAGGTTGGCGGCACTGTCGACCTGGCCCGGCTGCGGTCGCAGGGCTTGGAGATCGTGGGCGAAGGGGCGGTCGGTGGCCAGCACGCCGTCGACCGTCATGGCCGCCGCGAGGTCGGCCGTGGCCAGCAGTCGGCCGGCGTCGTGCACGGCCAGGCAGAGCATCCCGAGGATGCCGTCGGTGCCGTTGATCAGCGCCAGGCCCTCCTTCTCCACGAGCTCGATCGGCGCAAGGCCGGCGGCGGCCAGCGCCTCCCCGGCCGGTCGGCGCCGACCCCGAACGGCGACCTCGCCCTCGCCGAGAAGTGCCAGGGCGGCGTGAGCCAGCGGAGCCAGATCACCGCTGGCACCGAGACTCCCGTATTCGGGAACGACGGGTGAGATACCGGCGTTCAGCAGATCGACGAACGCCTGGGCGAGCCGGGGGCGGGCGCCGCTGCGGCCCATCGTCAGCGTCCGGGCCCGAAGCAGCATCATTGCTCGGACCACCTCGTCCTCGACCGCCGGCCCCATGCCGGCGGCATGGGAGCGGATGAGGGCCAGCTGGAGAGCCGTGCGCCGGTCGGCGGGGATGGCGACGGTGGCCAGCGCGCCGAATCCGGTGGAGATCCCGTACTTGGGTTCACCCTCGGCCAGTCGCTCGACGATCGCTCTTGACTGCGCCATCCGTTGTCGGGCGGCGTCGGTGATCGACACCGGCGCCCCATCCCGGGCCACGGCGATCACGTCGTCGATGGTTGTGGTGTACCCGTCGAGTTCAACGGTCATGACGGAGTCTCCTGTGCTTTTCCGAGATCGGCCGCCAACCGGGCGACGAGAGTGTCCAGGGCCGTCTCGATCGCGGAGATGGATGTGGTGTCCATGCGGTGGGCCGGACCGATGACCGATATGGCGATATCGAAAGGCAAAGCGGCCGGCACCGCTCGGGACACGGCCGTGATGTCGGGTTCGATGGCACCGGTTCGGACGGCACACCTGCCCGGCTGGTCGAGGGCGACGCCGACGGCGGTGCCCTCGAGGGGCACGGTCTGACCGATCCAGCCGACATGACGAATGGCCCGAGGGCTCTCCGCCGTGGCGACGTAGGTGGCGACCCGACGGTCGGACACCGCCAGATAGGCCGACTCCCCGCAGCCGGCCGCCAACTCGTCGAGCAGCGGCTGCGCAGTGGCCATCAAGCGCTCCACCGGCTCCGCCCCGCCGAACATCGTGGCCAGTCGCCACATCGTCGGACCGGCACCATACGCCCCGTCGTCGCCGCGGGACAGGTAGCCGCGGGCCTCGAGAGCCCGAAGATGGCGCAGCGCCGTCGACGGGTTGAGCCCTGCCCGCTCGGCGGCGCCGGTCAGATTGCAGTGCCGTTCGGCCAGGACGATTTCGAGGAGATCGAGGACCCGTCCGACGGATCGGGGAACGACCGATTGAGTCGTGTCATCGTTCGCCGTGTTGCTGTTGGGATCCGACTTCGCCACGGCTGCTCGTCCTCGCCATTGTTTCATTAGCTGAAAACTGATTTTGACTGTTGACAATCTAGTCGTCGGGCGGACAGACTGCAAGGAGAACCTCTCCATGGAACCGCCGGTCGGCGGAACGAAAGGTGGCCTCCCCATCATGGCTGACATCGGAACCCCCGTCTCGAATATCGCCGCACCGAGAGGCTCGTCGCTGACATGTGGATCGTGGTCCACCGAGGCCCCCTATCGGATGCTGCAGAACAATCTTGATCCGGAGGTGGCCGAGAATCCCGACCAACTCGTCGTGTACGGCGGCACCGGCCGGGCCGCCCGCTCCTGGGATGCCTACCGCGCCATGCTCCGGACCCTGGAGACGCTGGCCGACGACGAAACGATGCTGGTCCAGTCGGGGAAGCCCGTCGGCGTTCTGCGCACCCACGAATGGGCGCCCCGGGTCCTGATCGCCAACTCCAACCTCGTGCCAGACTGGGCCGATTGGGACGAGTTTCGGCGCCTCGAGCATCAGGGCCTCACCATGTACGGGCAGATGACGGCCGGGTCCTGGATCTACATCGGAACCCAGGGCATTCTCCAGGGCACGTACGAGTGCTTCGCCGAGATCGCCCGCACCCGCTTCGGCGGCACGCTGGCCGGAACCCTCACGATCACTGCAGGCGCCGGTGGCATGGGCGGCGCCCAACCGCTGGCGGTGACGATGAACGACGGCGTCGTGTTGATCGTCGACGTCGACCCCCACATGCTCGAACGTCGCGTCGATCACCGCTACCTCGACGAGATCGCCCCGGACTACACCTCAGCCTTGGCCCGGGTTGCCGAGGCCAAGGCGGCAAAGCAGCCGCTGTCGGTCGGTCTGGTCGGCAATGCGGCCGAGATCCTGCCCCGCCTGCTGGCCGACGGTGTCGAAGCCGACATCGTCACCGACCAGACGAGCGCTCACGACCCGCTGTCGTACGTCCCCCAGGACCTGACCTTGGAGGCGGCCGCGACGTTACGCCAAACCGATCCGACCGAGTTCACCCGTCGGGCCCGGAGCGCCATGGCCACCCACTGCTCGGCCATGGTCGGCTTCATGGACGCCGGGGCCGAGGTGTTCGACTACGGCAACAGCCTCCGGGCCGAGGCCAAGCTCGGCGGCTTCGATCGGGCCTTCGACTACCCCGGATTCCTGCCCGCCTACATCCGACCTCTCTTCTGCGAGGGCAAGGGCCCGTTCCGGTGGGTGGCGCTGTCCGGTGATCCGGCCGACATCGCCGCCACCGACCGGGCCGTGCTCGAAGAGTTTCCGGACGACGAGCCACTCCACCGCTGGATCACGATGGCTTCGGATCGAGTGGCGTTCCAGGGGCTGCCGGCCCGCATCTGCTGGCTCGGCTACGGTGAGCGGCATCGACTCGGACTGCGATTCAACGAGATGGTTCGCCGGGGTGAACTGTCGGCGCCGATCGTGATCGGCCGCGACCACCTCGACTCGGGCTCGGTCGCCTCCCCCTACCGGGAGACCGAGGCCATGGCCGACGGGTCCGACGCCATCGCCGATTGGCCGCTGCTCAACGGTCTGGTCAACACCTGCTCGGGGGCCACCTGGGTCAGCCTGCATCACGGCGGCGGCGTCGGTATCGGCCGGTCCATCCACGCCGGTCAGGTCTCCCTGGCCGACGGCACCGACCTGGCCGCTCAAAAGCTGGAGCGTGTCCTCACCAACGATCCGGCGATGGGGGTGATCCGCCATGTCGATGCGGGCTACGACCGGGCCCGCGAGGTGGCGGCCGAGCGGGGCGTGCGGGTGCCGATGGCGGAGGGGGTCTGACCAATGGCGGTGCGTGACATCCTCCAGATCGGTCACCCGGTTCTCCGACAGGTGGCGGAGCCGATCGATCCGGCCGACGTCACCACGCCGGAGATCCAGGGTCTGATCGACGACCTGATCGACACGATGCACCACGCCAACGGCGCCGGCCTGGCGGCACCGCAGATCGGTGTCGGACTGCGGGCCGTCGTCATGGAGGTCACCAACAACCCCCGCTACCCCTACAAGCCGCCGATCCCGCTGACCGTGGCCATCAATCCGGTCATCAACCCACTCGACGACGAGCTGGTGGAGATCAACGAGGGCTGCCTGTCGGTGCCGCTTCGGGGCAACGTGATGCGCCACGTCAACATCGCGGTCACCTACTGCGACGGGCACGGCGACGAGCATCAGGCGACGCTCCGGGGTCTCACGGCGGGAACCTGGCAGCACGAATGTGATCATCTCGACGGCGTGCTGATCGTCGACCGGGCCGACCCGTCGTCGCTGGCCACCTGGGACGAGTTCAACGCCCACCAGCGCGACGCCTTCGTCGAACGCATCACCGCCTTCGTCGAACGGGTCGGCTCCTGAGCCGGTGAAGATCTGGTGTGAGGCCGCGGTGGTCGACGGGCGGATCGTCGACCGGGTCGAGGTGGAGATAACCGACGGCCGGTTCCGGTCGGTGGCGGTCGACGTCGATCCCTCCCCCGGTGCCGATCGACGCAACGGCGTGACGCTCCCCGGCTTGGCCAACGCTCACAGCCACGCCTTCCACCGGGTGTTGCGCGGTCGAACCCAAGCGGATCGGGGATCGTTCTGGGCCTGGCGGGACATCATGTACTCGGTGGCCGAGCGGCTGGATCCCGACTCGTATCGCCGCCTGGCCCGGGCCGTGTTCGCAGAGATGGCCTGTGCCGGCATCACTGCAGTCGGCGAGTTCCATTACGTCCACCATCAACCCGACGGGACACCCTACAACGAGGCGAACGCCATGGGCCTCGCCCTGGTCGAGGCGGCGGCCGAAGCCGGAATCCGCATCACCCTGCTCGACACCATCTATCAGCACGGCGGTCTTGACGCAGGCGGCCACCGGCCGGTCGAGGGTGCCCAAATTCGCTATCGGGACACCACGGTCGACGGGTGGCGGCACCGGATCGACGCGCTGTCAGGGGCGATCCGCTCCTACGACCACGCCATTGTCGGAGCCGCCGTCCATTCGGTGCGCGCCGTCGATGAGCACGGCATTCTGGCCGCCGGACGCTGGGCCTCTGACAACGACGCCGTTCTCCACGCCCACGTCTCCGAGCAGCCGGCGGAGAACGCAGCCTGCCAGGCTCACTACGGTGTCACACCGACCGAACACCTCGGTCAGCAGCTCCTCGGCCCATGGTTCACCGCTGTGCACGGAACCCACCTCTCGCCCGCCGATGTGAAGGCCTACGGCTCGACCCGAACCAACGTCTGTTTCTGCCCCACCACCGAACGGGATCTGGGCGACGGCATCGGTCCGTCGACTGCGCTGGTCGAGGCCGGGGCCAGTCTTTGTCTCGGGTCCGACTCCCATGCGGTGATCGATGTGTTGGAGGAGGCGAGGCTGGTCGAGCTGCACGAACGTTTGCGTTCGTTGACTCGCGGGTCGCATCGGAGTGGCGACCTGCTGGCGATGGCCACGACGGTCGGCCACCGATCGCTTGCCTGGTTCGACGCAGGAACGATCGCCGTCGGCCAACGGGCCGATCTCGTCACCGTCGATGTCGACTCGATCCGGACCGCCGGTACCGTGGACCGCTCCGGACCGGACACTCTGGCCGCGCTGCTGTTCGCAGCATCGGCCGCCGACGTCACCGACGTCGTGATCGATGGCCGCCGTGTCGTCGCCGACCGCCGGCACATGACGGTCGACGTGGTCACCGAGCTGGTGGCCGCACTACAGGAGCTCACCGATGACCGCTGATCCGAATTGGCAGGATTCACGCGCAACGTCCGGGCGGGACGCTGCCAGATCCGTCGTGATCGACAACATCGGCCTACTCGTCACCAATGATCCTGCGCTGGGCGACGGTCCACTCGGCATCCGACGCGATGCAGCCGTGGTCATCACCGACGGCCTCGTCGAGGAGGTCACCGGAGCCGGCGCCGTTGCCGACACCCGGATCGACGCCGAAGGAATGTGCGTCATCCCCGGCTTCGTCGACTCCCACAGTCACCTGGTGTTCGCCGGTGACCGGGCGGAGGAGTTCGCCGCCCGGATGGCCGGACAGGCCTACGACGGTGGCGGCATCCGCGTCACCACCGACGCCACCCGCAACGCCTCATCGATCGAGCTGGATCGACTGGTGACCGAACGACTCCGCCGCGCTCACCTCGGGGGCACGACGACGATGGAGATCAAGTCGGGCTACGGCCTCAACGTGGCCGACGAGGCTCGTACCCTCCAGGTGGCCGAGGGCCACACCACCGAGACCACGTTCCTCGGCGCCCACCTCGTTCCCCACGAGTATCTCGGCCGCCCCGACGACTACATCGATCTGGTCTGTGGCGACATGCTGGCCGCGGCGGCCCCGCATTCCCGGTGGATCGACGCGTTCTGCGAGGAGGGTGCATTCGACGCCGACCAGTGCCGCCGGGTCCTCGAAGCCGGCCGGGACGCCGGTCTCGGTCTGCGGCTGCACGGTAATCAGCTCGGACCCGGTTCGGGGGTGCGGCTGGCGGTCGAGATGGGCTGCGCGTCGGTCGACCACTGCACCTATCTGACCGATGACGACATCGACGCACTGGCCGGATCCGACACGGTTGCGACCCTCCTCCCGGCAGCCGATTTCTCGACCCGGCAGCCGTATCCCGACGCCCGCCGCCTGCTCGATGCCGGGGCCACGGTCGCCATCGCCGCCAACTGCAACCCCGGCTCCAGCTACACGACGTCGATCCCGTTCTGTCTCGCCCTGGCGGTCCGCGACATGCACATGACGAGCGACGAGGCCCTGGCCGCAGCGACAATCGGTGGAGCGACGGCGCTGGGGCGAACCGACGTTGGTCGCCTCTCCCCCCGTGCCAGAGGCCACCTCGCCATCCTCGATGCGCCATCGCATCATCACTTCGCCTACCAGCCCGGGCAGAATTTGATCCGGCTTACAATCGGGCCGTACGGTTGAGCGGAATTTTCTTCAACCGCATCCAAGAATGCGTCCTCGACGAAATCCAAGACCGTGTCGGCAACAATGATGAACACCAAGCCAGCGCTCGATATCTCGGACGACGTCTTCGGGCGTCTCCGAAACCTCAACATCGGCGCAGCTCTGCTCCACCTGGTCTCCGGGCTGGCCATGATCGTGTTGGGCAACGACTTCTCGTTGCCCGTCTCACTGTTCAACCTGGCGGGTCCTCCGGGGACGCCGATCTCCGAGGGGTTCCTCGAGGAACTGATGGAAGTACCGCTGGCCCCGATGACGGCTGCGTTCATGTTCCTGTCATCGCTGTTCCACGTGCTGGTCGTCGTTCCGGGTGGGTTCGCCAAGTACAAGTCCGAGATCCGAAACGGAATGAACCGGTTCCGCTGGGTCGAGTACTCGTTCTCGTCGACGCTGATGATCATTCTGATCTCGCTCATCGTCGGCATCACCGACATCGCCGCACTCATCGGTATCTCGATCGCCAATGTGTCCATGATCCTGTTCGGCTGGGTGATGGAGGTCGCCAATCGCCCCGGTGAGCGCGTGTGGTGGTCCCCGTTCTGGTTCGGTTGCATCGCCGGCATCGCCCCGTGGCTGGCCCTCGTTGCCTACCTGACACTGTCCACCGAGGGTGAGGGCCCTCCCGGATTCGTCTACGGCATCCTCGTCAGCATCTTCGTGCTGTTCAACTGTTTCGCCCTTGTCCAGTGGCTGCAGTATCGGGGTGTCGGACGGTTTGCCGACTACGTCGTCGGCGAGCGCACCTACATCATCCTCAGCTTCGTGGCCAAGAGCGCGTTGGCCTGGCAGATCTTCGCCAACACCCTGATCGACTGAGTCGACAGTCGACGAAGTATCCGAACATCCTCTTTCAGCCCGCCGATGCGTACATCGGGCATCGCACGAAAGGGGCTGTCACGCCGTCCATTCCGCTCCCCGAGCACGCATCGATTGAGCACCTGAAGAAGCAGGCCAAGCTGGTTCAGCAACTGGTCCGTACCCGTGATGATGGTGCGCTGGCCATGGTGCGGGAGTTCCACCCCCGCTCCGTCGAACTGACCCGGTCATTCGACGATCTCGACTCCTTCTCCCGATCCGACGCCCAGTTGGTCATCGCCCGCCTGTACGGATTCGGCAGTTGGCCGAAACTCCGAGCCGGCGTTGAGCTGGCCAGGGAGCACACCGGATCCGATCCGGCCGACATCGAGACCGGCTCCGGCGCCGGGTCGGCGATGAGCCCCGTCGACCGGTTCGTCACCCTCGCCTGCGTCAGCTACAACCCGATCGACGTGCATGCCCGACTGGCCGAGGCGACGAGGCTACTGGCAGCTGATCCATCGCTGGGCACAGGGTCGCCCGCGGCCATGGCCGTCACCGGTCAGTACCGGAGGCTGGCCGAGGCGCTCGACGAGGATCGTGCCGCCGCCAAGCGACCGACCGGTCCCAACCGGTGGCCGCTCCTGCTGTACTGCACCTACTCCCGGGAGATGGCCGATGGTGCCGACTGTTCAGCGGTCGAAACCGTACGACTGCTGTTGGCTCATGGCGCCGACCCCGACGCCGGCTTCCTCTGGCACGGTCTCGTGCCGCCGTTCACCGCCCTGACCGGTGCGCTTGGACGAGGGGAAGGCGACCAGCCACCCCACCCGGATCGAGACCGCCTGGTGCGCATCCTGCTGGAGGCTGGGGCCGACCCGAACGACGGCCAGGGCCTCTACAACAACGGCCTGGCCGGAACGGCCCATGATGACCCGACCCACCTACGACTGCTCCACGAGTTCGGTCTCGGCCGACCGCACAACGGTCCGTGGTATCGACGCTTCGGTGACCGGCTGACGCCGCCGGCCGAGCTCCTCCACGATGAGCTCGAGGTGGCGGCATGGCGCGGTCTGCCGAACCGGATGCGGTTCCTGATCGGCCTCGATCTCGATCTCGATCGAGGTGTCGGCCGGTCCGGCCGTCGGCCACTCGACCTGGCTCTCGAACAGGGGCACGACGAGGTCGTCGACATCCTGCGAGCGGCCGGTGCCACATCCACTACCGAGTGACCACCAGCCAGGCGAACCCGAGAACCGTCCGGTAACGATCGCGGTACTGGCGTTCTCGTTGCTCGGCGAAGGCGTCGGCCGCTGCGGTACCGATCGAGCGCACACCCGAAACCCAGGTTTCCTCGAAGGTGTCCCATTCGTCTTGCGTGGACTGATCGGCAGCGACCACCGCCCAGCCCGCCGCCTCCGCGAGGGCCGCGAGACCGTCGACTCCCCGGGGTAGCTCACCGAACGCAGCGCTGCACCAGGGGTCGGGATCGGTTTCCCAGAAACCGTCACCAACCACCGCGGCACCAGTCGAAACCAGATCGGCCAGCCGTGAGAACAATCCGGCCGGACCGCCGAAGGCGTGAGAGGCACCGACGCACATCGCAGCATCGACCGAACCGGTCCACGTGGCGGCATCGGCGACCTCGTACTGGATCCGTCGGCCAAGTCCCGACGCCACCGCCAGCCGGCGGGCGGCGGTGATCGCTGCGGCATCGGTGTCGACGCCGATGACCGTCGCATTGGTCAGTCGGGTGGCGACGAGGCGCGCCAGCTCCCCCCGGCCGCATCCGAGGTCGACAACGGCCCTGGGCTCATGCCGCCTGAGTTCGTCGATCAGTTGCGCTGCCCGATCATCGCTCATCGGAGCGTTGAACCGCAGGGCGCTTGCTCCGGCGTCGAACAACTGCGCCCGTCGGTCGGCGGAAAGCTCCATGCGGTGACGGTACACGCGACCTGGAGGGCGGTCCGTCGATTCGCGGTGAGTCGAGCGGCTCGTCCGGCGGCGGCGCCCGTCACTATGATGGGCCGGCAGCGCCGCCGGCCTCGAAAGGAACGCTCACGTGAACGACCCGACCAGCCAGCACGTCCTCGTCGTCGGTGGCGGAACGATGGGCGCCGGTATCGCCCAGAACCTCCTGCAGATCGGGTGCCCGGTCACCGTGCGGGAGGCATCGGCCGAGGCAGCCGAAGCGGCGCTCGGCCGGGTCACCGACGGCCTGAACAGAGCACACCGCAAAGCCGACGACCCGGCGTCACTGGTGGCAGCCGACCTGGCCCGGCTCGACATCGTCGACACCCTTCCCGACGCCGAGCCGGACCTCGTCATCGAGGCCGTGCCCGAGCTCGTCGATCTCAAGGCTCGGGTCCTGGCCGAGCTGGCCGATCACTATCCGACCACGCTGCTGGCCACCAACACCAGCTCCCTGTCGATCACCGAGTTGGCCACCCACGTATCGGCTCCCGAACGATTCATCGGCATGCATTTCTTCAACCCGGTCCCGGTGTCCTCACTCGTCGAACTGGTGGTCGGTGAGGCGACCGACGAGGCCACGGTCGAAGCGTCCCGGCGGTGGGTGGAGCGGCTCGACAAGACAGCGATCGTCGTCAACGACTCCCCGGGCTTCGCCACCAGCCGTCTCGGGCTCGCGCTCGGGTTGGAGGCGATCCGAATGGTCGAGCAGGGGGTGGCAGCCGCCGAGGACATCGACCGAGGTATGGAGCTGGGCTACAAACACCCGATGGGTCCGTTGCGCCTCACCGATCTGGTCGGTCTCGACGTACGTCTGGGAATCGCAGAACATCTCGCCTCCACCTTGGGCCCGCGGTTCGAGCCACCGGATCTGCTGCGGCAGATGGTGGCTGAAGGCAAGCTCGGGAGGAAGTCGGGAGAGGGGTTCTACTCATGGACGTGATCACCGTCGAGCGGCGGCCCGGTGTCTTGCTCGTCGGGCTCGACCGGCCCGACAAGCGCAACGCCCTCGACCAGACCATGGTGGACGAACTCGACGCCGTCCTCGCCGAGGCGAACCGGGCCCATCCGGCGGTGCTCATTCTCCACTCGACCAACCCCGGGATGTTCGTCGCCGGCGCCGACATCGGCGAGCTGATCGAACGCGACGCCGACGCCGCACTACGGGCCATCAACGCCGGGCTGTTCGAACGCCTCGAAGCCCATCGCTGGCCGACGATCGCCGTCGTCGACGGACCCGCCTACGGCGGCGGCTGCGAACTGGCGCTGGCCTGCGACCACCGCCTGTGCTCCCCGACCGCCCGATTCGCCCAACCCGAACTCAACCTCGGGATTCTGGCCGGTGCCGGCGGCAACTGGCGGCTTCCCGCCCTTGTCGGAATCGGCCTGGCCCGGCGCATGCTCTACGCCGGTGAGGTCGTCGATGCCGATTCGGCGCTCAACGCAGGGCTCGTCGACGCCGTGCATGACGCCGCCGAACTCCTCGACGCCGCCATCGCAATGGCCGACACGATCGGTCAACGGTCGTGGCGGGCGCTCGAGCTGACCAAACTCGCACTGCGGCAGCATCGACCGGCCACAACCGGTTTCGACATCGCCGCCCAGGCGCTGCTGTTCGAAGGCGACGACAAACGCCGACGCATGCAGGCCTTTCTCGATCGGAATCGCTGATCGGCCCGTTTGAGGCCCGGCAGCTCAGCCATCTCGGAGGCGCCACAACCATGAGCCCGCAACCATGAGCCCGCAACCATGAGCCCGCAACCATGAGCCCGCAACCATGAGCCCGCAACCATGAGCGCTGCCGGACGGACCGCCGTCATCTGCGAGCCGCTCCGTACCCCCGTCGGCCGGGCCGGCGGCGTCTTCAAGGACGTTCCTCCGACCCGCCTGGCCACGACGGTGTTACAGGCGCTCGTCGAACGGACCGGGATCGACCCGGGGACGGTCGACGACGTCATCTTCGGCCAGTGCTACCCCAACGGCGAGGCGCCCGCCATCGGCCGGGTGGCGGCACTCGACGCCGGATTCCCGGTCGAGGTACCGGGTCTCCAGTTGGACCGCCGCTGCGGTTCCGGACTGCAGGCCACCATCTACGCCGCCATGTGCGTGCAGACCGGTGTGAACGATCTGGTCGTGGCCGGAGGGGCCGAGAGCATGAGCCAGGTCGAGTTCTACTCGGCCGACATGCGCTACGGAGCCGGTGGTGCCGGCGTGCACTTGCACGATCGCTTGACGAGAGCCCGGGTCACCGCCGGTGGTGAACACCATCCTGTGCCGGGCGGCATGATCGAGACAGCGGAAAACCTCCGGCGCGAGTACGGCATCAGCCGGGATGCCCAGGACCGGTTGGCGTTGTCGTCGCAGGAGCGGGCCGTCGCAGCTCAGTCGGAGGGCCGCTTCACCAACGAGATCGTGCCCGTTGCCGTCGGTGACGAAACCGTCGAAACCGACGAGCATCCGCGTCCCGGCACGACGATGGAGAAGCTGGCAACACTCCGACCCATCATGGGGCGCCAGGATCCCGAGGCCACGGTGACGGCGGGCAACGCGTCCGGCCAGAATGACGGCGCAGCCGCCTGCCTGGTGACCACCCCGCAAAAGGCTGAGGAGTTGGGCCTTCGTCCGATGGCCCGACTTGTGTCCTGGGCCACCGCCGGGGTGCCACCGGCCACGATGGGAATCGGTCCAGTGCCGTCCTCCGAGAAGGCACTGGCTGCAGCGGGACTGGCGTTGAACGACATCGACCTGATCGAACTCAACGAGGCCTTCGCGGCCCAGGTGCTGGCCTGCACGACCGCCTGGGGTTTCGGCGATGCCGACTTCGAGCGGATGAACGTCAACGGCTCCGGCATCTCGCTCGGCCACCCCGTCGGAGCCACCGGGGTCCGGATCCTCGCCACCCTGCTGCGGGAGATGGATCGCCGGGAGGCCCGCTACGGGCTCGAGACGATGTGCATCGGCGGCGGACAGGGCATCGCCGCAGTGTTCGAGCGGCTGTAGACCGGTGCCGGTCGCCGTTAGCCTGCAACGTATGGCCGACAGGAACCGAAACGAAGATGTCTCCTGCTGAGTCCGCCCGTTCGAGGCAAGGGTCGGCTTCGTCGGCGGCAGGCGAATCCGGTCGGATGCGGCGGCTCCGGGAGGAGCTCGACGAACTCGATCCCTCGATCCTGGCCAGCCTCGGCGATCCCGATCCCGTTCTCGAGGAACTGGCCTACGCCATCCGGCCCCGCATCCACGAACGCCGGGTGCCCAGCTACGGTGCCATCGTCCGGCCCGCCGTCAAATCGACGCGATGGTCCGAAGGCACCAGGATCAACGTGGCCCACCGCCGAGTGGAGGATCTGGCCGATTCGGCGGTACGACGGTTCGCCGACGGAGTCACCAGTTTCGTCGTCCGGGGTTCGTCCGGTGTCAACGACCTGGTCGTCTTCGATCGCACTGTCGGCTCCGAGCGTGATCTCACGATCGTGGCCGAGGCATCGGGGGCAACGGTGGTGCAGCGCCACCCATCGGGCGTGGTGCGAGCGGCCGGGCCCTTCGGTGTGCTGCGTCTGCTCGGCTTCGACTGGCAACTCGAACCGCCGGTCAGCCGTTGGCTCGACGTCGGCGTCTGCGCCGTGAAGCCGTTGTCGCACGAGGTACTCAAGCGGATGCTCCGCTTCGCCGTCCACGACGTGGCCGCCCGCAACATCGGCGCCACCTTCGTGATCACGCCCAACGGCAAGCTCAGCGGCGGCGTGGAACGTCGCTACGGTCGTCCTCCCGACTTCCAGATCGACCGTCCGTCCGATCTCGCCCCGCTGTACCACGTGCTCGGCCAGGTCGACGGTGCCGCCGTCTTCGACCACACCGGCATGCTCACCGAACTCGGTGTCCGCCTGATTCCTTCGGTCGCGGCCGAGGCGGAGGTGGAGCCGTTCGGGGGAACACGACACATCTCGGCCTTGCGGTACAGCTATGACGATCCGGAGGCCACCCTCATCGTGATCTCCGAGGATGGCCCGGTGTCGGTGATGCGGGCCGGCAAGCGGCTCGGCCATTCGAGCTGAGCGTGGGTCCGCAGCCTCGGCCCGGCGGCGACGCCGTTCCCTCGCCGTCCTAGACTTCGGCCATGCAGATCGGCATCTCTCCGCCAGGGCTCGACCAGGCGTCACTCGACTTCGTCGTCGAGGCCGAACGGCTCGGCGTCGATTCGGTCTGGGTACCCGAGGCGTGGATGTACGATGCGCTCACCCCGCTGGGCTACCTGGCCGCGAGGACCGAGCGGATCCGGCTGGCCAGCGCCGTCGTGCAACTCGGCGCCCGTTCCCCGGCCATGCTGGCGATGTCGGCGCTGGCACTCCAGACCATGTCCGACGGCCGGTTCGTCCTCGGAATCGGCACCAGCGGACCGCAGGTGATGGAGGGCTGGCACGGCGTCCGCTTCGACCGGCCGATCACCCGGACGAGCGAGACCATCGATATCGTCCGCCGGATCGTGGCCGGGGAGCGACTTACCTACGAGGGCGACGTCTACACCCTCCCGCTTCCCGACAGTCAGGGACGAGCGCTGCGCTCCCCGGTTGCCGGACCCGACATCGACATCCCGATCCACATCGCCGCGCTGGGCCCTCGCAACCTCGAGCTGACCGGTGCCAAGGCGGACGGATGGATCGGGACGGCGTTCATGCCCGAGTCAGCCGACGTCTTCATCGAACCCATCGCCGAGGGGGCGGCGGATGCCGGACGCACCATCGACGACCTCGAACTGTCGGTCGCGGTCGGTCTGGAGTTCACCGGAGACCCGGAGGCCGCGGGCCGCCGTCACGCCGCCGGCTACGCGTTCACGATCGGCGCCATGGGCTCGTCGGCGACCAACTTCTACAACCAGGTCTTCGCCCGCCAGGGATTCGCCGACACCGTGGGCCAAGTGCGGGCCCTGTGGGAGGCGGGCGACCGTGAGCGGGCGGCAGCCACCGTGCCGATCGAGATCGGTCTCCACACCAACCTGATCGGCGACGACGAGACGGTCGGCGAGCGGCTCCGCCGCTACCGAGCCTGTGGGATCGACACGTTGAGGGTCACCGTCGCGTCGGACTCCGACCCGACATCCGCCGGGCACCACGAACGGCTCGACGCCCTTGCCCGCCTTCTGGATCTCGTGGCGGCTGTCGATGCGGAGGCCGGATCACCGTAGTTCGTCGGCTCGGCGGTCGTCGATTATGCTCGGCGGCGGTCGGCAACCGGGTCGGCCGTGAGACTGGAGAAACCGATGAGCCTCGACGACTTCCGCCGCGAACCATTGCTGTTCAGCCCTTCCCCCGTTCAT
>JAOTVU010000036.1 GCA_029863385.1 Acidimicrobiia bacterium
ACTCCATCAATGACGTCTTGCGTTGCTGACGGGTTTTGATGTCGTCGAGGATCTCGGTGTGCAGCTCCGGTCGGCCGGCATGGTCGGCGAGGCGTTTGATCCGGTCGAGGGTGGCGGCAGCGGTTCGGTAGCCGGATCGGTTCTTGCGGTTGATAGCAGCTTCGGCGTCCATGGCGAGGATCGTGATCGCCGACTCCGAATCGGTGAGCTGGCGCCGTTGTCCCAGCTGGCGCCACTGGTCCGACGTCGCTCCATGCGTAAGCGCCACGGACCACGCCTGTTCCTCGTCATCGGCGGCGAGCAGTACCTCGACCGCCTGGATCGGCGCCCGATTGGTGGCGACCCGCCCGATCGCACTGCGAGAATCGGCGCTCGGAGCTTCAGCGGCGACAGCCGACGGCGCCGCCCTTGGCAGTCGATCGATCACTAAGGCGATTGCGTCATGTCGAGCCGACGAGGCATCCGGAGCGTTGTCGATCCACAGGCGATACGTCTCAGCGGTCGGCGTTGCCTCAAAGCTCGCCCGGTACATGTCGGCGACTTCCTGCTTCCGACCGAGGCTTCGCAGCAGGTCGGCCCGCCGTTCCCGGACCGGCACGAGCTGGTGGTGGCGGTCGGCGAATTCGCTGAGGCTGCGGTCGGCCCAGGCCAGTGCCTCCTCGGTTCGGCCCGTCGCGGCGTAGGCGTCGATGATCTCCACGTGGTCGTAGGGGGAGCCGATGTCGTCGGCCAGCACCTCGGCCAGACGATCCGGGTCCCCGGTGGCGATGGCGTGCGCGACCCGGGCCTGCCGGACCCGAAACGCCCGGCCGTGGCGATCCGCATGGGCCGGCAGCGCGTCGAACGCCTCCTGCGCCAGCTTCCCGTAGAGCGCCAAACCCTCCGGACCGAGGGCCTCGGCGTGGCTGATGGCGCTGCGGTGAAACGTGTCGAGTTCGGCGTTGAGTTCGAGCTTGATCAACCGTCGGGCCAGATCCTCCGGCGGGAACGCCCCCTCAGCGCAGGCGGTGGCATGGATGGCGGCAATCCGGTGGAAGATGTCGGTGATCCAGCCGTCGGAGTCGTCGACCCGTTCAGCGGCGGTCTCGGCTCGAGCGTGAGCGTGTTCGGCGAGCAGGGCCGCCGTGCGGAAGTGCCCGGCATCGCACACGTTGGAGATCCATTCAATGGCCTCGTTGACCTGGGCCGCCCACGCCGGCGCCTCCCGGTAGGAGACGAACCCCCGCCCGAACGCCGCCGTGAC
Source organism: Acidimicrobiia bacterium (assembly GCA_029863385.1). GTDB lineage: Bacteria > Actinomycetota > Acidimicrobiia > Acidimicrobiales > SZUA-35 > JAHELU01. The sequence goes on from JAOTVU010000036.1 coordinate 1,244, forward strand.
CTGCTTCTTCATGGCCGTGAGGTCGAGCGACTCAACGCTGGCATCGGCCTGGGACCGGTCGGGAGTCTGCTGAAGGTGAGCCATTCTCGACAGCTTGGTGCGGAACCGTTCGTCGAGGTCGGCCTGCTCCAGGACGAGATCCACCAACTGCCCGGTCGACAGGGAACCGACGAACCGAGCCACCGGATCGTCCTCGTCGACTCGAACCTCCGCGATCGGGTCACCGTCCGTCTCCGTCTCGGTGCCGAGTACGCCGGCCACCGCTACACAGTGCTTGCAGAACTCACCCCGGGCGCCGACCGGACATCCGCAACGCCAGCGAGCCTGCTCGCCGACGATCGACAGCTCCACCCGATATGGCACCGTGCCCCGCACCGACGCCGTTACCGTGCGGTCCGTCAGATCGACGATCGACACCCGCCCGTCACGGGCATACCGTCGCCCCCGCTGAACCGACTGGCTGGACGCAACGACCGACACCAGGTCATCGTCAAAGGCCTCGACGAGATCCATCCTCATGATTCTAGGGGTGCGGAATCGTCTGTTGCGGAAGCGGGGTGGAGTCGAGGCGGTTCGCTTCGACTCATCCCGCCGGTCGGTTGACCCCCAGGATCTTGACCTCCGCCACCTCCATCGGGAACACGGTCTCGCGGGTGATCGCGGGTAGTGAGCCCGAGTAGGACGGGTCGGTTGTCGACCAGTAGTCGATGTCCCAGCTGATACCGATTGTTGCCGGGAACGACTTACCGTTTTGGGCCGTCGACGACGCATTGACATACGTGTAGTGACACGCCCCGGGCACCAGCGGATCGTACCCGGCCACCGGACCGTCACCGGAACAGGAAGCACCGGGACTGACCCCCTGCGGATCACCGGACACGAAGACGAGTTCCGCCGGCTCGGCTCTGACCGTCACCGACACGGTCTGCACCGGTGTCGAGGCGGTGGCGGTCGCCTCGAAGGCCTGCCAGTCGCCGGGCTCGGCCCGGAAGTCGATCGGCACCTGGGCGTAGGCCCAATCGAAGTCGGGATCGGGCCAGATCATAAGCGGCGTCGGTGCCGGAAGTTTGCGCTCCACGCGATCGAACGCCTCCAGCAAGACATCGGCCGGGTCGTACTGCCGGATCCACACCGTCCGCACGAACGACCCGCCGCAGATCTCGGAATAATACCGGTACTCGAACCCACCGATGACCGTCTGCTCGCCGAGCGGCGACTCGGCCAACGTCGACGAGGCGGGCACATAATCGCAACCTGACGACCCGCCACCGCCTCCGCCCCCGCCATACCCGCCTTCGATGACCGCGGTGCCAATCAGGGAGTCTTCAGTTGTTCTTGCATTAGGACGGGCAGCGAAAGCTGCGGCTGGGAATGCAGTCACAACTATGGCTGTGACCAATAGCCATGTGCTTACCCGTCTAACAATCCGCCGCATAATTTCCCTTCCGAAAGCCGTTGATCGAGTTCATCCAGGGGGAACTCAACGACCTCTCCTGTCTCATCAACGAACTCCGACAACCGCCATACGCCGTCATCCCCCAACAACATCGCAGCGTCGCCCCACTCGACCAGAACCGAACCGTTGTCATCGGTCTGCGTCCGATCCCCGTTGGCGTTCACGCTGTATTCCTGATCGGCCGCAAACGTGCAATAAGTGACGACAGCCATTGTCGAGTCGTCATCAACTCGGATCTCGAACACCTCGGTTCGAGCATGATCGGGATCCTCCGGCGGCCCGTAAACAAGTCCCTCATCCTTGGTTTGGAGCACGCCCAAGATCTGAGCTGCCAAGGTTGGTGGGGCATAGACCTCGGGGAAGACCTCGTTGGGATCACAGTCCGGGAGGGTTCGGTAGCACTCCACGAACACCTCGTATGAACGCAGGTAGGCGGCCTCAACCTCGGCCTCCACGTCCGAGAGCGGATCCGTCGTCGACGTTGTGGCCGTTGTCGTGGTGGACGACGTTGTTGGCTCGGTCGTCGAGGTGGAGGGTGTCGTTGACGACGTCGTCGGTGCCGCGCTGTCGCCTGTGCACCCGGCGACCACGAGCAGTACAGCCGCCGCCACGGCCAATCTCCTCACAGCACCCATCACACCCTCCCTGTCACCCGAGGAGCGCATCGCCTGGCACGCCGCCCCGGCCACTCGACCGAGACACCCGAACCACCGGATCCACGAAACAGGCACGCAAACGCGCAGCCACCATGAACGAAACCGCCTTTCAGCTCGCACTGTAGATGTCTGCGATCAGCCCCGACCGATCACCGATACCGGGTGACTCTAGTCGAAGGTCACCGGCCGCGTCCACGGTCGTCAGCCGCCGGCCCGGAGCACCTCGAGGTTCGGCTGCAGCTCGCCGGCGAACTCCGTGCCGGCCAGGAAGTAGTAGGTGCGGCCATCAACCGTGTAGAGCAGCTGCACCACATCGGGCACCCGTTCCGGATCCGAGCCGCCAAGCTCCACATCGACCTCGCCCGTCACCGTTGCGGTGAACCGACTCTGAGCGGTCAAGGGGACGAACTGTAGCGGGGGAGGGTTCTCGAAGGCCCGGTCTATGAGCTCGGTGAGAACATCGATGTGAGGGCTCGTGCCGAACGAGCCGTCCTGCTGGATCGGCACCAGATCCGTGGTGACCCCGATGCTCACGCTGTCACGCAGCACGATCTGCCGGTAGGTGTCCGACGCCCGCCCGGTGGAGATCTCGACCCGCGGCCGGCTCCCGACCGCGATCTCGGAGCCGGCCGGCGGACTGACGAAGGTGACCGTACCCGACGGAAGGTTGCTCGGGCGATGGTAGACGTCGGGCTCGACCCCCATCGACTGCAGCGCATTGAGCAGCACCGGCCCGTCGAGTTCGGACGGCATCACCGGCGGCGGTTCGGTCGAGGTCGACGAAGTCGATGTGGCGGAGGACGAGGTCGACGACGCCGAGGTCGACGTGACCGAGCTCGACGTCGGATCTTCGGTGGTCGAGCTGGGCGACGAGGGTGACGTGCCGGTCCCGCTGTCGGCCTCACCGTCGACGTCGCCATCCGTGGCGGCCAGGTTCCCGGCCGGATCGTCCGACCCGCCGCTGATGGCAACGATGGCCACCACGGTTATGGCCGCAACGACGACGAGCGCAAGAATGCCCACGAGCGGACCGTGGTCCTGCAGAACCGTGGTGATGTTGATCGTGCCGCGGTTCTCACCGACCGCGGCACCCTTCTCGACGTGTTGGTTCAGATCTCGTCGGTTCGGCATGGAACCTTTCCCGGGATGGTTCTCAACGTGGCCGACCCGCCTAGTCGGTGAAGTTCAGGTTGATCGTCCCCTGATTCTCACCGACGGCGGCCCCCCTCTCGACATGGACGTTGACCGTGGCTCCGCCGTCGGGCCCGTCCGACGGCTCCGGACCGGACGGCCCCGGACCCGATCCCGGACCGGGACCCGGGCCCGGACCGTCATCGGGCTCCAGCGGGATGTTGAGGCTCCGCACCACCTCGCGAAGCTCACGTTGGTTCTTGCCGAGCGCCCGCTGCAACAGTCCGGTCTGCATGACGGATTCCGCCATCACCTTCTTCGCCCCCTCGGCATCGCCCGACTGTTGGAGCGACAGCGCCCGGCTCGCCGAGTCGACGATGTACTCGCCGACCTGGGCGGCGAGATCGAAGAAATCGCCGTCGGCACCGATCAGGTAGTTGAACTCCATCTCCACAGAGCCCAGGAGGTCGGGGTCGTCGGCCAGGAGGGTCTGGAGGGTCGGCTCGATGTCGGTGAAGTAGAGATCGCGGATCGTGTGACAGTGGCCCCGCATGGTCTCGATGCGGTGAACGATGTCGCCCGTGATCAACGACGACAGAAGTTTCGGGTCCGAACCGATGTCGCCGGCCACGGCCAACTCGATCCAGTCGCGAGCCACGTCCAGTACCACGTCGTAGGTTTTCGACACCTCCTTGAACGCCTTGGCCAGCGCCGTCGTCTGCTCGTCCGGGATCGACACCATCGACAGTTCAGGCCCGATCCGACCAATCGCGTGCACAGCCCTACCGGCGTCGTTCACACCCCGCAGGAAGTTGGCCATGCGCCCGTCGTCGATCAGCTCCGTTTCCAGCGGGGCGACGCCGGCCCGGTGGAGCGCGTAGGGATCGATGGCGAAACGGAGGGCCTTGTTGTTGACAGCCGCCGCGCCGGCACCGCACGCCTGCTCGAAGGTGAGCAACCCGGCGTCGGTCCGACCGGCGGCGGTCCTGGTGACGGCGAACCCGGTGCACTCGACCGCCAGGTGACTCTGCGCATCCAGCAGACCGGCCAGCGCCGTCTGGTCCCGGCACACCCCGCCGCTGAACGCCCCCGATCCGGCATGGTTGGGCTGAGACACGTCGTCGACCTTCGACACCATGGTCAGGGCGTGGTCGGTGAAGACCACGACGATCGGACGCAACGACCGCTCCAGACAGACGGCGGCGAAGAGCAGCGCCAGGTCGAGGCACGTGCCCTCACCGGGCCGGGTCTCGGAGCCGATCACCTGCTCCGGGGTACGGATCCGCTGTTTCTGCGTCGTCGAGTTGACCGGCTCGATGTCGTACTCGATCAGACGCTCACAGAGGTCGTCGTAGACGGCCTGGATGAGCCGATCGTATTCGTGGCGCGATCGGAGATCGTAGCTGGTGTGCTCGGGAACGGTCGGTCTGCCACCCAGCGCCGAAACCGCCCGGTGCGGGGTGACGAACTCGGCCAACGCCGTCTCCACCACGGTGGTCCAGATCCAGTCAGTCATCGTTGGCTCCCTGCTGATCCTCCTCGGGGATGACGGCCACCAGGTCGCTGGAGTGGAGCAACCCGATCCCCGGAACGTAGGCCTTCCTGGCCGCTCGCACCTCGTAGTCCCCCGGGGCGAGGGCGAACGTCACCGTGCCGTCGGGGTCGGGAACCAGCGTCTCCGATCCCACCGCCGCACCCGACCCGAGGTCGGTCACCGTCACCTCCACCTCGTCGGGATCGACACCGGCCAGGCGAACGGTGACCGGCACCGGCGTACCGGCCGGAACCGTGTCGGGAAGGTTCAACCCCATCTGCGGGCCGCCGGCGAGCCTCGTCGCGAGCTCGACCGGACCCTCGTCGGGCAGCGCCCGAACCGCACCGCCGTCGACCTGGGTGGCCAGCACCTTGTTGGCGATGATCCGGGCCAGCACATCGGCATCGGTCTGCATGGTGCCGTGCTTCTTGTTGACGAACTCCAGCGGCGCGGCCTTGTCCCACCCCGAATCCAGTCCGTCGTAGTCGAGCGGTACCGCTGAAACGTACGGGACCGTTCCGTCGCCCCGCTGCCACGCCGCCGGGGTGTTGACCGCCGGTTCGGCGCGAAGTTCCAGTCCGCCGGTGGTGAGCACCGCCGAGTTGTCGGTGTCGTGACCGAACCCGATGATCGGGCTGACCATCCGGTCGTCGTAGCCGTCGGTGTCCCGGTGGGCCAGGACGCCGCCGTCGATCACCTCGTGGAAACCCGACCGGGCCTCCTCGGCCTTGGCGGCGTCCAGCGACCCGACGTGGCGCGCCTCCGATGGCCGGATCCACTGGCCCGAACCGGACCGCTTATCGAGGATCGCCGGGAACCGGGGGAGGAGCTGATGGACCGAGGTGAAACCCCGGAGCGCCTCACTGAAGTCGACGAAGGAGACCTTGAATCCCTCGACGCAGTACTGGAGGGCGTTCAACGAGCCCCGGTACGGGGTGCCGAAGGTGTACAGGTCGCGGACGTTGCGCCACCCTTCGAGCCGGTCGTTGGTGTTGGGGTCGACCCCCTCGAGATACCAGCGGGCGACCATGCCGCCCATCGAATGGGCGACGAGGATCACCTTGGCGTTCGGGTCGCTGCGGTACTGCCGCCAGGCCGGCAGCGCAACGTCGATCAGCTCCTTGAGTTGCATGGCCGACGCCCGGTTGTCGCGTCGCCAGTCGTAGGCGAAGCGGAAGTAGTTGGGGGGAACGTTGCCCCGCCGGCGGGCCGGGTCGTGTTGGTCGCCCTCGACCAGGTCGAACGTGTTGTCGAGGGCCTGATGCAGTTCGCTGTAGCCGCCGATCCGCTTGATGCCGGGCACGATCGCCTTCGACTCCACGAGGGAGACCGGACGCACGCCGTTCAGATGACTTGTGTCTCCCGGGTCGTCGAGGCCGGTGATCGTCAGCTCGCGGACCCATTTCCGATGTCCGAACAACCGCCGGGCCATTCCGTATCCGGGATCCCACAGCGCCGTCCCGCCCGGGCCTTCGAGAACACTTCCCATGATCCCCGGCAACACGACGACGAGATCCCTCAGTGGTGTCTTCGTCATCAGCTCATCGTGCCTCCGCTACGGGCGCGAGTATAGACCCGACGGCCTGCCGGCGACCGACGTTCCGTCAGGGCCCGATCGGCATCCTGGAGCGACGATCAGCCAGGTGCCCTCGTGTTCCGCAGCCACCAGCCCCACTTGGCCCGCATGAGGCCCAGATCGACCGACACCCACTGGTAGATGTCGACGGTGATCTGGAACACGAAGGCGACGGCCAAGCCGACACCGATCGCCGGATGGATCATGACAGCGGTCATCACCGAGATCGCGGTGGACAGCAACAGCATGCCCCCAGCCTCTGTTGACCGACCCAGCGTGACGAAACTACGCCACGACCGATCCGATTCCGCCAACGCCGAGCGGAACTCACCGACACTCGGCATCGGGTCGACGTTGGGCCAGCTGATGTCGCCATTGCTGATGCCCTCCTGGTAGTAGAGCACCCGGCCGAAGATCAACACGATGCCGATCCAAGCCACGATTGCATTGGCCATGACTGATTCAGTCGTCACCGGTCCCACACCTCGTCCCGCCTGTTCCACTGATACACCCATCCGCCGCCCGCCTTGAGTGGCGACAACCCGGCTGACGCTCGCGGCGTCCATTGTTCCGTCGTTCCGTCCGGGTTCACCCGTTTCGTCACCTCGCCCCCAGCCCAAAATGCGCTGAAGAAAATTCGATGCTCCTCCCAATCCATGGTTCGTTCCTCCTCCGACATGATGGGCTTGAGCGTCATGTCTGCACCGATCGAATAGGCCAGGCCGGCTCCGACCGAGGTGGTGAGCACGCCGTCCTGGAACGCCACATTGAGGCAGACACCGACGCACCCTCCGGCCGAGACCTGCAGCCGTTCGTCGAGTTCGTTCGCCAGCCGGCCGAGCTCCCCGAGATAACAGATCGGATTGAGCGGGATGTCCGGGCCAACGATCGGGGAGCCCCGGTCGACGTCGAGTCTGGAGACGAGTGTGGAGGCAATCACGGTGCCGCCGGCCGCACTCACCGCCAGCACGGCGTCGGCCGCGATCGCCTGCTCCACGGTCCGACTCGCGCAATGGACGTCGACGACCGTCTCGGTCGCCGCAGCCGACAGCCGAGCCCGGATGGTGGACAGACGCCGGCGGAACACCCCCGGGCTGAAACCCGGGTCGGCGCCGTTCAGCGCCGTCGAGGTCGTGGCACGCTGGAGCCGGCGGGCTCGCGCCGCGATGTCGTCACCGGTTCGGCGAAGGACCTCGGCCGCGAGCTGGAGAGGGTCGGGTGGGATGACGACGACAGGAGCGCTCACACGTGGTTCAACGCCGCCGACGGGCGGCCGTGACGAAACGACCCGCAAACTCCCCGGGCGAGGAAGGCACGGGCCCCGCAACGACAGCGACATTGGACCGAACCCCCCGAGGCCCAACGTCGCCGGCGATCAGGGCCGGTTGCCCTCGGCGGGCGCGTGATGGCGCTGGTGCAGCTCCCGGATCAGTTCGAGCCGGGCGGCGTCGATGGTTGCCGCCGGACTCGACGGCTTGATCGCCGCTTCGATGGCGGCGATCCGGGCGGCGAGCCGGCGGTAGTGGAAGACGTCGTTGATCCATCGGGAGAAGTCACCGAGGGGCGCGTGGTGGCGAAGCACACTTCGGCCACAGCGGCTGAGTTCCGTCTCGAGTTCGTGGAGATTGTGGGCCACGGCACCGGTCGGCTGATCGTGCTGATTGCGAAACCAGAACGCACGGTGTGACGGGGTTCCTTCCGCGTCGTATTTGTGTTCATGACGGAAGTGGCGGGTTTGACGGGTTCCGAGGTGAGCCAGCCTGAGTTGACCCGGAAGGGCGCGGGCGGCCACCAGGACACTGCCCGTTGGGCCGGCGAGTCGTTCGGCGACGTGGCGCCGCGGGACGCGGGCGACGGCGGCCACCAGGTCGACGGTGTCAGGGCCCGGGTCGGAGGTGGTGAGGGCAAGGACCGTATCGGTTCCGGCCACGAACGGCGGCGGTAGCTCGTCGGGGCGCCAGGTGATGAGACAGTAGCCCGACCCGGCGAGGTCGATCGCCCCCACCGCCGCCTCGTCGGAGACGCTGCGGTGTGCCTCGTCGATGAACACCCAGTGCGGTCGACCGTACATCCGCCGGCAGATCTCGACCGCGGCAGGAAGGTCGGCCAGGTAGCGGCGTCGATCGTCGCCGGTGAGGGCGGAGAGATCGATGACCACGCACGAATCGCTGCGCTTGAGCAGGTTGACCACGATGTCGGGTGGAGGTGCGGGCCCGGTGTCGCCGAGGACGACGGCGGGACGAAGCGCGTCGAGTCCGACATGGTCCCCCTCGGGATCGACGACGAGGACCGAATAGTCGAGATCGACGAGTTGCTCGGCGAGCAGCCCGGCCAGATAGGACTTCCCGCCGCCGCTGCCGCCGGTGATGATGAGGTTGCCCGGGTGGGCCGGGATGTGGACCGGCTCCCCGTCGGCGTCGTTTCCGAGCGTGAGCAGGAGTCGTTGTCGTCGATGCCAGAGCGCCGCCGTACTGGTGAGATCATCGATGAGGTCGATGACGCCTTCGCCGTCGGGGCGGTCGAGCACGACATCGGCGACCCGGCGAAGCGAGTCGACGGCGTTGGCCACCGCCACACCGAGTTCCGCCGTGTTGAGGAGTGAGTGGTCGTTCTCGGCGTCGCCGATCGCAACGGTGTCGTGGGGTGAGACGCCCAGTTCGCCGAGAGCGGCCTCGAAGCCGACACCTTTGTTGACGCCGGACGGCATGATCATCAGCTCGGATCGATTGTGGATCAGTTGGTATTCGAGACCCAACTGGTTCAGTTCGTCGACGATCGAGTGTTCATCGGCGGCGGAGGCGGCCACGATGACCTTGCCCGACCGGTGTTCGATCCGGCGGTTGGCGAGCGAGGTCAACACGGCCGGATCGATCGCCGACGCTGTCGTGAGGTGCCGGCTGCCGACGTCCACCAGAGCACCGTTCTCCAGAATCAACGCATCGAAATGGTCGGCGACGTCGGGAAACTCGACAACCAACTCATCGAGGATCCTGCCGGTGATCAACACGACGAGGAGCCCGAAGGCCCGGGCTCGGGCCAGGGCTGCGAGCACGGCATGGGTCGGCCGATCGGCCACGGTCAGGGTTCCGTCGTAGTCGAATGCCACGAGCCGCGGCCTGCCGCCCTGGAACGACGGGGTGAGTGGGTCCAAGAACGGTTCGTCCGCCTCAGGTGCGGTCATGGCGGAAGGCGGCCACGATCGACCGTCGATTGCTGGTCACACTGCCATCAAACCCCGGCCCCGACGTCGCTGACAGAGGCCGAGGTCCCGAGCCGCGGCAACCGAGCCGCACCACTACGATGCAGGAATGACGGGCCTCCGATCCCGGCGATGGGCCCGACCCGGGCAGCCCCTGTCGAGCGCACTGTCGCCCAACGCCCTCGGGTCGCTCTACATGGTGATCGGATCGCTGGGCTACGTCATAAACGACGGGTTCATCCGAGCCGCCACCGACGCCGGGCTCGAGGTCTACCAGGCGCTGTTCATCCGGGGCATCGCCATGTCCAGCCTGTTCGCGGCGTTCACCGCCACTCGCCGACGACGACAACCCATCCGCCGCCATATCCTCAACCGCCCCGTGGTCATCCGGGTCGCCGCCGAAGTGGTGTCCACCGCGCTGTTCTTCGCCGCCCTCGTCAACCTCGACTTCGCCAACGCCCAGACCATCCTCATGGTGGTCCCCTTCGCGATCACCCTCGTGGGCGCGCTGTTCCTCGGCGAGCGTGTCACCACCGCCCACTACCTCGCCGTCGGCCTCGGCTTCGCCGGCGTCATCGCCGTCATGCGACCCACTCCCGCCGACTTCTCCGCCTGGTCGCTCGTGGTCGCCGCCAGCGCCGCCATCATCGTCGTCCGGGAGGTCGCCACCCGAGGCGTCGCCCCCGACACCCCGGCCCTGCCGATCGCCCTCGTCACCGCCGTCGCCATCACCACCATGACCGGCGTCCTCACGCTGTTCACCGGCTGGAATCCGCCGACCCCCCGAGCGCTCGTCTACCTGGCTTTCGCCTGCGGCTTCCTCATCGTCGGCTACGTCTTCGCCATCCAAACGGTGCGGGTCGGCGACCTCAGCGTCTCCGCCCCGTTTCGCTACAGCGCACTCGTCGGGGCCGTGGCCATCGGCTATGTTGCGTTCGACGAAACCCCCGACGCCCTCACCCTCATCGGCTGTGGTCTCATCGGCGTCGCCGGTGTCTGGTCGACGCAGATCGACCGCCGGCTCCGGATCAACCGGCGGCGCGCGGCGGCAGTATCGTGGCCGGTCGCAGGGGAAGGTCCGTGAACGACACCGACGATGGTTCAGCCGGTGACGTTCACACCTGCCGACGCCATCTCCGCCAGCGCGCCGTCGAGTGAACCGTCGAGGTCGATGGCCCGGCAGCCGTCGAGCGCCACGGTCACGTCATAACCAAGCCCGGCCCCGCCGACGGCCGAGTAGCGCACGCAGAAGTCGGTGGCCAGACCGACCATCGTCAACGATTCAACGCCCCGGGCTCGCAGGTACCCGTCCAGCCCGGTGGGTGTCGTCTGGTCGTTTTCGAAGAACGCCGAATAGGAGTCGACGGCCGGTCGGAAACCCTTTCGCACGATCATGTCGGCCCGGTCGGTCGCCAGGTCGGGGTGGAACGCCGCCCCGTCCGATCCCTGCACGCAGTGGGGCGGCCACAGCACCTGCGGCCCGTAGGAGACCTCGATCACCTCGTACGGTTCGTGGCCCGGATTGTTCACGGCGAACGACAGGTGGTCGGGCGGGTGCCAGTCCTGGGTCAACACCCGCACGTCGAACGCATCGGCGTCGGACAGCAGCTCGTTGGCCACCGGCACCACGGCATCACCGTCGGCGACCGCCAACGCCCCGCCGGGACAGAAGTCGTTCTGAACGTCGATCACGATCAGGGCCCGCAGCCCCGCCGCCGAACCGGGCGTGGTATCGCTCATGGTGTGACCCTACCCCAGGAAGCACAACCGCGGCCACGGATCACGCCGGCGTCGACCTCCTTGCTCGACTGGTCCTGGGGTTCCCCGGCCCCGGAATTGGGGGCTGGGAACCCCAGAACGACACGACGGAGTCCGAGCCCGGCCGGGGAGTCCGAGCCCGGCCGGGGAGTCCGAGCCCGGCCGACCGGACGACAGGTCGGATAGATTCGGATGGTGAACACGATCACGATCCTCGACGGCGGCATGGGCAAGGAACTTCGACGCATCGGCGCCCCGTTCCGCCAACCCGAATGGTCGGCGCTCGCTCTCCTGGAAGCTCCCGACCAGGTCACCCAGGCCCACCGCAACTTCATCGACGCCGGGGCCGAGGTCGTCATCACCAACACCTACGCCGTCGTGCCGTTCCACATCGGGGCCGAGCGGTTCGAGGCCCGGGGTCGGGAGCTGGTCGAGCTGGCCGCCCGCCTGGCCCGGAAAGCGACGGCGGATGCCAACCGGCCGATTCGAGTGGCCGGGTCGCTCCCCCCGGTGTGCGGCTCCTACGTTCCCGATGACTTCGAACCCGAGACGGCGCCCGACCGGTGGCGGACCCTCATCGAACCGCAGATCCCCCACGTCGACCTGTGGATCGGCGAGACGATCTCCAGCACCACCGAGGCCCGTGTCCTGCTCGAGACGCTGAACGCCGTCGCCCCGGACGACAAGCCGGTGTGGCTGGCGTTCACCCTCGACGACACACCGGGCCACGCCGAGGCGACTCTGCGGTCGGGCGAACCGCTGTCGGTGGTGGCGGCCCTGCTGACCGAACCGTCGGCGGCGAACGTCGAGACCGTGCTGTTCAACTGCTCCCAACCCGAGGTCATCCGCCCCGCACTCGAGGCCCTTCGACCGCTTCTGCCCGACACCCCGCTGGGCGCCTACGCCAACGCCTTCGCCGAGCACCATGTCGAATCCGACGACTACGCCGCCAACACCCAGATCCTCGAACGCCGCGACGATCTCACCGCCGAGCGCTACGCCGATCTGGCCGCCGAATGGATCGACGCCGGCGCCACCGTCATCGGCGGCTGCTGCGACATCTATCCCGAGCACATCGCCGCTCTGGCCGCCCGTTTTGGTCGGTAGCCGGTCGGCCTAGTCCGTAGATACCTCGGCCGGGACGACATCGACCCAGATCGGCCAATGATCGCTGGCGATCACCGTGCGCTCGACCCCGACGCCCTGCACATCCAGACCTCGACCGAAGATGTGGTCGAGGTGAAACAGCCGCCCCGCCCGGCGCAGGCTCGGCCCGGCCGGTTCGGTCAACCGCTCCAGACCAAACATGGCGTAGAGCTCGTCGATGGCCACCACCGCGGTACTGGTCGTGGTGTTGAAGTCGCCGGCCAGCAACAGGTGGTCGGGGTTCGGGGAGATCGCCCGAGCCGCGACCGCCGTGAACTGGGCAACCCGACGACTGAGCGACAACGGCGGGATCTCGGCGTGGACCGACCAGATCGATACCGCCATGGCGCCACCCGAGGGCCGTGTCTTGGTCACCGTCGCCCCCACCGCGGCCCGGGGCCGCCCGTAGGCCTTGGCCGTGCGGGGGAGCGGCACGACGACATGATCGTCGAGCGGCCACGGCGACAGAATGGCGTTGCCGAAACCTCGCCCCGTGCGCTCGTCCTGCGACGACTGTATATAGAGGTATGCCAGACCGAGCTCCTGCCCGATCCGCTCCACGCCGTCGGGGTCCATCTCCTGCAGGCAGATGGCGTCGGCGTTGGTGAGATTCGGATGCCCGGTCAGCCCGGCGATGGTGCCGTCGATGTCGAGCCCGTCCTCGATGTTCCAGCACACCAGACGAAACGCGGAGCGAGTCGCCGGCCCCCGGGTCGACCCGGTGACCGTCGAGCGATGGTCGCCCACGACCAGCGGTTTGTCCGACTCGACGGCCCGCCGTCGGAGGCGCTCGACGGGGGTGAACCGCTCGCGTCGGTTCGGCACCCGATCCCGCAGCCGAGGTCGTTGCTCCCGCAACGAACGGGTCGGACGATCCGATGTCGGAGCCGGCTCCGACTCGTCGTCAGTCGCGCTTGTGACCATCGATGGGAATTCTATTGCCGTCGAGCTCGGTGCGGCTGCTGCGAGTGGCGGCTGGTCGCTTTGCCGGACCGGCGCGGTCGGCCCAGGCCGTCGACGATCACACCGTCATTCGATGGCGGAAGACGCCGATCGACAGGACTGCGATCACCACCGTGTAGCCGACCACCCAGACCATGTCGGCCAGAATGTCCCCGAGCCCTGCGCCCTCGAGCAGCACACCCCGGATCGCCTCCAGCGCATGGGCGAACGGGAACACGTCGGCCACCGCCTGGAACGGGCCGCCGATGTCGTCCAGGTTCACCCAGGTGCCACCGAAGATCGTGAGCATGAGGGCCACCATCCAGGGGCCGGTCACCAGCTTGTAGGGAACCGACGCGCCGATCATCATGCCCAGTCCGACGTACAGGATCGCCATCAGGAGGAGGATCAGGGCAACGAGGGCCACGTTGCCCTCGCTGTTGAACCCGAGGAACACAGCGGCGCCGATGACGACCACAGCCTGGATCACCGCCACCGCAAGGTACGGCAACGAATAGGCGAGGACGAAGTCGTTGGCGCGCAACGGTGTGGTCAACAGCCGATCGAACAGGCTGCTCTCCCGATCCTGGGCCAGGGCCATGGCCGACGTCATGCTGAGCATGGCGAACCCGAACAACACGACACCGGGCGCCAGCGACGTCGGCGCGAAGAATGCGTCCACCCCCTCGAGCGCCTGCATGACCAGCAGCATCGCAACCGGGAGCGCCACGTTCACGCCCAGTGACAGCCAGTCGCGCCACATGACCTTGAAGTTCCGATCGGCCAACGCAGTAAAGCTCATTCTCGAAGCTGCCTTCCCGTGAGGTGGACGAACACGTCGTCGAGCGTGACCCGGTTTCGATACGAGGCATGGACCTCGACGCCGAGCGGTCGGAGCACGTCAATGACGTCCTCGAGATCGATGTCGGGATCGTCGACCACAACAGAACCGTCGCAACGGCGAGCCGAACCGAACCGATCCCGCAGTGCATTGAGCGCCTTGTCGTCGACCTCGGCCTCGATGACCGTCGTCTGTCCGTCGGGCACGAGTTCCTTCAGCTCGTCGGGCGTGCCCAGGGCGACCACCTCGCCCCCATCGATGATGGCGATGCGATCAGCCAGAGCGTCGGCCTCCTCGAGATAGTGGGTGGTGAGCACGATCGTGATCTGACCCTTGAGCTTCTCGATGTGCTCCCACAGGCCACGTCGGGACTGCGGGTCGAGGCCGAGGGTGGGCTCGTCGAGGAACAGCACCTCGGGATCCGACACAAGTGCCATGGCGATGCTGAGACGCCGCTTCATGCCGCCCGAGTAGTTCTTGACCCGCTCGTCGGCCCGTCCGCTCAACCCCAACATCTCGAGCAGTTCCTCGGATCGCCGCCGGGTCTTCTCCCGGTCGAACCCGTGAAGACGGGCCATCAGGCTCAGGTTCTCCCAAGCGTTCAGGTGCTCGGCCACGGCGGTCTCCTGGGGCGACACGGCAACCCGGCGCTTCACCTCGATCGGGTCGAACTCGGTGTCGAATCCGGCAACCCGAGCCGATCCTCCGCTGGGTTGGAGGAGGCAGCACAGCATCCGGATGGTCGTGGTCTTGCCCGCGCCGTTGGGGCCGAGCAGGGAGAACAACTCGCCCCGCCTCACCGACAGGTTCACCCCCTTCACGGCCTCGAACTCACCAAAGGTCCGTCCTAGGTCGGAGGTCTCGATGGCCACTTCGCCGTGCGTCGGCCCCGGTTCGTGGTGTGCCGACGCCGTCTGACGACGCCGCCGCTGCCGTCGACTCCCCAGCACGTGGTCGGCCCCCGGAATGGAGCTGACAGCCGCTGCGGCCAGGAACGAAACCGGGACGGCGATCACTGCGGTGAGGATGAGCCGTCCGGTGTGGGAGAGGTCGGTGTTGCCGACGAGCACCGCGGTGTAGACCACGATGGGAATGTGAACGATGTAGGTGCCGTACGAGGTGTCGGTCAAGAAGCGGCCCAGGGCCCCCTCCCGGTGGGCGGTGGCGCGAAGAACAACGATGAGACCGAGGCTCAGGCCCACCACCAGCGCCGCGTCCCAGGCGGCGTAGACCGCGGATTGCCACGTTCCATCGCCCATGGCGTCGTTGAGCGCTTCGGTCAGCTCCATCGAGAACCATTCACCGCTGAACGCGAGCGGGAACAAGACGACCGTCGCCGCGGCCGCAGCCACCAGCCCGACGATACCGGTCGTTGCCGGCAGCGAACGGAGCCAGCCGCGCTGCGAAGCGATCGTCCCGACGACGAACATACCGAGGTACTGGGGGAGATAGGCGAGGCTCGGGAATCCGCCCCAGCTCTCCCCGATGATCAGGACCATGCGGAGGAGGTATTCGGTGGCGGCCAGGACCACCACGAAGGCGAGGATCCACAGCAGGCCGGGAAAGGATCCTCCAGCCGGATCGGCGACCCGGGGGCCGACGACCATTCGCCACAAGGCATAGCCGAAGCTGAAGATCAGCAGCAGGGCGAGGAACCAGGTCGGGCCCATACGAACGGTGTCGACGTAGTCGAAGGTATCCCAGGTCATGGGGCCGAGCTGCTCGTCGACGTGGAACCAGCCGGTCATGGCGATCGGGTTCAGCACCGCGGTGAACACGACCAGGGGAATGCCGAGCCGGATCAGGCGGGACCGCAGGAACGCGGCGGTGCCTTTCCGATCAAGCGAGCCCGGGGTGAAATACCCGGCCACGAGAAAGAACGCCCCCATGAACCATGCCTGGTTGACGAGCACGAACACGAGGAGGTTCCGGGAGACGATCGCGTCGGGAAGGTCGACGTAGTAGAAGGCGAGCCCGCCGGCACCAAAGGCCATGGCCACGTGATGGAGCACGACCTCCATGGTCAACCAAATGCGCAGCCGGTCGAGGTAGAGCAGTCTCCCACCCGATTCGACGGGAGCCCGCAACGTCGTCTCCGCCGTCGACTCATCGTGGCGCTCCGGGGCGCTCCGGGTGATGACGGCCACTGGTCTACCTCCTGCCGCTCCTCTTCCGAACATCTCACGAGCCGGCCAGGGGGAGAAGGGCATTTGGTCCCGAACCGGCATCGTTCACCGAGTTCGCAGGCGCTCACCGAGGCCCGTGAGGCCCGGACTATCCTCAGGGGGTGGGCCACGAGCGGAATGACGACCGGAAACGTGATGGGCGTCACGATGACGTCGACGATCTCGGTCTGACCCGCCTCGGTGAGAGCCTGGAGCGGTTCGTCGACCATCTCGGCGCACCGCCGATCAGCATTCTCAGCCAGCTCCACGACCGCTGGCCGGAGCTGGTCGGACCCGGGCTGGCCGCTGCCACCCGACCCGTCGAACTGCTCAACGGTGTGCTGACGGTGGCCTGCATCGACGCGGCCTGGGCCTCCCAGATCGGCTGGATGGAAGCGCAGATCATCCGCCGGTTCGAGGCCACCTTCGGTTCGGAAACGGTGCAGCGGGTCCAGGCTCGGGTCGACGGCCGAAAAACACAATAAATCAGCGGGTTTTCACCTGCCGCCGTGTGGCCGTTCGCCACCGATTCGGGGTCAAAACCTGGTAAAATGAGGAGTCCGGGGCCGTCGTCACGACCGGCCCCGATTCGGGTGGCTTCCGAGCCTTCGATCTCGGCCGCCCCTCACACAAGAACCAAGATCGTGGTGTCTGCATGACCAATCCTTCTGCGCAATCCGAGTCGAACGCGACCGCGTCCGCAAACGGCGACGGCCTCACCGCCACCGACGGCGGACGTCGTCCGTCCGGCAGCACCAATGGTGCGGTGTCGGGTGAGTACGGCGCGGAGTCCATCCAGGTCCTGGAGGGCCTCGAGGCCGTCCGCAAACGACCGGGCATGTACATCGGGTCAACCGGCCCCACCGGCCTGCACCACCTGGTGTGGGAGGTCGTCGACAATTCGGTCGACGAGGCGATGGCCGGTCACTGTGATCGCATCGATGTGATGGTGAAGACCGACGGCTCGGTCGAGGTGGTCGACAACGGCCGCGGCATCCCCGTCGACAAGCATCCGAAATACGAGGATCTGACCGCAGCCGAGGTGGTGCTCACCGTGCTCCACGCCGGCGGCAAGTTCGGTGGCGGTGGCTACAAGGTGTCCGGTGGGCTCCACGGCGTCGGTGTGTCGGTGGTCAATGCACTCTCGAGCCGGGTCGAGGTCGAGATCGACAAGAACGGCAAGCGTCATGCCATGTCGTTCAAGAACGGCGGCGCCCCCGACGAGCCGCTGAAGGTCATCGGCGACGCCCCCATCGACCCCGAGACCGGCGAGCCCCGCACCGGAACCACGGTTCGTTTCTGGCCCGATCCGGCCATCTTCAAAGAGGGCACCGAGTTCCGGTTCCAGACCCTGGTCGACCGGTTCCAGACCATGGCCTTCCTCAACGCCGGTCTCGAATTCCATGTTCTCGACGAGCGGAACCCGTCGTCGGAGGAGGTTGTGCTCCGATTCGACGGCGGCATCCGCGACTTCGTCCGCCATCTCAACGCCTCCAAGGAGGCGCTGTTCGACGAGATCGGCTGGTTCTCGGAAGACGGCGACGACGAGCAGGTCGAGATCGCCTTCTCGTGGAACACCGGCTACAACACCGACGGCATCCACTCCTTCGCCAACGGCATCAACACCATCGAGGGCGGCATGCACGAGCAGGGTTTCCGTTCGGCGCTGACCCGCACGGTCAACACGTATGCCCGCGACCGCAATGTGTTGAAGGAGAAGGACGAGAACCTGCAGGGCGAGGACATCCGCGAGGGTCTCACCGCCGTGATCTCGGTGCGGGTGGTGGAGCCGCAGTTCGAGGGTCAGACGAAGTCGAAGCTCGGCAACGTCTCTGTCCGCTCCCTGGTCGAGAAGGCCACCAACGAGCGTCTGCGGGAGTGGTTCGAGGAGCACCCCAACGAGGCCAAGGCGATCCTGGCCAAGGCCACGAACGCGGCCAAGGCCCGCATCGCCGCCACCCAGGCCCGCCAGAACATCCGCCGCAAATCGGCCCTCGACGGCGCCGGGCTTCCGGGCAAGCTGGCCGACTGCCAGACGAAGAACCCGGCGGAGGCCGAACTCTACATCGTCGAGGGCAACTCGGCCGGTGGTTCGGCCAAGGACGCCCGCGATCCCCGCACCATGGCCATCCTCCCGATCCGGGGCAAGATCCTCAACGTGGAGCGGGCCCGCATCGACCGGATGTTCAAGAACACCGAGATCATCTCGCTCATCCAGGCCATCGGCGCCGGGTTGGGTGAGGAGGAGTTCGAGCTGGAGAAGGCCCGGTATCACAAGGTGATCCTGCTGGCCGACGCCGATGTCGACGGCTCCCACATCCGCACCTTGCTGCTCACGTTCTTCTTCCGCCAGATGCGTCCGCTGGTCGAGGCCGGGTACATCTACATCGCACAGCCCCCGCTCTACTCCACGATCGTGGGGAAGAAGAAGATCTACCTGAAAGACGACCCGGCCCGCAACGCCTATGCGGTCGAGCATCCCAAGGCCGAGTTCCAGCGGTTGAAGGGCCTGGGCGAGATGGACGCCGATGAGCTGTGGGAGACCACGATGAACCCCGACACCCGCACGTTGCTGCAGGTCACCGTCGAGCAGGCCGCCATCGCCGACGAGGTCTTCGCGGTGTTGATGGGGGATGACGTGGAGTCCCGCAAGAAGTTCATCCAGACCAACGCGGATGACGTCAGGTTTCTCGATATCTGAGCCGTTCAGACCCTGGCGTTCACGACGCAGAAGCGGTTGCCTTCGGGGTCGGCCAGCACGATGAAGTCGGGGTCCTCGCCCGAATAGTCCCACTCGACGACCTCACCGCCGAGTCCGACCAGGCGCTCGACTGCGGCCGCCTGTTCGTCGGCCGAGTCGACCACGAGATCGAGATGGACCCGGGGCGCCTCCTGGACCGGCGTCTCGCTGCGCTGCACCGCCACCCGGGTCCCCTCCTTCGACGGCGGAACCAGGATCGTGAAGTCGTTGGCCGAGTTCTCGAACCGCACCGGGTCATAGCCGAGCACGGCCGCCCAGAAACCGACCGCCCGGTCCACGTCTTCGGCGCCAAGCACCACGGTCCCAAGTCTGATCACGGTGCCAACGTTACCCGGGGTCGAGCTTCCATGTTTTTCGGGTCGCAACGGAAAAAGCGGAGCGTCATGAACGTCTACGTCGGTGAAAGGACACCATGGCTCATCTATCCTCATTGCTTGCCACGACGGACCGGCGTCTGCAGCCGGCCGCCGCCGGTGGTCCGGCCGCCAGGAGCGTCATGAATCGACCTCGCAACGACCGATCATCAGAAGCGACGAGCCCGTCATCCCGCGACGACTTCGTCTCACACCTCCAGGCATGCGATCGTCGGATGCGGGCGTTGGCCTACACGATGCTCGGTTCGTCGGCGGCCATGGACGATGTCCTGCAGGAAGCCTACCTCAAGGCCTTCCGGGCCCTCGGTGGCTTCCGGGGCGAGTCGTCGTTCGCCACCTGGCTTGGTGCCATCGTCTATCGATGTTGCCTCGACCACAGTCGATCGACGGCGCGGCACCGCTGGTCGTCGCTCGACACCATCGGCGACGACCGTCTGACCGACGGCCGCCGCCCCGATGACACCGTCGACGCCCACCTCACCGTGATGACCGCTCTCGGTCAGCTCGGCGCCGACCACCGGGCCGTCCTGGTCCTGGTCGACCTGGAAGGACTGAGTACCCGGGAGGCGGCCGAATTGCTGGGCGTGCCGTCGGGAACCGTGGCCTCCCGGCTGTCCCGAGCCCGGGATGCCCTCCGCGAGGTCCTGCGATCCACCGACTGGACAATCGACAACCCCTCACCAGCCGATGAATCAGGGAAGGACTCGCAATGACCGACCATTCCGAGCACTCCGAGCGGGCCGAAATCGAGCACCGTGATCCCGCCACCACCGTCATCCTCGAACGCGTCATCGTCCCCGATCACGCTCCCGACTTCTGGGACGAGCTGACCCTCGGCATGGCGCAGGATGAGGCCACGACGGTCATGCGCTCCCGGCGCCTCCAGAAGCAGCTCACCCACCGGATCCTGCTCGCCGCTGCCGTCATCCTCATCCTTCTCGTCGGCTCCGCGGTCTTCGCCGCGTTGCCCGAAACCGGCGGCAACCAGGCCATCGACGCCGGGCCCACCGCCGTTCGCGACACCGGGCCCGAACCCGATATCGCCCCCGACCCGGAGGGGGAATCCGCGCCCCCACCCAACTCCGGGACCAGAGCTTCGCTGGAGAGAACGACGGCCGAACTCGCCACCGTCGACAGCACGTCCACGGCGAGTGGCTCCGACGCTGAGTGGTTCTTCGGCGACCAACTGATGTGGGCCGGCGACGAGTTCGTGACCGGTTGGGGACCCGCGGATGGAGGCGACGCGGGGTACTGGATCTCGCCCGACGGCGTCGAGTGGGACCACCGGGACGGGCCGAGCCCCGTCCTCCTCGATTCTTTCGTCTGCCCGTCCGGCTACCGTTGCGAGGTCAGTCCGACGCTCGACCCGATCCCCTACCACTACGCCGAAACCCAGTACGAGGTGATGGCCCGCGCCGGGGATGTTCTCCTGCTGCGGGCGTCGGTGTTCTACACGATCGATCGGCAGATGCCCGACATTGACGGTCAGGAGACCGGGCCCGGTCCCGATCTTCGTCCGGACCTGCTTGCTGCTGCTGCCGCCGGTGATCCGTGCTTCGCCCAACTCCAGGCGCAAAGCCAGGGCGGCGTGACCGATGACAGCCCGGACGCACCCTACCTCGCGTCGTGGGGCTCCGGAGGGCTTGACGATCCGGTGATCCGACTCACCTGCCGACGAGGAGAGACAATCGCCGCTTCCTTCGCCCTCGACCTTCGTGACCACCTCACCGATGAGCAGGTCGAGAAGGTCTACTCCTCCGGGTTCGGCGCCGAGCTGTGGGTCGAACGGCGCGGCGAGGCCGCGGCGAGGGTGACGGACGCCCCCTCTGCCGGCTTCTGGGCCGACGGTGTACCGGGCGACGTCGTCGTGCAACCGGTGGCCGACATCAGATCGTCGGGCGACCGCTTCTGGGCCGCCTCCAACGGCGCCGTCGTCACCAGCACCGACGGTTCCACCTGGACACCGGTCGAGGTTCCGACCGGTGGACTGGTGCCGACCCGAATCGAGGCCGCCGCCGGGGGGAACCTCGCCCTGCGCCTGTCCACCGACAGCAACGACTGGTCCAACGACCGCTGGATCACGATCAGCCACGACGACGGAAGCTCCTGGTCGGCCCCGGTCGAGCTTCCGGCCGAGGTGGGCTACCTCACCGCGGTCGGTCCGGCGGGGGCCGCGGTCATGACCAGCGGCGACGGCCGCGACGGGTTCGACGGACGGGACGCCCTGTCGCTGATTGTCGACGGCGGTGTTGCGTTCACCGTCGACCTGCCGAGCACGTCGTGCTGTGAGTCGGTCGCGGTTGGGGACGACCGGGTTCTGCTCCGGACAGACCAGACACTCGACGTCTTTCAGCTCGACGGCACCCTGATCCACAGGACGATGTGGGCGGACGACACTGGTGGCTGGAACAGCCGATGGCTGACGCTGCCTCTGATCATGGTGGTTCTGATGATCGGCGCCGTCGTGATCGGATTCGTCAGTGCACGGGCTCGTCGCACGCTGTCGAGCGAATGATTGAGGCGACCTTGACGTCAGGTGACCAGTGCGGTGATCACGGCGATGGCGTTGGCTGCCGAAGCCACCGCGATCAGTGCGGCCATCTGGCCCTGCAGGAGCACGGTGGTGGCGTTGAGGTCCGACCGGGTGGCCAGGTCGGTCGATGATTGGAAGGGGAGAAGTTGCATGATGGACTCGGCGGCTTCCAACCCGATGACTCGTTCGAGCTGAGTGAAAACGTGCCGCCGTTCACGATCGGTTACAGACATGCGTATCCCAGATGACGTCGAGGTGCGTCGAGCGCACCACGGTCCGTTGATGGAGGATGCCGGCGCAGTCCTCGAGTCCCCGATTTGGTCAGGCTACCTGATCGGTGTGACCGTCTACCCGGGAGGAAGCGCCAGCACGATCCGCCCCTCAGTCAACGGCCATTGCGGCAGCAATGGCTATCGAAACGAGAGCGACCCGGGGCTACGATCGGCCGATGGCCCTTCCCGACCACGCCCGACTGTTCCTTGATGCGCTGAGGAGAATCGACGAGGCGATGGACGACAACATCCGTCGCAGCAGGGCCATTCAGCGCCGAGCCCGCCGCTTGCATTCGAGGATCGAGAAGGGGCAGTCCGTCGCGGAGGCGGTGGCGGCCGAGAAGCCTCCGAGAGTGGTCGAACTGCTCACGGCCAACATGACCACGCTCGAAACCGTCGGGGCCGAGTTCCGTGCCGTCGAGGCCCAAGCCCTCCGCGCCGACGGCCTCACGATCGAGGCCATCGCCGGGTTGTTCGGTGTCACCCGTCAACGCATCAGCGCACTGCTCAAACAGAAGGCGGCGACCGCGACCCGGTAGGGGAGCCATCCGCCGTCACGAGCGAAATCCCGACCGTTATCGCCGGGGCCCGCCACCCTTGGGCTTGTTCTTGCGGTTCTTCGGACGGGGCTTCCCGGAACGCTTCGATGCCGGACGACCCGACGAGCGACTGGACCCCGATGACGAACCGGTCTTGGGGCCCGACGATCGTTTGCCTTTCGGTCTGCCTCGGGATTCGCCGCTGGGCTTGGCGCCGTTGGGCTTGGCGCCGTCCTGCTGGTTCGAAGATCCCGACGATGCGGTTCGCCTTGCCCTCGACGAGCCCGACGACGACTCGCTCGACGACGACGAGCCCGACGACCCGGAAGCCGAGCGGCGCTCGCCAGCTGACGAGGCTGTCCCGGACCCTGACGCCGCCGACGAGGCCTTGGGCCTGGCCCGCCGCCTACGGCTTTGGCCGCCTCGGCGCGGCCCACCCGAATCCGAGGCCCCCGACCTGCGGGATCCCGAGCCCGAGCCCGGTCGCACCGGGTCGAGATGATGAATTCGCTCCGGCGTCGCCTCGATGTCGGATTCGATCCCGAGTCTGTGCTGCATCTGCAGCGAATCCCGAACCTGCGGTTTGTCGAGCAGCGACACCACCACGCCGCTGGCCCCCGCTCGTCCGGTGCGCCCGGAACGGTGCACGTAGTCTTTGTCCTCGGCCGGAGGATCGTAATGGACGACGGCTTCGACCCCGTCGACGTGGATGCCTCGGGCGGCGACGTCGGTGGCGACCAGCGCCTGCACTTTGCCGCCTGTGTACTGAGCAAGCGCATTGTCACGCTGTGACTGGCTGCGTCCGCCGTGGATGGGCGCGGCCTTCACCCCGTGGTTCTTCAGCTGGCGGGCGACCCGGTCGGCACCGTGTCGGGTGCGGACGAACACGATGGTCGAACCCATGTCGGTCACGAGGTCGGCGGTCAACCAGATCCGCTCCGCCTTCGGCACCTGGATGAAGCGGTGGGCGAGCTGGCTCAGGTCGGGCTCGAGCTCGGCCACTGCGTGTTGGACCGGGTCGTGCTGGTATTGATCGACGAGGACCTTGACCTCGCGGTCGAGCGTGGCCGAGTAGAGCATGGTCTGGCGGTCGGGCGAGGTCTGATCGAGCAGCTTGCGAACGTCAGGGAGGAAGCCCATGTCGGCCATGCGGTCGGCTTCGTCGACCACGACCATGTCGACGTCGCTCAGGTCGACGGCATCCTGGTCGATCAGATCGAGCAGACGTCCGGGGCAGGCGACCAGTAGATCGACGCCCTTCGACAGACCCGTCAGTTGCTGACCGAAGCCCCGCCCGCCGTACACGGCGAGCACGTTGCGATCGACCGCAGCGGCCAGCGGTTCCAGTTCACGGCGGATCTGTTCGGCCAGCTCGCGAGTGGGGCACAACACCAGACCGGTGGGCAGCGCCGGCCGACCTCGTTTGGTGGGCCGGTCGGGGCGGCGAGGGTCGGGCGGCGGCGTCATACGGCCGGGCCGGCCCCGACGAATCCCGGCCAGGAGGGGCAGGCCGAACGCGAGCGTCTTGCCCGAACCGGTGGGGGCCCGGCCGAGGATGTCACGACCATCGAGGGCGTCGGGAATGGTCAGCGCCTGAATCTCGAACGGCGCGTGGAACTGCATCGCGTCGAGCGCGACGACCAGAGACTCGGGCACGCCGAGGGAGGCGAACGAGTGCGTTGACGGTGTTGGGGAGGTGGAGGCGGGGGTTGGTTTTGGCACGGGCGTTCCAGCCTACCGTCGGTAACCCGCCAGTAGCCTGGACAGGTGACTGCTGTCGCTGAACAAACGAGACCCGGTCGAGTCGAACGAGGTGAGGGTCTGGCCCTGATCGGGCGTCAGGTGAGTCGCGCCCCCCGCCAGTTCGCCGTGGGGGCGGCCGGCACGATCGCCTACGCGCTGGCCACCGTTGCGTCGTCATACGTGATCGGTTGGGTCACCGACGACGTGCTCATCCCCGCCGTCCAGGAGGGTGACCTCACCAGGGCCGCCCAGGCGTTGGCCGCGGCCGCCATCCTGGGTGTGGCGATGGTCCGGGCCGTCGGCATCGCCTTCCGCCGCTTCGGAGCCTACACCGCCCAATACCATCTCCAGGCCCGGGATCGGATCGAGATCACCGACCGTTACCTCGAGCTGCCCATCGAGTGGCACCGGCGTCACCCGGCCGGGCAGCTCCTGTCGAACGTCAACGCGGATGTCGAGGCTGCATCGAACATCGCCTCGCCGCTGCCCATGGCCCTCGGGGTTGTCGTCATGCTGGGCGTGACCGCCGCCTTCATGGTGGTGACCGACCCGTTCCTGGCCGTGGTCGGGTTCGCCGTGGCCCCGGCCATCGCCATCGCCAACTTCGCCTATCAGCGCCGCATCACCGTCGTCACCATCGAGGCCCAGCGACTCCGGGCCGAGGTGTCGGAGATCGCCCACGAGTCGTTCGACGCCGCCCTCGTGGTCAAGACGCTGGGCCGGGAGGACGCCGAGGTCGGCCGGTTCGGTGCCAGCTCCGACGAGCTGCGGGATCGTATGGTCGACGTCGGTCGGCTCCGGGCCATCTTCGATCCGATCATGGAGGCGCTACCCAGTCTCGGGACGCTGGCCGTGCTGCTGGTCGGGGCGTGGCGGGTCGACGCCGGCATCATCTCCGCCGGCACGCTCGTCACCTTCGCCTACCTCTTCCGGCTGGTGACCCTGCCGATGCGGGTCTTCACCTGGTTGATGATGATGATTCCGCAGGCCGTTGCCGGCCATCGACGGGTCGACAGCGTACTCCGGGAGAAGGCCGGCGTCGCCTACGGTGAGGCCGTGCCCCGGCGGTCGGGAGCGGCGGCGGCCGAGGTCGACACCATCTCCTACACCTACCCGGAAGACTCCCACACCGACCTGTCCGACCTGCCGGTGGCCTTCGAGGCCGAGGCGCCCGACGGTCGCGGCATCGAGTCGATCTCACTCGACGTGGCGCCGGGCAGCACGGTGGCCATCGTCGGGCCGACCGGTTCGGGCAAGTCGACGATCGCCCAACTGATGGTCCGTCTCTTCGATCCCGACTCGGGTTGCATCGCGCTCGACGGCCACGGTCTCATCGCCGTGGAACGTGACGCCATCGCCTCCCAGACCGCCATCGTGTTCCAGGAGGCGTTCCTGTTCGACGACACCATCCGGGCCAACATCACCCTCGGCCGCGACTTCGACGACGCCGACGTTGCCGAGGCCGCCCGCCTCGCCCAGGCCGACAAGTTCATCGAGGCCCTGCCCGAGAGCTACGACACGCCGGTCGGGGAGCGGGGCGCGAACCTGTCGGGCGGCCAGCGGCAGCGGATCGCCCTGGCCCGAGCGTTGATTCGCAGACCTCGGCTGTTGATCCTCGACGACGCAACCTCCGCCGTCGACCCGGCCGTCGAAGCCGCGATCCTCGACGAGTTGGCCGATCTCGACACCAGCGTGGTCATCGTGGCCTATCGTCGCAGCTCGATCCTGCTCGCCGACACCGTGATCTACGTCGACGACGGCCGGGTCATCGGTCGGGGCGATCACGCCGAGCTGTACGCCACCGTTCCCGCCTACGCCGCGTTGATCGACGCGTACGACGTGGAAGGGGCCGACGAGTCATGACCGCCGTCGTGCCGGAGGCCCGACTTACCGAGTTTCGCCCGGCGGCGAAACATCGTCCGCTGGAGTCGTTCGTGCGGGATCGGAAGGTCGAGCCATGACCGCCGTCGATACCGGCGAGAGCGCTGAGCCTCAGAAGCCGAAGTCTGCTTCCCGGCCGACGGCTCCCGTGGCCGAGGCCGACGCAACAACCGCACCTGGGTCGAACAGCGGCGCCTGGGCCACCGTGCGGCGCGGTATTGCCCTGTCCCCGGAGTTGCGGGTCGGGCTCGGCGGCACCCTCGTACTCGCGCTGATCGCCACCGCCGGTCGCCTCGTCGTTCCGATCGCGGTTCAGCAGGTCATCGACCGGGGCATCCTCGCCGGTGTCGAGGTCGGGGTCACCACCGACGGTCCGATCGACGTCGACCTGCGGTTCGTGAGCTGGATGGTCGGCCTCGCCGTGGCCGCCGTGATCGTCACCGGCGGCGTGACGTCGTGGATGCACATGCGGCTCGCCCGGGTGTCGGAATCAGCGCTGTCCCACCTCCGCGTCCGGGCCTTCCGCCACATCCACGACCTGTCGATGCTCCATCAGGCCTCCGAACAGCGAGGGTCGCTGGTCTCCCGGGTCACCTCCGACATCGACCAGATCAGCCGGTTCCTCCAGTGGGGTGGGCTGCAACTGCTGACCAACTCGGGGCAGGCCATTCTCTCCGTGGGCGTGATGCTGTTCTATTCGGTGCCGCTCGGCATCGTCGTGCTGTTGACGGTTCCGGTGATCGTCGCCACCATCCGCTGGTTCCAGACCCGACTCGACGACGCCTTCGGCATCGTGCGCACGAAGGTGGGGCGGATGCTGGCGGTGCTGGCCGAGGCCGTGGTCGCGGCGCCGGTGATCCGGGCCTACGGTATCGAGGAGCGCACCCGCACCCGTCTGGCCGACGCCATCGAGGACCATCGGGCTGCGGCGGTGAAGGCCGGATGGTTGTCGGCCAGCTTCTCCGGGGCGGGCGAGATCCTCTCAGCGATGGTGGTGGCCGTGACTCTGGTCGTCGGGGCGACGATGGCGGTGTCGGGTTCGGTGTCGATCGGCACCGTCGTGGCCTTCATGTTCCTGATCCAGCTGTTCATCCAGCCGGTGCAGTTTCTGGGTGAGGCGGTCAACGAGGCCCAGGTGGCGGTGGCCGGGTGGCGCCGGGTGCTCGACGTGATGGACATTCCGCCCGACGTGGCCGACCCCGGCGACCGGGGCCGGCCGCTGCCCGCCGGCAAGCTGGGTATCGAGTTCGACAACGTCGCCTTTCGTTACCCGCTCAAGGGCGAAACGGCTGCGACCGCCACCGGCCATCTGGCGGTGCGTGACGTCTCGCTCGAGATCAAGCCGCGGACCAACGTGGCGGTGGTCGGGGAGACCGGCTCGGGCAAGACCACATTCGCCAAGTTGCTGTGTCGCCTGATGGACCCGACCTCGGGTGAGGTCCGCATCGGTGGCATCGATGTCCGCACGGTCGCCTTCCGCTCGCTACGGGACCGGGTGGTCATGGTGCCCCAGGAGGGGTCGCTGTTCCGTGGCACGATCGCCGACAACATCCTCATGGGCCAGCCCGACGCCACCGAAGCCGACATCCGGGCGGTGTTCGTCGAGCTCGGTCTCGACGAGTGGCTCGACGAACTCGAGCGGGGCGTCCACACCCAGGTCGGGGAGCGGGGCGGCTCGCTCTCGATAGGCGAACGTCAGCTCGTGACCCTCGTCCGTGCCGCCATCGCCGATCCCGATCTGCTCGTGCTCGACGAGGCGACGTCTTCGGTCGACCCCGCCACCGAGGTTCGTATCAGCCGGGCGCTCGGCAAGCTCACCCAGTCCCGCACCGTCGTCACGATCGCCCACCGCCTGTCGACAGCCGAGGCCGCCGACCGGGTGCTGGTTTTCGACAACGGCCTGGTGGTCGAGGACGGCACCCACGCTGAGCTTGCCGCCGCCAACGGCGTGTACGCCGGGCTCTACGAAGCTTGGCAACGCGGCACCGCCGCCTGACCCTCCCAACACACCACACCCGGACCCGCTACCACCCGTTCCCCACCCCGGAATTGGCAGATTTCCTGCGCGCCGGGGGCGCGCGAAATCTGCCAGATCCGGGAGGCGGCCGGAACCGACCGCTCAGCGGCGGAGGACGGCCAGCACGTTGCCACCCGGGAACAGTCGGGCCAGGAATGTGGCCTCGTAGACGTCCTGAATGAGTCGTGATCGGTTGATGACGGGTTCGGCCAGCCGGTGCCACAGCAGCCAGCGTCCCGGCCCGTCGCCGTCGTTCATCTGCAGCGTCACGTCCTCGACGGCCGAGAAGGCGAAGTCGAAGTAGTAGGAGCGCTTTCCTCCGGCCACGAACATGTCGAGCGTCCGCAGCGAGAAGCCCCGGCGATGCGTGGGGTCGATCCAGAGGTTCCGGGAGGTGAAGTGCACGGTCGAGACGATCAGGCGCCCTCCCGGCGAGAGCACCCGGTGCAGCTCGGCCAGGGCCGGGATGAGGTCGACGTGTTCGAGCACGTCGCGGGCCACGATCACGTCGAAATGTCCGTCGGCGAACGGCAACTTGTCCTCGCCGAGCGCGCACACCACGTCGACGCCGGGGAGATCGGCGACGTCGGTATTGACCCAGCCGGGCCAGACGTCGTGACCGCAGCCGACGTTCAGACCCTTGTCCGCCTCAGGCGTTTCGGGGAGCACTTGGGCCAGGTAACGATCGAAGGTCAGTGACATCATCTAGCTATCGGCCGTGGCCATCCCGACATGAGCCGGTCGGCCCCGGTCCCGCAACACAACCGAGACGCCGCAGGCCACCAGGAAGACCGTCTGGCCGGCGACGAACATGAATCCGACCGACGGCAGCGAATCGACCATGGCCACCGCTGTCACCGTCGCGCAGCCACCGAGAGCGGCATTGAGCAACATCGCACCCCCACCGTGGCGGGCGCCGATGCCGATGTTCAGCGTCATCGCCACCAGGCCGAGCAACTGGCCGACCAGGATGAGCGGCAGGAGCTGCGTCGTCGGCTCGAAGCCTTTGTCGTAGAGCACCGGCACGATCACGGGCGCCGCCAGGGACAGCGCAGCGACCACTGCCACGCCACGAAGCAACAAGCGCCGGAGTTGGGCACCGATGACGGTGATGAAGGCCTGTCGATCCGTCGCCACCTCGGCGACACGGGCCGAGAAGTCACCGTTGAGCTCGAACGTGAACAGGGTCGCCATGCCGGCGGCAATGGTCGCCGCCGCCCGGTAGAAGCCGGCGCCATCGACACCCTGCCGGGCGGCGACGACCATCGGAACGATCAACAACATGCTGGCGGTGAACAGGGTGCCGAGCACGTGAGGCACGCCGTAGCGCAGGAGCGCCGGGATTTCGTCGACGGCGGCCCGCAATGACGACGACGGCGTGACCTTGGCCGTCCGCCCCCACACCACCGCGCCCGTGGTGAGCAACGAGGCCAGCATTGCGATGAGGTGGACCCGGCCGATGCCGGCCACACCCCACGCCCGGAAACCGATCAGCGCCACCAGCGGCGTGGAGGCGGCACCGAGGGCAAGGGCGAGACTGACCCGTCGAACCCGACGCTGGGCCACCATCGAGTTGACCTGCAGCGTCACCCATCCGAACGTGATGCCCGCCGCCACCGCCAGGAGGAACACCTGCCGCCCGCCGTTGCCTGCGCCGAAGAGCAGTCGGGCCAGCGGACGGTTCAGCACGAGCGCTGATACGGCCACCACCGACAGCGACGCCAGACCGGCCAGCTCGGCCCCTCGGAGCATCGCCCCGAAGTCGGGTGGGGTCGGTGCCGATCGACGTCGCCCCGACTCCCGAACCAGTGCCTCGCCCGTGCCGAGTGCGCACAGCGCCACGATGTTGGCCACCGCCTGCACCAACGCATAGGTGCCGACTCCCGCCGCTCCGAGCAGCGTGGCCGCGAGCTTCGAAGTGATCACGCCGGCCACCAGCTGCACCATGGCGGCGGCGGTCAACGTGTTGTCGTTCAGCAGCACACGGGCTCGGGCGGTCCGATCGGCCGGTACCGCGGGTCGGCTCGGAGCAGCCGACATGACCTCAACGATCCAGCAGATGAGGAGCCGGTTCGAGCTGCAACGCGACGTTCGGCGGCTGCCACGGCTGTGGACTGTCGAACACCGAGAAAATCGAGTCGAGCATGTCCTTGCGATCGAAGGTGGCGTGGGCCCACTGCTGCGCGGCCTCACCTAATTCGGATCGGTGGGCGGGGTCGTCGATCAGTTGTTGCAGAGACTGGGCCAGCGCTTCGATGTCGCCCAGCGGTGCGACCAAACCGGTCTCGCCATCACGGTTGACCCAGGTGACGCCGGTCGGAAGATCGTAGGTCACGACCGGCGTACGGCAGGCCATCGCCTCAACCTGGGCGATGCCGAACGCCTCGGAGTTGTGGATCGACGGCATGGCGAAGACGTCGGCCGCCCAGAGCAGATCCACGAACATCTGGGCGTCGAGGTGCGGCATCATGGTCAGCCGGCGGGGTTGGGCTGCCGCGCTGGCGGCGATTTCGCCGGCGCACGGGCCGTCACCGGCCACCACCAGATGGGCGTCCTTGACGTGCTCGAAGGCGGCGACGAGTTGCCCGATGCCCTTGTAGCGGGCGAGCCGTCCGGCGCTGACGATCAGAGCGTCGTCGCCCGCCAGTTCCTCCTTCAGCGCCTCGACCCGGGCCGCCCGCTCGGGTGTCCACTCGTAGCGGGACAGGTCGATGCCGTACGGCACCACATCGATCTTGTCGGCGAAACGAGGGAGAACCTCGGAGCTCGAGATGTGATGGGGTGTGGCGACGATGATGCGGTCGGCGGTCGTCAGATGGTGGTTGATGATCGGTCCGTAGATCGGGGCGAGTGCCCGCTGGCGGATGATGTCCGAGTGCCACCAAACCATGATCCGACCGAACCCGCCTCGAAGTGACGGCCTGGTCCGGAGCGCCGTCGCGGCCAGCAGCGTGGGTTCGTGGACGAGCAGCACGTCGGCTTCGGCCTCGGCCAACGCCTGACCGTAGCCCAGGGTGAGCGGGAACGACAGCGGCCGGGCCAGTGTCGGGGTGCGGACCACCACCGTCCCGGCTCGGGTCTCCTGGTCGCGGCGACGGTCGTCGGCCGCCACCACCACGCAACTGTCCCAGCCACGATCGACCGCCCCGCCGGCGATCTCGCGCATGACCGTCTCCACCCCACCGATGTGGGGCTCGTATGCCTTTCCAGCCTGAGTGAGCTTCACCCATCCCTTATCGGATCGGAGGCCTCAGGTTTGAGACTGTGACGGTTGTTGGCAGATCTCATCACGGCTGCGACCGCGTCAAGACCCAGGACACCGCGCCACGGCTTGAGCACGCCGCCGAGAGGACGGTACCGTGGCCCGAATGCGGCTGGAACGGCAGCCTCGATGGACGCGATGAGCACGACCAAACCCACACCTCAACAGGAGCGGATGTTCGCCCTGCGGTTCGAACGGAGCCGTCAGGACCTGTTCGGCATGTTGGAACGGCTCTACGGCCACCGCGTTGACTACGCCGACTTCGTCGATGCCCTCACCGAAACGCTCAGGACCAACTGGCGCCGCCGCCCCGAGGACCTCAAGTGGCTCGATCTGCAGCGCGACCTCGAACCGGACTGGTTCCAGCGGAGCGACCAGGTCGGCTACGTCTTCTACATCGAGCGGTTCAACGGCGACCTCCTCGGCATCCTCGACAAGCTGGATCACCTGGAGGATCTCGGCGTCACCTACGTCCACCTCATGCCGTGCCTCAAACCGCGCGAAGGCGACAACGACGGCGGCTACTCGGTTCAGGACTACCGGGCGATCAACCCCCACTACGGCACGATCGACGACCTGGAGCACGTGGCCTCGGTTCTGCGGGAGCGCGGTATCAGCCTGTGTATCGACCTCGTGCTCAACCACACCGCAAAGGAGCACGAGTGGGCGGTACGGGCACGGGCCGGTGAGCAGCGCTACGTCGACTACTACTGGATCTTCGACGACGACGGGCTGCCCAAGCAGTACGAGCAGACCCTGGTCGAGATCTTCCCCGATCAGGCCCCCGGCAGTTTCTCCTTCCATCGAGATTTTGGGCTGTCCGATGAAGCGTCCGAGGATTCCAGCGCCATCGATCGGGCCGGCAAATGGGTGTGGACCACGTTCAACGAACACCAGTGGGATCTCAACTGGGCCAACCCGTGGGTGTTCCTCGAGATCGTCGACGTCGCTTTGTTCCTGGCCAACAAGGGAGCGTCGGTTCTACGACTCGACGCCGTTGCGTTCATGTGGAAACGGCTGGGCACCCGCTGCCAGTCGGAGCCCGAGGTGCACATGATCCTGCACGCTTTCCGGGCGGCCACCCGCATCGCCGCGGCGGGCGTCATC
>JAOTVU010000037.1 GCA_029863385.1 Acidimicrobiia bacterium
CGGATCTCGGAGCGGGAATTGTCGACGGTCACCAAGGTCATGGACCGCCTCCGCCACCCGGCCGACAGCTGAACCGCCCTACGAATCGTCAGCGGCGGCGGCCGCGGACGCCGGCAAGCGGGGGAACGCCGCCAGCAGGCGGGTGGCGACCTCGGCACTCTCGGCCAGCGCGTCGTAGATGCGGGCGTTCGTCGGGTCGTCGGGATCGAGGCGACTCATGAGCTGGAGGCCCAGGAACAGCGCCGAGATCGTGTGGGCCATGTCCTCGATCGGCAGCAGGTCGGCCAGCGCCGACCCGGCGGTGATTCGGCGAACGGCGGCGGCGATGGCCTCGTCCCAGGGTCGCAGTGTGGCCAGGACCTTCGGGCCGAGCGGGCTGTCCGGTGACCATCCGGCCACCACGAGTGCCACCGCCGCACTGTCGGCCGGTTTGGGTGTACCGCTCTGGAGCTCGACCGCCACCTCGATCAGCTCGGTCAGCGACTCGACCTTCTCAAGCCGGGGGCCGAAGTAACCGAGCCGCCGCTGGTTCACGTCGTTGACGACCTCGAAGAACAAGTCCTCGAGCGAGTCGAAGTGATAGTAGATCAGGGCCTGATTGAAACCGCCGGTCCTGGCGATCGAACGGGCGGTGGCACCCATCATCCCCTCGGAGTTCAGGGTCTCGATCGTGGCATCGATGATCCGCTGGCGGGTTTCGGCCGACGACTGGCGACGACGGGTTGGCATGACCTCCAGTCTGGCGCACTTCACCGCTGTTGCCCTCTCGGCGACACCATTTGTGCGTTGCCGTGGATATCGCAGCTCTCGTCCTCGCACCGACCCGACATCAACTCGGCGATGCGGTGGCGGTTCGACGAGACCGTGCTGAACACCAGCCGGGCCAGGGTCCGCCAACCCGGTCGGGCAGCCAGGTGGGCCCAATTCCGGTGGGCGGCCGTCGCCCACAGGCACATGACGAAGGCGTCGGGCCCGGCCCAGATCCGGCCATGCTCGTCGGCCACGATCAGGACGTCTCGGCGGATGCCGATCGAGCCGTATCGTCGCACCGCCTCGTCGGAGCCGACCGGGAGGAACTGCACCTCGACCAGCAGCGGCTGATCGGCGAGCCAGCCCCGACAGCGCCGGCACAGCTCGCATTGCTCGTCGGTCACCACCGTCAGCCGTCGGGGCGGTGGAAAGGACGTCATGGCGGTCACGGACCTACGCCGGGTTCTGGGGGGCGGCCAGCTCGGTCGAGCCCGAACCGGAGACCGGAGGGGGCGGCTGGTAGGCCGACGGCGTAACCGGTACTCGTCCCTGGCGATCACGATGGGTGCGCACCCGCCACAGCACCATCATGTTCACCAGGTGAATGGCCCCCAGGCTGAGGAACAGCACACCGAGTCGGTTGACGAGCTGATTCCAGGCCTCGGCCACCGATCCGTAACTGGGTTCGATCTGGTACAGCAGGAAGGCGTAGCCCATGTTGAGCAGGTAGAAGCCGATGACAAGGAGACGGTTGACGGCGTAGCCGAGCTCCTTCGAGTCGAACACATCCTCCAGGAACTTGTTGCCGGTGTTGAAGAGGGTGCGGGCCAGCCACACCACAAGGGCCAGCGTGACCGTGGCGTACACGAGGTAGAAGGCGATCGGCAGGTTGCCGAGGCTGTCGTTGACGTCCATTGATGCTCTCCTTGATTGTTTAAACGTTCGTTCAAAATGGACGGTACCGTAGTTTAAACGATCGTTCAATATGACGTTCGTCACGTCCGGGCCGCGCGCGTCGTCGATCGCCCGAAATCCTGTCCCGGTTGACAGTGCTACCGGAACCGTGGTCACAATGGAGATGGTTGCGCTCAGGTCGAGCGCGGCTCGAAAGGGGGAAATCCTCGTGGCCACACGAATCACCCCGGTGGAGCCCGGTCAGAGTTCCGACGCCGAGGTCAACCAGATACTGGCCGATGGTAGAGACGGCTGGTGGGGTGACGCCGCCATGTTCGGCGTCATCGCCCGCAACCCGCAGATGCTCAAGGCCATCGTGCCGGTCTTCGTCTCGTTCTTCGGCGAGGGAGCCGTCGAACCGCACATCCACGAGATGATGCGATTGAAGACCGGGCAGATCAACGACTGCGCCTATTGACAGACGGTACGAACCACCGCCGTGAGCGGTGCCGTAGGACCCAAGGAACACGCCCTGTTCGAACACCAGCCCAAACCAGGCGCGGAGCTGACCGAGCGGGAGGCATTGGCCGTCTCGCTGGCCGAGCGCATCGCACTCGATCCCCACACTGTGACCGACGAGTTCTTCGCGTCGTTGAAGCCCCACTTCACCGACGACGAGATCGTGGAGATGGTGTTTGCCTGCTCGATCTTCAACTGGGGCAACAAGTTCAACATCACCATGAACCTGGACTCCTCGCCCGAGTCGGCCTACCCAACGGACATGGAGTACCGCCAGGAGGAGATCGCCTAGGTCCCCACGCCGAGTCAAGCGATCCAATCATGACCATCGACGAGATCACCACGACCGCCGAACTCAACCGCATCATCCTCGGTGAGCATCGGGGAGTCGTGCTCGACTTCTGGGGGACCTGGTGTCAGCCCTGCCGGTCGTTGCGACCCCATCTGGAACGCCTGGCCGACGATCATGGAGACCGCTGGAGAGTGATTGCGGTTCACTGTGAGGAGAGCCCGTCGCTGGTCGACGCCTACGACGTGCGGTCGACTCCGACGCTGGTGTTTCTACGCGACGGCGACGAGGTCGATCGCACCACCGGTGCGGTGACCCCGTCGTCGATCGCCGGGAAACTGGCCGGCTTGTGACCGGCCTGTCGTCGGCCCCCGAGGCGACGCCTAGCCCGTCTGACAGACGGTGCTGCCGCGGTAGGTCAGCCCCGGTGCCGTCACGTTCGTAACGCACGCCTCGAAACTCGGTTTCCGAAGCGAGGTCGAGGTGATGTAGGTCGCCCTACCTGTGCCATCGGTGCGCACCGTCGCATCGTCGGCGAAGTCACCGCCGAGAACGATGTGCACATCGGCGCCGGCGACCGGTTGGCCCAGTTCGTTCTCGACGCTGACCGTCACCTGACCGAGGCTCTGCCCCTTGCCGGCCGAGACCTCGGTGGTCGACATCGACGACAGCACGGCCATCGTCGGGTCGCCGGGCTCCTCGCCATCGACCCGGAGCAGGTCGACCGCGATCGAGTCGTAGCCGAGTTCCCGGGCGGTCGAGTCGGTGTCGACCACCCGCACCCAGATCGTGCCGGTCGGCGAGCCGAGCACGTAGGAGGCGTCGACCGGTCCGGTGATGGTGTCGAGGGTGATCCAGCTCGAGCCGTCGTCGGACCACTCGAGGGCGATGCCCGAGTCGAGGTCGCCCCCGTCGTCGACGTCGGCCACGATCGACAGCGTCTGCACGCCACCCGGTGAGGGGATCGTCCACCGATGGTCGAGATCGTCGTGGCGCCGGCTCGGCTTTCCGCCCGACGTCGTCTCGGTCAGGGTCTCGACCTTACCGTCGGCGGTGAAGGTCGCGGTGTAGGAGGCGCTGACTGAGCCGATGGTGGTCGACTCACCGTTGGCGTACGCGTCAGTCGAAGGAGGAGGAGGAGGAGGTGGTGGCGGCGGGGGCGGTGGCTCCGTCGAGTCGAAGCTGGCGCTCAGCGTGTAGACGCCCAGACTGCCGTAGTCGGTGTAGCCGGTCGGCGGGTTGTTGGCCGGGTTGCCGACGCCGACTCCGTCGACCTCGACCGTGTAGTCGCCGGCCACGAGCTCGGTGGTCAGCGAGGCGGCGAGCGTGGCCGGGTCGTTGCCGACGGCCACCAGCGCACCGGTCGAGTCCCGGACCCGGATCTCGATGTCGAGGTTCGGGGCGAGGGGAGCCGGATCGGCGGCGAAGGTGGCGACTCCGCCTGAGGTGCTGAAGCTGAACACGTCCACGTCGCCGGCGGTGCTGATCACGCCGCTGACACTCGGGTTGTCGCCGGCGAGCGCGGTCGCCGTGCCGGCGGTGTCGCCGTGATCGTCGGCCTTCAGCCCGAATCCGTTGCCGTTGGTGAGCGACGAGATGATCGCCACGTCGTCGGGCCCGCGGCCGTAGTTGGCCGAATCGGTGTCGTTGTTGGCGTCGAAGTACTCCTGCCGGCTCCACTGACCGATGTTCACGGAGTAGGCGACGCCCATGATCGGGGCCCACGACGTCTCACCGGAACCGTGGCCGGTGTAGTAGCTCGCGCCGCTCCTTGTGCCGTCGTGGGCGAGCAGCATCGAGTGGCCGACCTCGTGGGTGATCGCCTCGGACACGCCGACGAAGGAGCTGTTGTAGACGAAGACCGGCTCGTCGAGATTGTCGTCGAAGGAGCCGATGTAGGCGTGGCCGCCGCAGCGGCAGTTGGCCCAGGTGTCGGCGGTGATCACGACCCTCACGCCCCACCGCGTGTCACCGCCGCCCGTGTGGCGCAGCGCCTCGACGCCGGGATCGATGGTGGTGACGTTGATGTTCCACGGAGCGAAGTCCTCGGCCACGACCTTCCATGAATCCTCGATGATCTGGAGTTCCTGGGCCGACCATGTGTCGACCGTGTTCGCGGGGTCGTTGTTGGGCTTGTGGTAGGGGGGCGACACGATGGTGTCGCCACCGTTCCAGTTGGTGCCGGACGACGTGTGGCCGTCGAAGTCGAGGTAGATGGTCTTCTCGGCGCCGGGCAGGCTCGCCAGCTGGAACTGTGCACCGTCGGTGGGTGGAGCAGCGGCCGTTGTCGTCTCCGACATGCCGTCGCCGGCTACCTCGCCGGGGGCGAGGACGTCGAAGTAGGCCACTTCCAGTTGATCGTCGACGGTGATTGTGGAGTCCGACAGCAGCGATTGCCGGAGTTCGGCGGCGGTCAGGCCGTAGCCGGCAGCCACGGCTGCGATCCTGTCCCCGAGTTTGTCCACGGCGGCCTGACCGCGGTCGTAGCCCCGAACCTGGTTGGGCGCCGGGACGTCGAGGTTGGCCAGACCCGGCGGCTGATCGGGCCGCTGTGCTCCCGCCGCTGATGCGGTGATTGCCACCACGGCCACAGCGGCCAGGACGGCAAGGGGACGAACGACATGCTTGCGCATCTGGCTCCTTCGTTGTAGGCAGACCAGAGCGCTATCGGCGGGGAGGGGCGCAAACCTGAAGTGATTTGGGCTGAATTCCTCGTGGTTCGGCCGACGACGGAGCCGCCCGGTTCCCGCTGGGGCGGCCGGGGCAAAAAGGAGCGACGCCCCCGGATGTCAACTTGCGTTGACTCCCGGAGGCGTCGTGGTTCGAAGCAGGATCCACCACTATCGATCTTCGCAGGTGTACTGTTCGTCTCGATAGCTTTCCACTGCCCGTCGAGCCGAAGCTCGGCGGGCAGTTTCCGTTTCGGGACCTCAGCGCCGACCCGAAGGTTGGCCTGCCGACCCGAAGGTCGACGTGCCAGCCCGAAGGCGGCTTGCCGGCCCGAAGGCCGACACCTGAGGTTTCGACCGCTCCGGCCCGAAAGCCGGGTTGGTCGACCGCTCCAGTCGGAGGACCGGAGCGGAGTCCGATCGTCCGTTCGGCTCCCCCGCTCTCCGCTACTCCGAGGAGCAGCATCGATCGAGTTGTCCCTCGACCTCCGCCGCTCCGGGGAGCTGCGTTGTTCGAGGTGGTCCTTCACTCCGCCGCTCCGAAGAGCGGCTTCGATCAAGACCTGGAGCGGAACCGACGAGGTCTGCCTGGTGTTCGGCCGGGCCGAAGCCCTTCCGTCCACTTTCCGCAAACCAGCGGATCTGCTTCTCCCAGTCGGGCTGTTTCCCCGATTTGGGTTCAGCGTCGGCCTCGTTCCGGTTGCCCGGTTCTCGACTTTCGCTTCCCCCTCGGATCACCAGCCGGTGACTGAGTGATTTGCATCATTGCACCTGCGAAAGACAGGGGTCAAGAGCTTTTTCGAAATCCCCAGGGTTGTCCACCGGATTTCTTCGATACCCCCAACTTTTCCTGGTTCATCCACCGTTTATCCACTCGAAACACACAGGCAACGTTCGTGGCCGAGGACGGTTGTCGACGTCGGTCCGGGGTGTTCAGGACGGCTCCGCACGCAGGAGCGAGACCAGCGTGTCGACGGTCGATGTGTCCGCATCCCGGAGCGGGGCCAGTCGGCAGTAGGTCTCGGCCGCCGCCTCCCAGAAGCCGGCCGGCAATCCCACGTCGGCGAAGCTCGCCGCAATCTCCTGCATCTCACCGGCGAACCGCCATGCCTTCGGTCCGACACCGGCGGCCGTCCTCGTCACGCGTTCGTTGAGCCCTGGTTGCGATCGCTCCCACTCCCGACCGAGGTCGTCGCCGACACCCATCGCCTCCGCACCGGCCACGATCGTGGCCAGCAACGCCGCTGAGCCCTTGGTCCACGCGGCGTAGGCCATCTTGAGCGCCGAGGCGGCGCCGACATCCCCGTCGAGCACCTCGGCGGTGAGCTCGGATCCGGCCCAGAGCGCCGCGATGCTCTCCGCGGTGGAGCGGTCGCCCGAGAGGTAGAGGCGGGTGCTGCCCGGTTCCGCCGGTGGCGGGCCGATGATCCCTCCGTCGACGAACCGGTCGAACCGTTGACCGATCCGACGGGTGGTCGCCGGCGCGATGGCATTGGCGTCGACGTAGACGCCGGCGAAACCCGTGGCCGCCACCTGGCCGGCCACCGACTCGGCAGCCGACGGAGGGCAGACGGAGATGACGACATCGGCCTCGGCCACGCCGCGCTCGAGGTCCGCCACGGCGTCCAGGCCCTCGGCGGCGGCCCGAGCCTTGGTCTCGGCCGAGCGTCCGCTGGTCACCCACAGACGCCGCCCGGCACCGCGACAGCACCCGGCCATGCGGGAGCCCATCGCACCGGGATGCAGGAACAGGACGACGTCGGTGGCGGCAAACGGAGACACTGACGTCGAGCGTAGATCGACGGTGCAGTAAGGTCCCAACCTATGGATCACGACCTCAGGACTGGCGAACCCACCGTTCCCGGCCGTCTGGCCGTCAGCACGGTCGATTACCACACAGCAGGTGAGCCCTACCGGATCGTGGTCGGAGGCGTTGCGCCGCTCTCCGGGGCGACCGTGCTCGACAAACGATCCGATGCCATGAACCGGCTCGACCACATCCGCCGACTCCTGGTGAACGAGCCAAGGGGACACGCCGACATGTACGGCTGCTTCGTGACGCCTCCCGACGATGACGACGCCGAGTTCGGCATGGTCTTCTTCCACAAGGACGGCTTTTCGACCGCGTGTGGTCACGGCACGATCGCCGGGGCCACCTGGGCCATCGACAGCGGGGTGATCACGGGACCGCCGGCCGAGCCGGTGGCCCGCTTCAATCTCGATGTGCCGTCGGGCCGGCTGGCGGTGGAAGCCGATGTCGCCGACGGCCGGGTCGGCGAGGTTCGGTTCACGAACGTGGCGGCCGTCGTCCGGGCCGACGAGGTGCCCGTCCGCCTCGACGACGGCACGCAGGTCGAGGTCGCCGTGGCCTACGGCGGTGCACACTACGCCGTGCTGCCGGCCGCTTCGGTCGGCCTTGCCGTCGGGCGGGCACGGGTCGATGATTTCGTGCGGCTCGGCCGGTCCATCAAGGCGACGCTCGCCGGGCACCCGGCCACCGAGCACCCGAGCGACGAGCGGCTGTCGGGCCTCTACGGGGTGATCTTCTTCGACGACGATCCGGCTCCCGGTGTCGACGGGGCGACACTCCGGCAGCGCAACATCACCGTCTTCGCCGACGGCGAGGTCGATCGGTCACCCTGCGGCTCCGGAACGTCGGCCCGCCTGGCCGTGCTCCACCACCAGGGCCGGCTCGACATCGGCGAGGTCCTGTCGCACCGGGGTGTCGCCGGTGGCCTGTTCGCCGGTCGGGTCGTGTCGGCCGGTCCGGACGGTGTCGTCACCCAGGTGGGTGGCCGGGCATCGCTCAGCGGTTACCACACCTTCGTCCTCGAGCCCGACGACGAACTGGGCCTCGGCTTCCAACTCCGCTGAGGCTGTGGGGGGCGGCTCAAACGACGTGACGCCGCCGGCCCCAGGTGGCCGGCGCCGTCCTGTTCCTGCTGTCCGCCGCTGCGGGCTGCACCAACGGCGTCAACCTGGAGATCTCCGGCGGCGGAGCCTGATACCGGCGGGCCGGGACCCGGATCCGAGTTCGGGACCAAAGGCCCCAATGCCGGAACCGTCTACAATCTAGGCTTGAAGGCAAGGGACACGAAACGACGCCAGGGAGGTCACGATGATCGATCAACGCACCGGTCTCGAAATCATTGAGGAGACGGAGTGCTGGGATCTTCTGGCCGAGCGACGCGTCGGTCGGGTGGCGGTGTCCATCTCCAACAAGCCCGACATCTTCCCGGTGAACTACCTCCTCGACAAGAGGGCCATCTACATCCACACCGTGCCGGGAACGAAGCTCGCCGGAGCCGTACTGGGGCGAGCGGTGGCCTTCGAGATCGATGAACTCGACGAGGCGACCCACCAGGGTTGGAGTGTGGTGGTCCACGGCGTGGCCGAGGAGGTCGAGAAACTCGAAGACATCCTGTATGCCGAGACGCTCGGCATACAGCCCTGGACCGACACACCCAAGTTCCGATTCCTGCGGATCATCGTCGACGAGATCACCGGGCGACGGATCCCGGTCGACTGAACGATCCCGCCGCCGGGCGGACGGGACTTCCATATCGAGCCCGGCACCGGGTGCACCCTCGGGCGTTAGATTGAGCGGATGCAGGCCCCTCGCCTCACTCCCGCCCTTCGGCGACAGCTGGTGGCGCCCGTCAAGGCGATCGTGTTCGACAAGGACGGTACCCTCACCGAGCTGAACTCCCGGTGGGTCACGTTCTTTCGCTCGATCATCGCCGCCACGGCGGCCGACGGCGGGGATCCGGAGGCCGAGCACACCCTGGCCGACTGCCTCGGCGTCGGGGTCGACCACATTGTGCCCGGCAGCCCGGCGGCGGTGAAAACCGAGTCCGAACTGATGACGATCGCCCTCGACCATCTGGTCGGAAGGGGTTGGACGGCCGAGCAGGCCATCACCTCGATGGGTGTCGGGTTGGAGGCGGCGACGTTCGGTCCGCTTGCACCGCTGGGTGCCGTGGCACCGACGATCGAGACATTGGCCGCACGCCATCTTCTCGGCGTGGCCACCTCCGACAACCGGGCCAACACGCTCGATGAGCTGAACCGGCTTGGCGTCGGGCACCATGTCTCGGCGTTGCGGTGCGGCGACGACGGTGGCCCGGTCAAACCCGACCCCGAGGTGCTCCTGGGCCTGGCTCGGGAGTGGCGGGTGGAGCCGGCGCAGCTCCTGTTCGTCGGTGATTCCGAGCAGGATCGCGACACCGCCCGGGCCGCAGGAACACGATTCATCGCAGTGGTGCCCGAGCCTCGGGGCGTCGATCCCGCTCAACAGGCACCGGCGGCCATCGGGGCCGACGCCTGGATCACCTCCATCGAGGATCTCGCCTGCATCGAGGATCTCGCCGGCTGACCCGATGGGGTGGATCAGGTTGTTGCGCGGATCTCGCCCGAGCCGCGGGCGATCACCTCGGAGGCGATGATCTGCCGCACCGCCGGACCGAGCTCGCCGTCGAGTCGACGGAAAAGCTGCAGCGCAGCCCGCCGCCCGAGATCGCGGGGGTCCTGAGGTACGAGCGAGACGCCGGGGGTGACGGCGTCGGCCAGATCGATGTCATCGAAGCCGACATGGGCGATGACATCGCGCAGCCCGCGGTGATGGAGCGCTCGGACCGCACCCAGCGTCACGAAGTTCTGGGCGGTGAAGATGGCGGTCGGCAGGAGAGTCGACGCCAGGTAGCGGTCGATGATGTCGGTCCACTCCTGGTGGGAGTGCGATCCGGTCACCTCTCGCTCGGAACCCACCGACAGCCCGGCGTCGGCCATCGCCCACCGGAATCCGGCGAGCCGTAGGCGGGCCGAGAAGATGGCCGGATCGTCACCGAAGTAGGCGACATCGGTGTGCCCATGGGCCAGCAGGTGTCGGGTGGCGGCGATGGCGCCCGCCCGATGGTCGCTGCGAACGACGTCGATGTCGAGGTCGGGGATCTCGGGCTCGGCGTCGACGAAGACCACGGGGGTTCCCCTCATCACCTCGGATCGCAGTGTGTCGGCGGCCGCCCCCCAGGAAACGACGATCAGGCCGGCTACCCGCCGCTCCACGAACGTCTCCACGAGTTGCCGTTCCCGTTCGACAACGCCCTCGGTGCTGCCGGCCAGGACCAGGCACTGACGACTCATCGCCACCTCCTCGATGCCTCGAAGGAGGTTACTGAAGAAGATGTTGGCCACGTCGACCAGCACGAAGCCGATGGTTGTCGGCGCCGAGATCGAACGACGAAGGAGTCGAGCCCGCTGGTCGGGGCGGTAGCCGAGTTGCGCGACGGCGGCCTCGACCTTCGTGACCAGCTTCGGGGAGACCCCGCCTTCACCATTGACCACCCGGGAAACGGTCTTGAAGCTGACGCCGGCTTCGGCGGCAACATCTCTCATCGTCGGACGTCGGTTTCCCGACAAATGATCCCCCCTGAATCCGGACCTTCTTGTCGCAGACGCATACGTCGTGTAACAGCCGGATGAGGTCGTCGACCGGTCGCCCGTATGTTGTCATCTGATGACAACGTTGTCAAGATTACGGTTTGACTGTTTGACAACGTTGTCAAGCTGCAATACAGTGCAAACGTCCAACGTCCTGGGCGCTTCAGGCTAGTGTCGCAACGATCGCAGCCGCCTCCCGGGTCGCTGCAACCACAACCTTTGCACAAGGGGGAGACCCATATGTCACTACGTTCTCTTGGCTGGCGCTT
Source organism: Acidimicrobiia bacterium (assembly GCA_029863385.1). Classification (GTDB taxonomy): domain Bacteria; phylum Actinomycetota; class Acidimicrobiia; order Acidimicrobiales; family SZUA-35; genus JAHELU01. The sequence goes on from JAOTVU010000037.1 coordinate 10,830, forward strand.
GCTGGCCCTTCTACTTGCGCTCGCCATGGTGGCGTCCGCCTGTGGATCAGATGATGAAAGTTCGACCGATGCCGGTACGGACGAGTCCACCGAGGAAACGACGGAGGACACCGCCGCCACCGAGGAAACGACGGAGGACACGGCGGCCGACGAGGAGGCCATGGATGAGGGCGACGCCGTATCCGTCTCGCTGATCACCAAGGACTCCACCAACCCGTTCTTCGTCGCCATGCAACAAGGCGCCCAGCAGAAGGCCGACGAGCTTGGCATCAACATCAGCATCGGATCAGGCCAGTCCGAGGGTGACGACGCCGGTCAGATCGAGCTGATCGAAGCCGCCATCGCCCAGGGCCAGGACGGCATCCTGATCACGCCGATGTCGGTCAACGTCAACGACGCCATCCAGAAGGCCCGCGACGCCGGCCTGTACGTCATCGCCCTCGACACCCCGACCGATCCGCCGGACGTGGTAGACATCACCTTCGCCACCGACAACTGCAAGGCCGGTGACGCCATCGGTCAGTGGGCCGCCGGCAAGCTCAACGGTGAGAAGGCGATCATCGCCCGTCTCATCATCTTCGACGACCGCACCGTGTCGGTCGACTACTGCCGTGACAACGGCTTCCTCCGGGGCATGGGCATCGACATCGGCGACCTGACCGTCATCGGTGACGAGCCCGAGACCGGTAACTACACCACCGGTGCGGGCGGCGAGTACGAGATCGCCTGTCTCGAGGCCACGGGAGCCAACGAGGAAGGCGGCCGGACCGGCATGGAAACCTGCCTGTCGCAGAACCCCGACATCAACGTCGTCTACACGATCAACGAGCCCACCGCCTTCGGCGCCGCTGCGGCCCTCGAAGCTCAGGGCAAGGTCATCGGTGAGGACGTCTACATCGTGTCGGTCGACGGTGGTCTCGCCGGCGTCGAGGCCGTCCAGAACGGTCAGATCCAGGCCACCTCGCAGCAGTATCCGCTGCGCATGGCCAGCCTCGGCGTCGAAGCCATCTTCGACATCGCCACGGGAGGCTCTCCGCCCGAGAACACCTCCGACGACGGTACGTTCTTCGACACCGGTGTCACCCTGTGCACCGACGAGCCGATGGACACCGTCACCGTGGCGCCCATGGAGGACTCGCAGTACTGCATTGACAACGCCTGGGGCTGATCAACTCGCCCCGGGTGATGCGCAAGTCGTCAAAGCATTGAAGAGGCAGTGAGAGAGGGTGGTGGCCGGATCGGTCACCGCCCTCTCGCCTTCCAAAGAGGAGGGTTTGCCTCGCGGGAATCCGTAACGTACGTTCGTCACCACCAGCAAGACTCGAAGGGAATCACAAGTGAGCTCAACCGTCACACCGGATGTGGGGGCCGTAGACCTGAGTAGCGAGTTCGACCAACCGTCGGGCATCGTCGCCAAGATCCAGGCCATCCTGCACCGCTATCCGTACCTCAGCCCGTTGACGGTGCTGATCCTGGCCATGATCGTGTTCACGATGCTGAATGAGCGGTTCATCCTGGCCACCAACCTCTCGCTGATGACCCAGCAGGCAGTGATCGTCGGCACCCTGGCCATCGCCCAGACCCTGATCATCCTCACCGCCGGCATCGACCTCAGCATCGGCGCCGTCATGGTCTTCGGGCAAATGATGATGGCCAATATGGCCGCTCAGGGGGCGTCGAATGTCGCCAACTTCGGGCTGCCGTCGGCGCTGGCGATCATCATCGGTATCGCCATCGCCACGCTGGCCGGGGCCTTCAACGGCTTCCTCATCGTGCGGCTCAAACTGCCGCCGTTCATCGTCACACTCGGCACCCTGAGCGTGTTCACCGCATTGACCTTGATCTTCTTCAAGGCCCGCACCATTCAGGGCGGCGAGTTGCCCGACTTCATGCGGTTCATGGGCACCACCCCGTTCAAGATCGGCAGCTTCCAGGTGATGACCGGGGTGTTGGCCATGCTGGGCCTCTACGCCCTCTTCTCCTACATCCTTCGCAACACGTCGTGGGGCACCCACATCTATGCGGTCGGCGACGATCCCGAGGCCGCCGAACTCTCCGGTATCAACACCGATCGGGTGCTGTTCAGCGTCTACACCGTGTCGGGACTCATCATGGGCATCGCGGCGTGGATCACCATTGGCCGGGTTGGATCGGCCAGCCCCAACGTCGCCCCAGACATCAACCTCGACACCATCACCGCCGTCGTGATCGGCGGCACCTCGCTCTTCGGTGGCCGTGGCACGATGATCGGCACCCTGTTGGGGGCCATGATCGTTGTCGTCGTCCAGAACGGCCTGGCGCTCGCCGGCTATGACCAGGCGCCGCGGGTTCTGGCCGTCGGCCTGCTCGTCATCGCCGCCGTGTCCCTCGACCAGTGGATCCGGAAAGTGAAGGCGTGACCCATGTCTGACACCGCAACCGCAGTAGATGTCAAGCCGATCGTGAAAGGCCGAAACCTCGTCAAGACCTTCGGCCACGTGGTCGGTCTCAACCATGCCGATCTCGACCTGTTTCCCGGTGAGGTTCTGGCGGTCATCGGCGACAACGGCGCCGGCAAGTCGACCCTCATCAAATGCTTCTCCGGCGCCCATGTTCCCGAGGCGGGCACGATGGAGGTCGACGGACGGCCCGTCCACTTCCGCAGCACCAACGACGCCCGGGCAGCCGGTATCGAGACGGTGTTCCAGACGCTGGCCGTCTCGCCGGCCCTCGACATCGCCACCAACCTGTTCCTCGGCCGGGAGCTACGCAAGCCGGGTCCGCTGGGTCAGTTCTTCCGGATGATGGACAAGAAGCAGATGCGGACCCAGGCCGCCCAGCAGCTTTCGGATCTCGGCATCTCCACCATGCAGGACATCACCCAGGCGGTGGAGACGCTGTCGGGCGGTCAGCGTCAGGCCGTCGCCGTGGCCCGGGCCGCAGCGTTCGGGTCGAAGGTGATCATCCTCGACGAGCCCACGGCTGCTCTTGGTGTGCGGGAGTCGGCTCGGGTTCTCCAGTTGATCCACGACCTGCGGGAAAAGGGGATGCCGGTGATCCTGATCTCCCACAACATGCCGCAGGTATTCGAGATCGCCGATCGGATCCACGTGCAACGTCTGGGTCGCCGGGCCGCAGTGGTCACGCCGCAGTCCCACACCGCCAACGACGCCGTGGCCATCATGACCGGTGCCGTGCAGGTTCCGGAGGAAGAGCAACAGCTCGGACCCGTGCGGTAGTCGTCCGATCCCGTTCTGCGGTTCCCCGGCCCATCTTTCGGGGGTTGCCGAGCCGCAGAACGGGCCCAATCGGCCGTTGCCGATGGAATATCGCTCGAGGTGAACGGTTACGTTGAATACACCTATGACCTCGACCGTGACCAAGCTGTTCGACTTCGACAACACCCTGGCGAAGGCTCTGCCGGAGCTCGTGCTGCCGTGGCAGCCTGTCGAGGTGCCGAGCCCGGAGCTGGTGGCCGTCAACCGTGAGGTGGCGGCCGCTGTGTCGGTCGACGCCGATGCACTTGCCGGTGAGGCCGGCGTCGCCGTGCTGGCCGGCAACGCCGTTCCCGACGGCACCGAAACCGTTGCCATGGCCTATGCCGGGCATCAGTTCGGATCATACTCGCCCCGTCTCGGCGATGGCCGGGCGCTACTGCTGGGCGAGGTGATCGACAGCGAGGGCAATCGGGTCGACCTCCACCTCAAAGGCTCCGGTCGGACCCCGTTCTCGCGGGGAGGCGACGGCAAGGCCACCGTCGGCCCCATGTTGCGGGAGTTCCTGATGGCCGAGGCCATGTACGCGCTCGGCGTCCCCACCGGTCGTGCGCTGGCCGTCGTCACCACCGGCGAGCAGATCCATCGCCAGAAGCCGGAACCGGGGGCGGTGCTGACCAGGGTGGCGGCCAGCCACCTGCGGGTCGGCACGTTCGAGTACGCGGTGCGGCTCGAGGATCGATCGGTCGTACGACGGCTGGCTGATTACGCCATCGAACGCCACTATCCCGACCTGGTCGGTGAGCCGTCACCCTCGATGGAGTTGCTGCGGTCGGTCATCGGAGTCCAGGCGTCGTTGATCGCCCGCTGGATGCTGGTCGGTTTCATCCACGGGGTGATGAACACCGACAACATGGCAATCTCCGGTGAGACGATCGACTACGGCCCCTGCGCGTTCATGGATCGCTACGACCAGCGCACCGTATACTCGTCGATCGATCATCAGGGCCGCTACGCGTTCGGTAATCAGCCGACGATTGCCCACTGGAACCTCACGCGTCTGGCCGAGACGCTGCTGCCCGTCATCGCCGAGGAGAACGGCGTCGAGCCCGAGGCGTTGATCCCGGTTCTGAGCGATGTGCTCGACACGTTCGGTGACCGTTTCCGCGCCGACTGGGCCGACGGGATGCGGGCCAAGTTGGGTTTGTCGGAGGCGGCCGACGGCGATGACGATCTGCTTCGTTCCCTGGTCGAGATGCTGCAGGAGCAACGTCTCGACTACACGTCGTTCTTCCGGTCGCTGGCCCGGACACTCCGAGACGACGGGCCGGTACCGGAGGCGGCGGAGGCCTGGGTGGCGACGTGGCGGGAGCGGCTTGCCGCCGAGGGCCGTGACCCGGCCGAGGTTGCCGACGCGATGGACGCCGTCAACCCGATCTACATCCCTCGCAATCATCTCGTCGACGAGGCGCTGGCGGCGGCCGAGTTGGGCGACATGGAGCCGTTCGACACGCTCCTGTCGGTGCTGACCGATCCGTTTACCGAGCGTGACGGGCTCGACCGCTACGCCGAGCCGGCCCCCGAGGACTTCGACCGCACCTTCCGCACCTTCTGCGGTACTTGACCCCGAACTGAAACTCTTCCTGAAGAATCCGCGCACTATGCGCGGATTCTTCAGGAAAACGTGGGGGAGGGCGACGGGAGAATGAGGACGCCGAGGAGTTCCCGCACCAGCTTGGCTCCGACCATGGCGGTGATGTCATGGATGTCGCGCTCAGGATTGATTTCGACGATGTCCGCCGCCACCACCTCGATGCCGTCGGCGGCCGCCATGGTCGCCAGCTGGTGCAGGCAGTCGACGAGCTGGCGGGTGGTCATGCCTCCCGGTTCGTGATGGGAGACCCCCGGAGCGAAGGCCGGATCCAGCGCATCCATGTCGATGGTGACATAGACGGGGCCGGCCAGATCACCCGGCAGCCGACCGTCCCACGTCCGCAGCTCATGAACCTCGACCCCGAAGCGCTCGACCTGTTCGAGCTGGTGGGAGGTCATCGTCCGGATCCCGATCTGGACGAGACGATCAGCCAAACCCTCCTCCATGATCCGGGCGAACGGGCAGGCGTGAGAATGGCGATCGCCGTCGAGCTCGTCGTACAGATCGGGATGGGCGTCGAAATGTACGATGGTCAACCCCCGGTGGTTGGCGGCGACACCCTTGACGAGCGGCCACGTGACCATGTGGTCGCCGCCGATCGACAGCAAGCGCCCACCGTCGGCGGTGATGCCGGCCGAGGCCTCGGCAATCCGATCGAGTGTCGGCTCGACGTCCCCCGGTAGATCGAGATCGCCGAGGTCGGTCCAACGAGCCGGATCGACCTCGACACCGAGCTCGGTCCAGTAGTTGGCCGACCCGCCGTGGAGGACTCGCCGGACCTCCGTGGGAGCGCCGGCCGGTCCGCGGAGGAACGATGAGTGGGCGTCGTACGGCACGCCCAGCAGGCAGGTTCGCGAGGACGCCGATTCGGACTTGGAGCGTTGCTGATCAAACATGGCCTCCATGATGCCCGGGTGGCGGCGCCTGCTCGCGCCACCGGTCAGGGCCCCGTGACCGCGCTGCTACGGCTTGTACGGTCGACGGGGCGGTGGACGACCTGCACAGCGGTGGTTTCCGGTTCAAACGGATCCCCGACGGGTTTGCCCTAGGCTCCGCGGCCGGATACGGTCGCGACTACCGCCGATACACCTGCAGGGGGCTCCATGTCGTTGAATCGTGTCCGGGTGCGAGTACTGGCCGTGGCAACCTTGGCGGCGGGCCTGGCCGCCGTGCCGCTCAGCCCGACCGCCGCCGATCACACGCCGACTCCCACGTCGGTGACCGTGGCCGGAAGTCTGCAGGAGGAGTTGGGCTGTCCCGGTGACTGGCAGCCCGAGTGCGCCGTCACCCATCTGGGCTACGAGGCCGATTCCGACGTCTGGTCCGGCACCTTCACGGTGCCCGCCGGTGCCTGGGAATACAAAGCCCCGTTGAACGATTCGTGGGACGAGAACTACGGCGCCAACGCCGTCCGGGACGGCGCCAACATTCCGCTCGATCTGGCCGCCGACACCGACGTCACGTTCTACTACTCCCACAACACCCACTGGATCACCGACGACGTCAACGATCGTATCGTCACCGCCCCCGGCAGCTACCAGGCCGCCGTCGGCTGCCCCGGTGACTGGCAGCCCGAGTGCATGCGATCCTGGCTCCAGGACCCCGACGGCGACGACGTCTACACCTTCACCACCACCGCCATCCCCGCCGGCTCCTACGAGGCCAAGGCCGCGGTCAATCGGAGCTGGGATGAGAACTACGGCGTCGGCGGCGTGGCCAACGGACCCAACATCGCCTTCACCGTCGGCGCCGGGCAGGCCGTCACGTTCTCGTTCGACTCGGCCACCAACGTCTTGACCATCGACACCGGTGAGAGCCCCTACTCCGACACCGTCGAACCCGGTGACGAGGCACTGGTGGCGGCACCCGTCCGCCCCGAATCCGACGAGTCGGTCTACTTCGTGATGACCGACCGGTTCGCCAACGGCGACACCAACAACGACGCGGCCGGGCTGACCGGCGATCGCCTCGACCACGGGTTCGATCCCACCGACAAGGGTTATCACCACGGCGGTGACATCGCCGGCCTCCAGGCTCAGCTCGACTACATCGAGGGTCTCGGCGTGAGCGCCATCTGGATCACCCCACCGTTCAAGAACGACTACATCCAGGGACCCGGCGCCGAGGTGTCCTCGTCGTATCACGGCTACTGGCAGATCGACTTCACCCAGATCGATCCCCACTACGGCACCAACGCCGAGATGCAGGCCTTCATCGCCGACGCCCACTCCCGCGGCATCAAAGTGCTGTTCGACGTGGTGCTCAACCACACCGGCGATCTCATCGACTACGTCGAGGGATCAACCCCGCTGTACCGGAACAAGACCGACTTCCCCTACCTCGACGCCACCGGTGCCGAGTTCGACGACCGTGACTTCGAGGGCACCGGCACCTTCCCCGAGCTCGACCCGGCCACCAGCTTCCCCTACACCCCGATCGTCACCGAGGCCACCAAGGCACCCGATTGGCTCAACAATCCGATCTACTACCACAACCGGGGCGACTCCACCTTCGCCGGTGAGAACAGCCAGTACGGCGACTTCTTCGGCCTCGACGACCTGTTCCACGAGCACCCCGACGTGGTCGCAGGCATGATCGACATCCACACCCAAATGATCGACACGTTCGATGTCGACGGGTTCCGGGTCGACACCGTCAAGCACGTGTCCGACGGCTTCTGGGAGGCCTGGGTTCCCGCCGTGCTCGACCACGCAGCGGCCGCCGGCAAAAACGACTTCGTGATGTTCGGCGAGGTGTTCGGGGAGACTCACCAGTTCCGCTCCCGCTACTCGACCGAACTCGACTTCCCGGGCACGCTCGACTTCGGGTTCAACGGCAACGCCTACCGGTTCGCCGCCAACTCGGCGCCCACCAACGAGCTGACCGCCTTCTTCGCCACCGACGACTGGTACACCGACACCGACTCCAACGCCCATGACCTGGCCAAGTTCATGGGCAACCACGACATCGGCCGCCTCGCGCTCGAGGTCGTCAACCTCAACGGTGGCGCCACCGACGGCGAACTCGTCGCCCGGCTCGAGATCGCCCAGGCCCTGAACTGGCTGACCCGGGGCCTCCCCGTTGTCTACTACGGCGACGAGCAGGGTTTCGTCGGCGACGGCGGAGATCAGGACGCCCGGCAGGACATGATGCCCTCGCAGGTCGCCACCTACAACAACGACGATCTGATCGGCACCGACGCCACCACGGCCGACTCGAACTTCGACACCACCCATCCGCTGTACCAGGCGATCGCCGACCTTGCTGCCGTGCGGGAGGCCAACCCGGCGCTGCAGACCGGGGCCCAGATCGTGCGCTCCTCGTCCGGCTCGGCCGGTATCTTCGCCTTCAGCCGCGTCCAGCCGGGCGGAACCGGCAACGAGTACGTGGTGGCCATCAACAACGCCGAGTCCGAGCAGTCGGCCACGTTCGCCACCGACACGGCGTCGTCGGGCTGGACTGCGGTCGCCCCGGCGTCGGCACCGGCGCTCACCTCCGATGGCGACGGCAACCTGACCGTCACCGTCCCGGCGCTGAGCTGGGTGGTCTATCGGGCTGGTTCGCTGCTGACCGCGGGCGCATCGGCCGAAGGTTTCGCCATCGCCATGACCGCTCCCGCCGAGGGCGCGGAGGTGGTGGGTCGGGCCGAGGTCGGCGCCGACCTGCTCGACGACCGCTACGCCGAGGTCACGTTCGCCGTGTCGGTCGACGGTGGGCCGTACGAGGTGATCGGGACCGACGACAACGCCAACTACAACGTCTATCACGACGTCAGTGGCTACGCCGTCGGGTCCACGGTCACGTTCAAGGCCATCGCCCGCGACGCCGGCGGCAATCTGGTGTCGAACACCGTCTCCGCCGTGGTCGGCGAAGAGGTCGTACCGCCTCCGCCCGGTGGTGGCGACGCGGCCTATGCCATCATCCACTACCAGCGCTCCGACGGTGACTACGGCGATCATACGACGGGCGACTTCAACGACTTCTGGGGTCTGCACCTCTGGGGTGATGCCATCGACCCATCCGAGGTCACCGAGTGGCCGAGCCCGAAGCCGTTCCTCGGCGAGGACGAATACGGCCGGTTTGCCTGGATCAAACTCGCCGAGGGGGCCAGCGCCACCGACATCAACTTCATCGTCCATCGGGGCGACACCAAGGACGGCACCGACGCCGATCGGTTCTTCGACGCCGGCGCCAATCCCGAGATCTGGCTCAAACAGGACGACGGCAACACCTACACAACCCAGGCCGACGCCCAGGGGTACGTGACCATCCACTACCAGCGACCCGACGGCGACTACGGCGACCCGACCTCGTCGGACTTCAACGACTACTGGGGCTTGCACCTGTGGGGCGACGCCATCGATCCGTCGGAGGCCACCGAGTGGACCGGAGCCAAGCCGTTCGACGGTATCGACGACTATGGCGCCTACTGGAACGTGGCGGTGGTCGATACCTCCCAGCCGGTCAACTTCATCATTCATCGGGGCGACGCCAAAGACCCCGGCCCCGACCAGTCGATGATCCCGGCCGATGACGCGTCGATCTGGATCCAGTCGGGTGACGAGGTGATCTACGGCGCCCGGGGGGCGGCCGAGGACTTCGCCACCATTCACTATCACCGCGACGACGGTGACTACGGCGATCCCTCCAGCGTCGACTTCAACGACTTCTGGGGCCTCCACCTCTGGGTGGGCGCGGCCGAGCCGAACCCGTCGTGGCAGCAGCCCATGAAGCCGACCGGGTTCGACCTGTTCGGACCGTACTGGCAGGTGCCTCTGGTCGACGGCGCTCCCGAGCTCGCCCACATCATCCACCGGGGCGACACGAAGGACCCCGGTCCCGATCAGTTCCTGACCTTCTCCGTCTACGATCACGAGGTTTGGCAGTTGGAGAACGCCGATCCGAATTCGCCCTACATCATTCCCGTGCCCGGTGGCGGGGGAGGAGGTGGCCCGACCGGCAACCTGAACGAGCAGCGGGCCCACTGGGCCGACGCCACGACCATCGTGTGGGATCCGGGCGACGGGGCGGCCGTGCCTGGCGGCCAAGCCGAACTGTGTGGTGCCGTGGCCGGGGGCATGTCCTTGAGCGACACCGGCCTGAACGGCGCCGACACCTGCATTGCTCTGACCGCCGGTTCCGCCTACCCGTCCGACATCGACGGTCAGCTCCACCTCGGCGGACGTCCGACCTGGACCATCGACGCCGCCGACGCGGCGTTGGTGCCGGTGCTCCTGACGGGGCAGGTGGCTGTGGTCGCCCTCGACGGTGACGGCAACCGGGTCAACGCCGCCGGTCTCCAGATCGCCGGTGTGCTCGACGATCTCTACGCCACCGGCACCGAGTTGGGTGTTGTCTGGTCGTCGGCGTCGCTGCCGGCAACCCCGCCGCTGCCGACGCTGAAGCTGTGGGCGCCGACCGCCACGTCGGTCGCTCTGCGCGTCTACGACGGTCCGACCGGGACCGACTACGAGACGATCGCCATGACCCGGGGCAGCGCTGATGAGGCCGGCGTGTGGTCGGCGACCGGTGAGGCCGACTGGAACGGCAAGTACTACCTGTACGAGGTCGAGGTCTACGTCCCGTCGCTCGATGCGATCGAGATCAACCTGGTCACCGACCCCTACTCGTTGTCGCTGGCCCGCAACTCCACCCGCAGTCAGATCGTGGATCTGGCCGACCCGGATCTGGCCCCGGCCGGGTGGGCGGACACGGCCAAGCCGCCGCTCGGATCCTTCGAGCAGGCCTCGGTCTACGAGCTGCATGTCCGCGATTTCTCGATCCGCGACGAATCGGTACCGGCCGGTGATCGGGGCACGTTCGCCGCGTTCACCCACGAGAACTCCGACGGGATGCAGCATCTCTCCGCCCTGGCCGACGCCGGGCTGACCCACGTGCATCTGCTGCCGGTGTTCGACATCGCCACGATCGACGAGGATCCGGCGGCTCGGACCGAACCCGACTGGGCGACGCTCGGGTCGTTCCCGCCGGACTCCGATCAGCAGCAGGCGCTGATCTCGCCGATCCGTGACGACGACGGCTTCAACTGGGGTTACGACCCGTTCCACTACACGGTGCCCGAGGGTTCCTACTCCACCGACCCCCAGGGGCCCACCCGGATCACCGAGTTCCGTGAGATGGTGCAGTCGCTCAACGGCACCGGGCTGCGGGTGGTGATGGACGTTGTCTACAACCACACCAACGCGGCCGGACAAGCCGACAAGTCGGTGCTCGACCGGATCGTGCCCGGCTACTACCACCGCCTCGACGAGGCCGGTACGGTCACCACCTCCACCTGTTGCCCCAACACCGCCACCGAACACGCCATGATGGGCAAGCTCATGGTCGACTCGGTGGTGACCTGGGCGAAGCAGTACAAGGTCGACGGCTTCCGCTTCGACCTGATGGGCCACCACTCCAAGGCCAACATGCTGGCCGTGAGGGCCGCCCTCGACGAACTGACCGAAGCCGACGACGGCGTCGACGGCTCCAAGATCCTCATCTACGGCGAGGGCTGGAACTTCGGTGAGGTGGCCGACAACGCCCGCTTCGAGCAGGCCTCCCAGCTCAACCTGGGAGGCACCGGTATCGCCACCTTCTCCGACCGGCTGCGAGACGCTGTGCGGGGCGGCGGACCGTTCGACGGCGGCGATGCCCTGGTCGTCAACCAGGGCTGGCTCAACGGCCTGTGGTACGACCCCAACGCCTCGGCCATGCCGCAGGCGCAGGCGCTCGATCGGCTGCTGCTGGCGGCCGACCAGATCCGGGTCGGGCTCGCCGGCAACCTGGCCGACTACGAGTTCGTCGATCGAACCGGGGCCACGGTCACCGGGTCCCAGATCGACTACAACGGCTCCCCGGCCGGCTACACCGCCGACCCCCAGGAGAATGTCGTCTACATCGCGGCCCACGACAACCAGACCCTGTTCGACATCGGGCAATACCACCACCCGCTGTCGACCTCGACCGCCGACCGGGCCCGAGCCCAGAACGTCGGCAACGCCGTGGTGGCACTGGGTCAAGGTGTGTCGTTCTACCACGCCGGTCAGGACATGCTGCGGTCGAAGTCGATGGACCGTGACTCGTACAACTCCGGTGACTGGTTCAACCGGCTCGACTTCACCTACCAGACCAACAACTGGGGTGCAGGGTTGCCGGTCGAGGAGGTGAACGGCGACAACTGGTATCTGATCCAGCCCCGCCTGGCCGACCCGGCGCTGAAGCCGACGTCGGACGACATCGAGTTCAACGCCGCAGTCACCCGGGAGTGGCTGCAGATCCGCACCAGCACGCCGCTGTTCTCGCTGCCGTCTGCGACCGCCGTGCAGGACGCCGTGAGCTTCACCAACACCGGCCCCGACCAGACCCCCGGTCTGATCGCCATGTCGATCGACGACGTCGGCGGCGTCGACGACGAGGCCACGGGAGTCGTGGTGCTGTTCAACCCGACGACGTCACCGGTCGAGCACACGATCGCGGAGGTCGCCGGCTCCCGGGCTCAGCTGCATCCGGTACTGGCCGGGTCGGTCGACGAGGTCGTCCGCACCGCCTCCTTCGACGACGCCACCGGCACCTTCACCGTCCCCGCTCGCACCGCGGCGGTGTTCGTGGTCCCCGAACCCGACGTCACGCCGCCGACGGTGACCGCGGCGCTGGAGCTGGTCCAGCAACGCGGTCGGAACGGTGTCTATCGGGTCGTGGCGTCGTGTGTCGACACCGGAGGTGTCTCCAGCGCTGATGGCGGCGTCGTGGCCGAGTTCTCGGCCGAGCTCAACGGGGTGCCGGTGATCGACGGCCAGGAGGTCTTCCTCATCCAGCGGCCGGGTCAGCAGAAGGTCATCGACAACGGACCCCAGGTCACCATTCAGGCGCCGTCGTTCGAACTGGTCGTCACCTGTACCGACGCCTGGGGCAACACCACCACCGAACGAATCACCCCCTAACCCGGTGCTGTGCGCTCCAGGCCCGGAAGCTCGGGCCTGGAGCGCACAGTTGGCGGTTCCACGGAGCACTACCGTTGAGGCCATGGAGCAACGACTGTCGATCATCACGCTGGCCGTGGCCGATCTGGCCGTGTCACGGGCGTTCTACGGGGACGTCTTCGGCTGGGTCGAGATCGAACCCCCTGCCGACGAGATCGCCTTCTTCCAACTACCCGGTCTCCAGTTCGCGCTCTATCCGGCTGCGGCCATGGCCGCCGAACACAACGGTCCTGTCGGCGCACCCCAGGGGTTCACGCTGGCCTACAACGTCAACTCGAAAGCCGAGGTCGACGAGGTCTACGCCCAGGTGACCGGTCGGGGAGCGACGTCGCTGAAGGCGCCGGAAGAGGTGTTCTGGGGTGGCTACTCATGCTACGTCGCAGGCCCTGACGGTGAGCAGTGGGAGATCGCCCACAACCCGTTCACCGCGGTCAACGAAGACGGAACCTACGGCGCCTGGCGTTGACGTCCTCCGTCAGTCTGTCCCACCGGATCAGGCTGCCTGGATCGGTTCGATGTTCGGGCATAAACTCGCCAACTCCGGAACATCAGCCGACCATGAGGAGACCGGGATCGATGCGACTCGACGATTGGGGACTTCCGCGGGGCAGATCGCTCTGGCACCGGCATCCCGCTGTGAGGTCGGGCGATCAGCTGACCTTCGGTGAGCGGGCCGCCGACCGGTTGCGCAACGGCATGGGATCCTGGGGATTCGTGTTCGGGGCACTGTTGTTCCTCGCAGGGTGGATGCTTGGCAATCGAAACAGCGGATTCGATCCCTATCCGTTCATTCTGTTGAACCTCGTCCTGTCCTGTGTGGCCGCACTCCAGGGCGCCATCCTGCTGATCGCCGCCCGGCGGGCCGACCAGATCTCGGCGGAGCTGGCACAGCACGACTATCAGACGAACCTCGACGCAGCGCAGATGATCGGTCAGATCCGGGACCTGACCAACGACATCCACCGGTCGCTCACGGCTCCGCCCTCGCAGCCGGGTGCCTGACGAGCTGCCGCCTCGATCTGTGCGTTCCACGCCCGGCTTTCCGGGCGGGTGACGCACAGATTACAGGGTGGTCAGCCGTCGAACACGTTGAGGACGCTGCCGGTGTTGAGCCCCCGGGCGTCCTGTTTGAGTGCGGTGTCGATGGTGACGGCCGAGGCGTAGACCATCAGACGGAGCGGGTCGGGTAGCTGCTGATGCACCTGGAGCACGTAGTTGTCGGCCGTGGTGAACGCTGTCTTCAGGAGGCCTTCGAACGTCTTGGTGACTCGAGCGATCTCGGTGCCGTTGGCGTCCTTGATCGAGAAGTTCCAGGCCCGCCAGTTCTCGGCGAAAATCCCGCCGATCTCCGCACCGCCGACCTCGAAACCGAACCGGATCTTGCCGAAGACGTTGCGCTGGATGATCTGGCCGACCTCGACGCCAAGGGCGTCCCGGACGATGACCCGGGATTTGAAGATCTTGGCCGGACGGGTGATCAGCAGCTGAGGTGTCCCCGACGCGTCAACCACCTGGTACTTGTGGGTGAAGTACTGGTCGAGGTCACCGAGGAACCGCACGATCTTCTTCAGCGTGCTCTGCCCGACCTGACGGACGGCGCCGATCTGGTTCCCGTTGGCGTCGTAGATGGCAAACTCGCTGTTGACCTCGATCAGCTTCCACTTCTGGTTGATGACGAGGATCGGCTGGTCGAGCAGCCCGCCGCCGCTCAGTGCCATCGCCGACTCGGTCGGAGCTCCCCGCTTGGCCGCCGATCGGAGATGTTTGTCGACCTGGGTCTGCACCGTCGGTGCCGTCTGCTGGCCGACCACGGTTTTCGGTGGCTGATCGGCGATTGGGTCGGTCGACTGCCGTCCGTGGGAGGCGACGTGATCGGTCCATGTGGCGCCGTCCCAGTAGCGGTATTCGTGGCGGCCCATTGGGTCCGGGTACCAGTCGGGAGCCGGGGCGCCCGCCGTCGGCTGGCTCGGCGTTCCAACCGGTGGACCACTCGGTTCCGGCATGTTGGCATCGGTCATGTTGGCGACCTCCCGCACGTCGTGCTCGACAGCCGAACCGTGGCGCCGGCCTGGGGGCAGTCTACCTCACGGTCGATCTGCCTTCCCTTTACGATCGGCGTGCCCCGGGGTGGTCTTGAACCGCCTTTTATCCACGCCGGGGCATCATGGACCATGGCCTACATCATCATTCAGTTGTTGCGGGTGGCGGCGATCCTGTTCATCCTCCGCGCATTCCTCAGTTGGATCCGCATCGGTGGCGACTCCCCGCTTGCCGGTATCGCCTCGGTCATCTACCAGATAACCGAGCCGGTGCTCGCCCCGGTTCGCCGGATCATCCCGCCGATGGGGGCCTTCGACCTGTCGATTCTCGCGGTCATCATCATCATCAACTACCTCCTGATCCCGCTGGTCGCCCAGACACTGGGCTGACCCTGGGGGCGGACTCCGGCCCTCAACCGGCGTGCAGCTGTCGACGGAAGATCGTTGAGGCGTTCACAGTGCCGTTCGGAGGCATCGCGGACAAGAGGCCGGGCGTTGCCGCCTCGAACGCCTCGACCATGTCCGGCGGCGACCACCCCGATCAGGCGAGGGTGGCGTTGAGCCTGATGTCGGTGTCGAACAGCTTCGAGACCGGGCAACCCTCCTTGGCGGCATTGGCCGCGGACTGGAAGGTTTCATCGGTGGCACCCGGGATGGTGGCCTCGAGATCGAGGACGACACTCGTGACGGTCAGCGTCGACGGATCGAGCGTGAGGGTGGCGGTGGTGGCCAGCCGGTCGGCCTCGAGGTCGTGCTCGGCAAGCACGTTGGAGAGAGCCATCGTGAAGCAGGCCGCGTGAGCGGCCGCGAGGAGCTCCTCGGGGTTCGTGCCGTGCTCGTCGCCGAAGCGCTTGGCGAACGAGTAGCCGACATCGGACAGCGTGCCCGACTGGGTCGACACCGTGCCGCCGCCCTCCCTGAGGTTGCCCGACCAAACAGCTGAACCGGTCTTCGAGATCATGAATCGCTCCTGAGGTAGTCGTTGAACGAGCGGCCGGCTGGCCGACTCCGAACGTCAACTCAACTCTATTGCGCGCAATCTAGTTCGGCACCTGACCGGGTGACCCCGGCTCGGATCCGACCGTTCGGAAGGCACGGACGCCGAGTTTGGGCCAAGCTCTGTGTATGTCGATCAGCGGAATGGTCAAGCCCCAATTCGAGAAGGTCCGGGAGGTGTTCGAGGAGAACTTCGAGATTCGGGATGAGGTGGGGGCGGCCTGTGCTGCGGTGGTCGACAACGAGCTGGTCGTCGATCTGTGGGGCGGAGTGGCCAATCCGAAGAGCGGTCGGCCATGGCAACGCGACACCGTGGTCAACGTGTTCTCGACCACCAAGGGGATGGCGTCGATGGCGGTTCTGCATGCCGCGTCCCGAGGGCTGTTCCAGATCGACGACCGGGTTGCCGACCACTGGCCCGAGTTCGCGGCCAACGGCAAGGACCATGTGACGATCCGCCAACTGCTGGCCCACCAGGCCGGGCTGTGCGCCATCGACCGCAAACTGCGAGCGGCCGACCTCGCCGATCCCGATCGGGTGGCGGCGGCGTTGGCCGAGCAGGCGCCCGCTTGGGAGCCCGGCACCCGCCACGGCTACCACGGCATCAGCCTCGGCTGGTATGAATCCGAACTCGTTCGCCGGACCGACCCGGCCGGTCGCACGATCGGCCGGTACTTCAACGACGAGATCGCCGAACCCCTCGGTCTCGACTTCTGGATCGGCCTGCCCGACTCGGTGTCGGCGGCCCGGATCGCCCGTGTCCTCGGCGACTGGTACCGGGTGCGGATGCTGGGCAACACGTCGAAGCTGCCGCGCGAGTTCGTCAAGGGATTTCTCAACCCCCGCTCGCTGACCGCCCGCACCTTCGGTAACCCGGCCATGCTCGGCAAGCCCGCCCGTTACAACGATCCGGCCATGCGCAAACTCGAACTGCCGGCATCGAACGGCCACGGAACGGCCCGGTCGATCGCCACCGCCTACGGCGACCTCGCCGCCGGTGGTGCGGGGATGGGTGTGATTCCGGAGATCCTGGCCGAGGTCTCGGCCGCCGCCACCGACCCAACCGGAGGGCGCCTCGACGCCGTCCTCCATACCGACACCCGGTTCTCACTCGGCTACGCCAAACCCTGGGAGGGATTCGACTTCGGGACGCCTTCCGCCTTCGGCACACCCGGTGCGGGCGGGTCGTTCGGATTCGCCGATCCGGAGCGGAAGCTGGGCTTCGCCTACGTCATGAACCGCATGGACTTCCATCTGCTCGACGACCCCCGGGAGCGGGCCCTTCGAGAAGCCGTCATAGATAGTCTGACCTGATGGCAACAACGAGTCCGCAACGGAATCCCAAGGTCGACGCCTTCATCGATCGGGCCATGTTGTGGAAGGACGAGACGGTCGAGTTGCGCCGGATCGCGCTGGACTGCGGGCTGAACGAGGAACTGAAGTGGGGCAAACCCGCCTACACGTCCGACGACGGCTCGAACATCGTCATCATCCAGGGTTTCAAGAAGTACTGCGCGCTGCTCTTCCCCAAGGGTGCGCTTCTGGAGGACCCGATGGATCTCCTGGTGAAGGTCGGGCCCAACAGCCGGTCCGGGCGCCAGGCCAGGTTCACCTCCGTCGCCGAGATCCGGGAGGTGGAACCGGCGCTGAAGGCCTACCTGCAGGAGGCTGTCGACGTCGAGAGCGCCGGGCTCGAGGTCGACATGGAGGCGGCCGACGAACTCGTCGCCCCCGAGGAGCTGGAGCAGAAGTTCGACGAGCATCCGGAGTTCAGGCAAGCCTTCTATGCCCTGACACCCGGTCGTCAGCGGGAGTACCTGCTCCACTTCACCGGAGCGAAGCAATCCAAGACCCGCACCGCCCGGGTGGAGAAGGCCGTGGATCGCATTCTCGACGGCAAGGGGATGCGGGACCGGTAAGCCGCCCGGTCAACCGGACGTCGTCGTTCAAGCCCGCAGCCCCAGACGGTCACGAAGGTGGCCGAGATACGCCGCCTCCTCCTCGCTGACCCGCTTTCCGCCGATGCCGAATACACCACCCTCCTTCGCCGTCTCCGCCGAGGCTTCCGCGCCCCACGTCGTCGTCCTCCCGGGCGGGTGCCTTGGTTGGTGCGGCCCGTTCGGACCGGATCGTAGCCTGATTGCTAACAGTGGCGTCGGTCACTCCGATGGGAAATCGATGGCTACCGAGCGATGTGCCCCAACCGTCCTGTTCGCCACTGCCGAGTTCGGCCCGTACGTGAAAGTCGGCGGCCTGGGGGAGGCGTCCAGCGGCCTCGTCGGCAGTCTGTCGTCGATGGGTGTCGGGGTCTCCGTGGTGATGCCCGACTTCGGCCTCATCGAACTCGAGGACGAGAAGCGCTGGCCGCTCACCGGACTGCCGTCGTGGTGTCCGCCGATCGAGGCCCGCTCCGGCTCAACCGATCCCGAGGCCGGTGACGACACCGACATCATCTTGCTGTCGTTCGAGGGTGGGCTGCGACCCCACCCCTACGTCGACCCGGCGACCGGTGAGGGCTGGCCGGATGCCACGTGGTTCTACATGACGTTCAGCGCCGGCGTCGCCGCGCTGGCCGCCGAGGTGCGTCCCGATGTCGTACATCTCAACGACTGGCACACCGCGGCCGCGCTCCTGCGGCTCCCGTCGGACGTCGGGGCGATCCTGACGGTGCACAACCTCGCCTATCAGGGCATCGACGACCCGGCGTGGCTGGGCCGCATGTTGGAGTCGGTCGACGCCTCGGCGTTGCGGGTCGATCCGATGGCCTTCATCGTCGACGGGGCGTTCAACTCCCTCGCCGGCGGCATCGCGGGGGCCGACCGGATCGTGCTGGTCAGCGAGTCGTATCGCGACGAGGCGACCAGCGAGGCCGGGGGCTTCGGTCTGCACCATCAGCTCCTGCAGCGGGGCGATCTGGTCTCGGGAATTCGCAACGGCATCGATCTCGGCCTCTGGCATCCGGCCGACGATCTGCGTCTTCCCGTCGGCTTCGATCACGGTGATCTATCGGGCAAGGAGATCTGTCGCAAGGAGCTGCTGAAGGAGGCCGACCTCGATGCCGACCGTGGTCCGGTGATCGGCATGGTCGCCCGGCTCGTTCACCAGAAGGGAATCGACCTGGCGCTGGACCTCGTCCCGTTCCTCGACTCGCTCTCGGCCCGCCTGGTGTTGATGGGCTCGGGTTCACCGGCCCTGGCCGACAAGGTGCGCGATACGGCCGAGCGGTACCCCGAGCACTTCGCCGGGTTCTGCGACTACGACGAGACGATGGCCCACCTGATCGTCGGCGGCAGCGATCTGCTCCTGATGCCCAGCCGGTTCGAGCCGTGCGGCCTCACCCAGCTCCAGGCGATGACCTGTGGCACGATCCCGGTCGTGACGGCCGTCGGGGGTCTGCGGGACACGGTTGTCGACACCGACTCCTGCCCCCGCCGCGGCACCGGTTTCGTGGCCGAGCGGGCCACCTCACTCGACCTGCTCAACGCACTCCACCGAGCCTGTCGTGGGTGGTCGAATCCCCGCCGCAGGGCCGCCGTCCAGCGTCGGGGCATGACCGCCGACTGGTCGTGGACCAAACCGGCCCGCCAGTACCTGGAGCTCTACCGGGAGCTGCTGTAGGTCGCCGATGATGGGTCTAGGTTGTCGCCGGTAGGAGCGACATCAGCCCCATTTGCTCGAGGATCATCCAGACCACGAAAACGCCATAGGCGACGAGCAGCAGCCAGCTCTCGAGCTTGCTCAGCTCGAGCCCGGTGCGAAGCTGGGCGAACAACACGATGGTGGCCAGGGTCAGGAAGCCGATGAGGGGGACGGCCACCGCGAACTGGAAGGCGACACTGCCGGCGATCAGTACACCGGCCGGCACGGCGATCAGCAGGTCGAAGATGTTGCTGCCCAACACGTTGGACATGCTGACCACGCCTTCACCCCGACGAGCCAGTCGGATCGAGATCAGGGCGTCGGGAACGCTGGTGACGCCGGCGATCACGGTGATGCCCCAGACGAACGGGGGGATCCCCGTGGTGTCGCCGAAGAACAGCGCGGCCCGGACCAGCCCCTCCACGCCGACCACCACGAGAACCAGGCTCAGGGTCAACAGACTCCACTGCCGGCCGACCCGTAGATCGTCCGGCGGTTCCTCCAGCTCGGTGTCGGACACCTCCTGTTGCTGGATGAAGACGTAGAGGAGGTAGAGGGCGATCGGGATCAGCGCCAACGGCCGGGTCATGGTTCCGGTCAGGGTGTTCACGCCGTCGGAGGTGGTGTCCGGGTTGTAGATCAGGGCGAAGCTGAACGTCAGGACGAAGACGGCCACGGAGATCAGGTAGAACTGGGCGTCCTTGTAGACCAGTTCCTTGTCGCTCAGAACGCCGGCCGGGGACATGACCCCCGAGAGCCCGGGAATGACGAGGATGTTGAAGATCGCCGACCCGACGACCACGCTCAGACCGAGCTCGAACTCCCCGTGAATCAAGGTGGCCAGCACGGTGCTCGACAGCTCCGGAAAACTGGACCCGACGGCCACCACCATGGCGCCGTGCACCACCGGAGGCAGCCCGTAGAACAGCGAGAGCTGCTCGGCGCTCTTCTCCAGCAGGTCCGAGCCCCGCCAGACGACGACGCTGGCCGCAACCGCGATGAGGAACCAGACGACGGTCGACACCTCTGGCAAACCTAGCGGCTTCGACGCAGGGCGCCTCGCTTCGAGTTTTCACGATTCCTTGTCACGATTTTCGTCGGCTGCGAGATTTGTCTGGTGGTGGATACTTCCACGGAGGACGAATTCGCAGCATTTTTTGCCGAGGTCGAGCAGCGGTTGCGGCTCTCGCTCGTCGCCGCGTTCGGGTATCACGTCGGGCGCGACGCCGCTGCCGACGCACTCGCGTGGGGTTGGCGCAACTGGGATCGACTGCAGGCCATGGACAATCCCGCCGGGTATCTCTACCGCGTCGGTCAGTCGAGGGCGTTGAAGGCGATCGCCCGGGAGGGAGCGGCCGGCGGGGACTCGAACCGGGTCTCCGCCGGCTTCGAGGTTCCCGAGTTCGAGCCTCAACTTCGGGGGTTGTTGTCGGGGCTTCCGGAACAGCAGCGTGTGTCGGTGTGGCTGGTCCACGGTTTGGGCTACCGGCATCGAGAGGTCGCCGAGCTGCTGGGCTGCTCGATCTCCACGATCGCCACCCATGTTCGTCGGGGTCTCGCCGCGCTGAGGGTCGCACTGGAGGTGAACGTCGATGGCTGAACGCCGTCCTGAGATCGACGTCCTGATCCAACTGGTCTCGTCGGCGTCCGAACCGATCACGCTCGACGAGGTGAAGAACCGAGCCGAACGGCTGGAGCACCTTCCCGCACCGTTGACGGCCGACCAGGCTGCGGTCAACGGAACACCGTTGCTCGGCTCCGACGAGGTGGTCACCCTTGCCCGGCCCCGGGCTCGAGCCGCCGACTCGGTAGCGCTCCGTCGGGCCTGGATCGTGTCGGCTGCGGCGGCGGTCGCACTTGCTGCGGGGATCCTCACGGTTGTCAGCGTCCTGGCCGATCAGCGCGACGGAAATCGAATCTCGTCGACCGGACCAGGTTTCGATGTGACGGAGGCCGACCCGTCCAGCACGTCGAGTTCATCCGTGACGTTCGGTTCGACCACCGTTGCGGCCCCCGTCGAGCAGACGCCCTCCGTCGTCACGATGGAAACGAACTTCGCCGTTCTCGCCCTCCTGGTGCTTGACGACCGGCGTCTGGTAGCGGCCGGGGAGGGTGACATCTTGCAGTACTGGGATCCCGTGCATCCGGACGACGGTCCGACCGAAGTTCGCGTCGAGGATTCGTTCAATGCCGGGGCAATGCCGCGCTCGGTGTCGAGTCTCGGCCGACTCCCGTCGGGTGGTCTGGTGGTGGTCAGCTCGTTCGCCGATTCGATGGCGCTGGAGGAGATCGATCCCGAGTCGGGGTTCGGCCTCCGGGGCGGTCAGCTGACGAAGGACGTGGCGCCGCAGCCGAAGATCACGGTGTTGCGCTCCGGCGATGTGGTGTTCGGCGGAACGGGGGGTCTCGTCACCATCGGGCCGGTTGGGGACGAAGGCGTCCGGATCGATACGAAGCACACCGGAACGGTGCTGACTGTTGTCGAGCTCCCCGACGGGATGCTCGTGAGCGCGGGGAGTGAGGGAACCATCCGGATCTGGGATCCGGCGACGGGCGTCGAGGACGAACGATCACCGGTGTCGGTCGGTCACTCGGATGCGGTCACCGCTCTCGTCGTCCTCGCCGATGGTCGGGTCGCCTCCGGGGATTCGAACGGGGCCATCCGGATCTGGGATCCCGGTCGTCCGGTTGGGGCGCCGGCGGTGCTCGATGGGCATCTCGATGCCATCACCGGGCTGGTCGAGCTCCCCGACGGGCGGCTGGCCTCCGGCAGCGCCGACGGCACCGTACGGGTCTGGGACCGGGGCCTGCCGACCCGCAACCCGACCGTGCTCGATCAGCACACAGGTGCCGTCAAAGCGCTGGCCGTCCTCCCCGACGGGCGGTTGGCGTCCGGCAGCTCCGACACCACGGTGCGGATCTGGGACGTCGGCTCCGGACCTGGGCCGTTGGACGAGGTCTCCGGTGCCGAGTTGAACACGGAGACGCCTGACGTCGACAACGATGGGACCGCGGACGCCGACATCCCCGTTCTGGTCGCCGATCGGCCGCCTGCCGTGATCGAGTGCGAGAGCGGCCCACCGGACTTCCCTCCCAACGACGGTGAGTCTGATCTCGAGCCCACGGTCTTCCCAACTCCCGAGGAGGCGCTCGACCGAGTTCTGGCCTCGATCCACGACGGGGGAACACAATGGAAGGACGAACTGATCCGAATCGACACACCCGACGGCTCGATCAACTACGCGGCCCCGACGGATCCCGTGCTGCCCGTCGGCAGCCGACCCGTGGAGGAGGCGCTCTTCCTCGTGGTGGTGCGGCCGTCGGGTTCCGGTGATGGGTACGTGGCGGCGCGGTGGGAGATGGTCGGCTGCTGAAACGCCGGTTGTCAGTCGCGGTCGTCGTCGCTGTCGGCGAGGCCGGCGGAGCGATGCTCGTCGATCAGTTCCTGTCGACGGGTGCTGACGAGGAAATCCGGTGAGCCGAGCGAGAGGGGGCGGAACTCGTCGAACTCGCCACCGAGGACACGGGTGAAGGTGCGGGCCCGTTCCTTGGGACCGACTTTCGTGCCGCATGCCTCCTTGATGTCGATCTGAACGATCCAGTACGGGTCCCGGTTGGCGGCCGCCGTCATCCAGACGATG
>JAOTVU010000038.1 GCA_029863385.1 Acidimicrobiia bacterium
CCGATGGCTCCGTGGCGGAAGGCTCGGCCGAAGTGTCGGCCGAAACATCGCTGCGCTCGGTTGTCTCGGTTGTCTCGGTTGACCTCGGCTCGCCGCTGTCGCCGGCAGTCGATGTCGTTCCGTCGGCGGCCGTCGCCTCGATGATTAATGCATCAGCACCTCGAGTGCCGGTCGTCGACGTGACCGGCGAAGAGTCCGCCTCCGCCTGCTTGGACACCAGGAGCGTTGGATCGGTGGTCGACGAACACTGCGCCGAGAGCATCACGATCGCCGTCGCGACCAGGCCGACAACCTGAAAACCGAGGCGTCCGTCGCCACGTGAGATCCAAACCACGACTCCGACAGCCTACGGTTCAACAGGACTCGCCACTCCCGATCGGCCCGGCATCATCGACTCGATTGACCCGTGCGACGTCGTCCGCCGTTCGGCCTCCCTGCTAACGGGAGACCGGGGCCGGTGCCAGCTTGAGGAACAGATCCTGCAACAGCAGCGTCTCGTTGGGGTTGCGGATCAGACTCTCGGCTGCGGTCTGAATGGCGTCGAGGGCTGACTCCGCCGCCGGGTCGTAGCTGGCCACCAGTCGATCCCGATACACCCTCGACATCACAGCCAATCCGAACACGAGCTCGTCGGTCCGCAACCGCCTGACCTCCCGCTTGTGCTGAGCGACCAGGTCGGCCCGGCCCGAGCCCCGCTCCCCCAGCTGCTCGACCCGGGCCTCCAGCTGTTCGATCTCGGTGGCCTGACGAGCCTCCAGCGGCCCCTGGGCGGCGTCCATCCCGGCCCGGACCTGATCGACCAATTCGCACGCCCTGGATCCCGTTCCGTTCAACTCGGCCGGGATCGACTGCCACAGGGCGGCCCGTTCGGCCAGGGCGTCGTCGGTCACCAGAAGCCGGGCCCGGTCGACGTCACCCCCGGCGGCCATGGCTGCCACCGACGCCCGCTCCGGGTCGGCACCTTCGGCCACCAGCGCCTGCTCCAGCTCGGCCGACGACAGCGGCCCGAATTCGATCGGTACGCATCGGCTGGCGATCGTGACGATCTCGGGCGGGACGGTGTCGGCCAGCATCACGAAAACAGTCGACGACGGCGGTTCCTCCACCACCTTCAGCAGCTTGCCGATGGCCTCCTCCTGGATGGTGTCGACGCCGTCGACGACGATCACCTTACGTTTTCCCTCGAGTGGTGTCCGCAGCCCGGCCCGGATGATCTCCTCCGCCTCCGAAACCCGCAGTGCCGCGCCTTCCGGTCGAAACACCATCAGGTCCGGGTGGTTGGCCTCCAGCGCGAGATGAAGCGCCCGTTCGCGGCCGGCATGGTTGTCACCGTGTTCGACGGCTGCGGCCAGGATCAGGCCGGCGAATCCCAGCGCCGCCTGATAGGTGCCGTAGCCTCGTCGGCCCAGCAGAAGGTAGGCGTGCACCGGATTGTCCGCCGCCTGTCCCAGACGGGTCAAAGCCTCTGTTTGACCGACGACGGCAGTCCATGGATCCACCTTCGGGATTCTAGGGCGAGTCGCCGGGTCGTCGCTGTTTGCCGTCGTCGGATCCGATCACTACCGTCGAGATATGGCCTTCCGGCTCTCCTCCGAGGAGACGTTGGCCGACGCAGTCCGCCGGATAGCTCATCAAGAGACGGCTGATGCCCTCGACCGTCTGAGCTATCTGGAGGGGCCGCAGGCCGTTGAAAACATCCACGATTGCCGCAAGCGATGCAAGAAGGTCCGCGGGCTGGTTCGTCTGGTCAGGCCGGCACTCGGCGAGCAGTACTTGGCCGTCAACCGTACCTACCGCGACGCGGCGCGGGAGCTGTCAGAGTACCGCGACGCCCAAGCACTCTTGTCCACCTTCGACAAACTCGTTGCCCGATCCCACGATCGCCTTCCCGCCGGCGGCTTCGCACCGGTTCGGGCCGAACTGGCCGAGCGGGCCCGGGCGGCGACACAAGCGGCGGCGGATGACTCCGAGCCGATCGATCGCGCCCGCAACCTCCTGATGAGAGGCGACGCCGGAATCGACAACTGGACTCTCAAACATCAAGGCTGGGCAGCCGCCGCCGGAGGCGCGGCCAGGACCTATCGACGAGGCGTCGAAGCCCTGGACGCCGTCGAGCGCACGCCAACGCCAGACCTGTTCCACGAGCTGCGGAAGCGAGTCAAGTACACCTGGTACCACGTTCGCCTGCTTCACGACGCGGCGCCGTCGATTCTCGGACCGCTCGATGCGACATTCGGACATCTGTCCGACACGCTCGGAGACGCTCACGATCTGGCCGTGCTGAAGGACCAACTCCTCGCAGAAGCCGAAGCATTCGGCGGTTACGAGATGGTCGAGGCGGCAGGGGCGTTCCTCGACCAGCACCGCGTCGGTCTGGAGCGGCAGAGTACAGCGCTGGCGGCTCGGCTCTACGCCGAAGAGCCGAAACGCTTCGTCGATCGGCTGGCCTCCCACTGGTTTGCCTGGGATGAATCCGGGCGAGCGGATGACGGGCCATGAGGCCCTACGGCGCGGGCTGGGCCAGTCGGATCTGCAAGGCCTGCCAAACCCGTTCGGCCACCTCGTGGATCGAGCCCTCACCGTTGACGATGACCCACCGATCGGGGTCGGCGGCGGCCATCTCGGTGAACGCATCAACCACGCGCTGATGGAAGCCTTCGCCGGCCTGTTCGATGCGATCGAGGTCCCGGTCGAGCCGGGAGCGGGCAGCATCGGGCGGCACCGTCAGCAGCACCACCACGTCGGGCCAGCGGCCGTCGATGGCGAAGTCGTTCAGCTGCTGAATCCTGTCGACGCCGAGCTTGCGGCCGCCGCCCTGGTACGCCATCGACGAGAACGCCGAGCGATCCGACACCACGTGGCGGCCCGACGCCAACGCCGGCACAATCACCTGATCGAGATGTTGGGCCCGGTCGGCGGCCATCATCAGCGCCTCCGAGCGGGCACCGATCGGCACGTCGGTGGTGTTGAGCAACAACTCGCGGAGACGGGAGCCGAGGCCGGTGCCGCCTGGCTCGCGGGTGAGCACGGCGTCGAGACGCTCGGCCAACAACGACGCCTGCGTGCTCTTGCCCGAGCCCTCGCCCCCCTCGAACGCTATGTAAACGGCCAACGGTCAGCCGCCGGCGCTCTTGGTCGAGCTGCTTGCAGCCGCCTTCTTCTTTGCCGGCGCCTTCTTCGCAGCCGACTTCTTTGCGGCCTTCTTCGTGGCCTTCTTGACCGTACCGCCCTCCATCTCGATCTTGCGTCGCCGCTGGGCAAGGAGTTCCGAGGCCCGGCCGATGTCGATGCGATCGACCGAGTCGGCGGCTGTCAACGACGCGTTGACCTCGCCGTCGGTCACGTACTCACCGAAGCGGCCGCTCTTGACCACGACATGCAGGTCGGTGGTGGGATCGACGCCGAGTTCTTTGAGCGGACCGGCGGCAGCGGCCTGACCCCGGCGCCGTTTGGGTTGGGCGAACAGCTCGACCGCCTTGTCGAGATCAATGGTGAACAGGTCGTATTCGTTGTCGAACGAACGGGTGTCGGCCCGCTTGCCCTCCTCCTCCGGTTCCTTGCGGATATAGGGTCCGTAGGGGCCGTTGTGGGCCACGATCTCGCGGCCGTCGTTCGGATCGACGCCGATGACCCTCGGGATGGTGAGCAGCTGCACAGCCTGATCGAGGGTCAGCTCCTCCATCTTCATGTCCTGGAACAGCGACGATGTCCGAGGCCTGTTGTCGTCCGTGACCTTCTCGGGCATGTCGCCCATCTGCACGTAGGGGCCGAACTTGCCGTCGCGCACATACACCGGCAGACCGGTCTCGGGGTGCGCGCCGAGCTCGATCACATCGGGCACGGCCATGATCTCGATGGCGCGGGAGGCGGTCAGCTCATCGGGGGCGATGTCATCGGGAATCGACTTGGTGTCGTCACCGCGCTCCAGATAGGGACCGTACTGGCCGACCCGGGCCACGATCGGCACGCCGTCGGGATCGGTACCGATGAAGATCGAGTTGACGGCCCGGGCGTCGATGTCGCCCAACCGTTCCTCGACCTTCTCCTTGAGACCCGGCTCCTCGTTGACCCCGAAGTAGAACTGCGTCAACCAGGGCACCATCTCGCCCTCGCCTGCGGCGATGTTGTCCAGGTCGTCCTCCATGCGGGCGGTGAAGGCGTAGTCGACCAGATCGGGAAAATGCTGCTCGAGCAGGGTGACCACGGCGAAGGCCAGGAAGCTCGGCACAAGCGCCGAGCCTTTCTTCCACACATAGCCACGGTCCTGAATGGTGCCCATGATCGAGGCGTAGGTCGACGGACGGCCGACCTCGAGCTCCTCGAGCTTCTTGACCAGCGACGCCTCGGTGTAGCGGGCCGGAGGCTGCGTGTCGTGACCGTCGGCCGAGACGTCGGTGATGTCGGCCCGATCACCCTCCTCCAAGGCGGGGAGACGTTTGTCGGTGTCCACGGCACCGTCGGCGTCACCGTTGTCGTCGTCATCAACGCTCTCGACGTAGGCCTTCAGGAAACCCTGGTGTTTGATGACGGTACCCGAGGTGGAGAACAGTGCCTGGCGCACCGCGGCCTCGCCGTTGGCGTCCGGGACGGGCGCCGAGGTGGACGCCGCGAGCTTGAGCGTGACCGTCTCGCCGGTGGCGTCGGTCATCTGGGAGGCGAGCGTCCGCTTCCAGATCAACTCGTAGACGCGCAGCTCGGCGGCGGTCAGCTCGCCGGCCACCTGGGCCGGGGTGCGGAACCGATCGCCGGCAGGGCGGATGGCCTCGTGGGCCTCCTGGGCCGTCTGTTTGTTCTTGCGGTAGGTGCGCACCTCCGGCGGCAGGTACTCGGCGCCGAACTCCTCGGCGATCTGGGAACGGGCCGCGACCAGCGCCGTCTCCGACAGCGTGGTCGAGTCGGTTCGCATGTAGGTGATGTAGCCCCGCTCGTACAGCGCCTGGGCCATGCGCATGGCGGCCTGCGAACCGAGGCGGAGTTTGCGGCTGGCCTCCTGCTGGTAGGTGGAGGTGATGAACGGCGGAGCCGGGGTGCGCCGATACGGCTTGGCCTCACGGCTCTCGACGGTGGCCGGTTGTGAGTCGAGCGCGGCGGCCAGCGCACTGGCTCGGCGCTCGTCGAGATGGACGACGTCGTCGCGTTTGAGGGTGCCGTCCTGGTTGAACTCCCGGCCGGTGGCGACGCGGGCCCCGTCGAGTTCCAGCAGTGTGGCCTGAAACGGACGCTCGGCAGCGTGCTTGGCGTCGGTGGCGGTGAACGTCGCCGTCAGGTCCCAGTAGTTGGCCGACCGGAAGGCCATCCGCTCCCGCTCTCGCTCCACGACGATGCGGGTGGCGACCGACTGGACCCGCCCGGCGGAGAGTCGAGGCCGGACCTTCTTCCACAACACCGGCGAGACCTCATAACCGTAGAGCCGGTCGAGCAGACGCCGGGCCTCCTGGGCCTCGACCTTGTTGTAGTCGATCTCGGAGGGATTCTGGATCGCCCGCTGGATGGCCTCCGGCGTGACCTCGGTGAACACGATGCGTTTCACCGGCACCTTGGGATTCAGGACCTCCTGGAGATGCCAGGCGATGGCCTCGCCCTCGCGGTCCTTATCGGTGGCGAGCACCAGTTCGTCGGAGTCCTTCAGAAGCGACTTGAGCTTCTTGACCTGATCCCGCCGCTTCTCGGAGACCACGTAGAGCGGCTTGAAGTCGTTGTCGGTGTCGATACCGAGTGACGCCCACTTCTCCTTCTTGTAGGCGGCCGGCACTTCTTTCGCTCGAGCCGGGAGATCACGGATATGACCCACCGACGATTCGACCACATAACCATCGCCAAGGTACTTGGCGATGCTGTCGGCTTTAGCTGGCGACTCGACGATTACAAGGGTCTGGGACACGTTCGGCAGGTTAGCGGCTTCGGCGCAGTGCGCCTCGTTTGGGCTTTTGGTGGTTTGCCGTCACATCGGCGGAATTTCGTCTATTAAAGGTATGTTGATGCTCGGGCCGCGCACCAGTTGACGGTCGGTTTCTTGCGAAAGTCCCCGTGTTGGAGCGACGATCAGGCAGCCGATCCGGTGGGGTGCCCTCGAGATCGTTTTTCGCAGTCTGCTATGGCGCGGCGGCTTCGGCCATCACCGGATCGCTGTCATCGTCGGGGACGATGGGGGTCTGCGGCGCAGCATCACGAAGAATCAACCAGCCGATAATGCTGGCCAGCACCGAGGCGGCCAAGATCCCGATGACCGCTTCATCGAGCAGATCGGTCGGGCGGCCCGCTGCGTCGACAAAGGCCAACCGGGCGATGAACAGCGCCACGGTGAAGCCGATTCCGGCGACGGCTCCCCCGCCGAGAACATGGCGCATGGTCAATCCGTTCGGCAGTGAGGCCAGATTGAGTTTGAGCGCCAGCCAGACGGCGGCCGTCACGCCGAGCGGTTTGCCCACGACCAAACCGAACACCACCCCGAGGGAGACCGGCGACGACCAGAGGTTGCTAACCGAGTCGGTCGAGAGGTGAATGCCGGCATTGGCCAGGGCGAAGATCGGGATGACCACGAAACTGGTCCACGGGCTGAGCACGAGGATCAACCGGTTGGTCACCGCAACCGATTCCCGCACCCGCCACCGGGCGTCACGGTAGATCGCCGGATCGGCGGTTTCACCGGACAGGATGTCTTCGACCGACTCGAACCGCCGATGCCCGATCAGGGGGCGGGCGGGAGCCGCCAGACCAAGCGCCACGCCGGCAATCGTCGCGTGCACGCCGGACCTGAACATGGCGTACCACAGGACTGCGCCGATCACCGCGTAAACCGGGGTGAACCAGACCTTGTATCTGGTCAGAACCACCACCAGCACCCACAGGGCGATTGCGGCGGCGAGCCACGTGAACTTGAGTTCCCGGGTGTAGAACGCGGCGATGACGAGAATGGCGCCGATGTCGTCGACGATGGCGAGGGTCAGGAGGAACAGCTTCAGTGCCTGCGGTATCGAGGGGCCGAGTAGGGCCAGCACGCCGACGGCGAAGGCGATGTCGGTGGCCATCGGTACACCCCAGCCGTTGGAGCCCTCCGATCCGGCTGTCACCATGAGGAAGATGAGAGCCGGAGCGACCATCCCACCCAGGGCGGCGACGGCGGGCAGCGCAGCCACCCGTCTCGACGACAGATCACCGACCACCAGCTCCGACTTGATCTCGAGGCCGACGACGAAGAAGAAAAGGACCATCAGGGCGTCGTTGACCATCGCCTCGAGCGACTTGTCGATGACCACCCAACTGCCGAGATTCATCTCGACGTGGGTTTCCCACAGCACGTGATACGACTCACCCCACTCACCCGGCAGATTGGCCCAGATGAGTGCAGCTGCGGTGGCGATCAGGAGGAGGATGCCGGATGCGGTCTCCTGCGCCAGAAAGCGGACCATCGGCCGCGCCAGGTTGCGTGCGACCGGGGTGTCACGCCCACTCCAGGTTTCCGGACGGACTTGGATTGAACC
This sequence comes from Acidimicrobiia bacterium, assembly GCA_029863385.1. Taxonomy (GTDB): domain Bacteria; phylum Actinomycetota; class Acidimicrobiia; order Acidimicrobiales; family SZUA-35; genus JAHELU01. Next base: position 7,482 of record JAOTVU010000038.1, read on the forward strand.
TTCAGCCAATTACTTCAACGATCTCTGCGGGGGCCCGAGCGATTCGGAGGGGATCCGAGCCGCCGTGACGCGAGCGCTTCCTGGGGATTTCGAGGGCGACCGACCGGCTCGACGTGGGAGCCCGTTCGGATCCACCGAGGTGCAATCATACGAGGTTTAAGGCGCCTTTGGGCTGTTCCACGGCCAATGGATTTCTCGGCGGCGGCCGGGACCGGAGATCAACGACCGGAACCGTGGGTGATTGTGCCTGATCGTGTTGAGTGCACCGGGACGCCAACCGATGAATGGACCATGGCCACTGCCGAACTCACTATCTGTGAACCGGGTCGCAAGAACGCGGAGAAGTTCATGACCCGACACTTCGCCGATCTGGTCGGCGATCTGGATGGTGCCGATTCCCCGCTGTCGTCCGCCGTCTTCCGGGGCGGCCAACGCCACGCCGAGAAGGCCCTGGCCGATCTCGATCTCAGCGGCTACACCCGCGACCGCAACCACGCCTACCCCCGCCCCCAGCGGGCGGCGACCGGCCTGTCCCCTTACGTTCGCCATGGAATGCTGAGCCTGCCCCGACTCTGGGACGAGGTCACCGGGCCGACCGACGAACTCAACCGATTCCGCGTCGAACTGCTCTGGCAGGAATACGCCCGGCACTGGTATGCCCGCCTCGGTGTCCACACCAGGCAGCCGCTCCGCTTCCAGCGTCAGGAGCGTCGAGGATCGCTGCAGCCGATTCCGACCTCTGTGTCGATCGGACACGGCCACCACGACCCAAGCCCGGGTTGGAACGAGTCGATGGGCTGCATGGAGATCACGTCGGGCGAACTGTTCGACGACGGGTGGCTGGTCGGGCAGACCCGCCTGTGGATGGCATCCCAGTGGGCCGTGCGGGAAGGGCGGGACTGGCGGGCCGGTGAGAGTCTCTTCTTCACCCACCTGCTCGATGGCTCCCGGGCTGCCAACCGGCTCGGCTGGCAGATGGCGGCCGGGCTCATGTCGGAGCGTCCGTATGCGTTCTCCCGATGGCAGGTCGAGACGAGGGCCCCCGGCCTGTGCGCCAGCTGCGATCTCAACACCGACTGCCCGATCGACCGCTGGCCCGATCGGCCGCCGACACAGCCGGTGGATACCCCCAACCCGCTCCTGTTCAGCGATCCCGACCCCGATCGAACCGCCGGTCCGCCCGAGGCGAGGTCGAAGACGCCGTCGGCTCCATCGGCTTCGAACGGTGCGCCGGACGTTGTCTGGATCACGGCCGAGTCGATGGGGAACGACGATCCGGCACTGCTCGCCCACCCCGAGCTGCCGGCTGTCTTCGTATTCGACCGTCCGCTACTGGCCAAACTGCAATTGTCGGCGAAGCGGCTCACCTTCATGGTCGAAACACTGGCGGAACTGGCCACCACCCGTCCGCTCGAAGTACATCTCGGGACACCGGCCGAGGCGCTCGACGGGCGTCGGGTTGCCACCACCTTCGCTCCGGTTCCGGGTTGGCGTCGCCACGCTGCGGCCGTCGAACCCGACGTCGTTCATCCATGGCCGTGGCTACGCAGACCGTCCGATGGGGACATCTCCTCGTTCGCAGGCTGGTACCGGGAATTGTGGGGTCATGCGCTCGACGATCGACCGTCGGAACCGGCGGCCCGCGACATTCCGATGTTGCAAAAGATGGGCTAATCTTGGACTCACGTGGAATCAACAAGCTCGACCCACAACGGCGGACTCGTAGAGATCGATATTCCTTCACGTGTCGACATGGTCGCTGTGGTGCGCATGATCGTGGCCGCAGCCACGAATGCCGTCGAGGCGCTGCAGGGTGATCGACTCGACGACCTGCGCTGGGTGACCTCTGAAGCGACGACCAACGCCATCGAGGCCAACCTGGCCAAGCATCCCGTCGGGCGCGTTGCGGTCAGCTGCGAGGTCGATTCCGGATCTGTCAAGTTGTCGGTGCGCGACGAGGGGCTTGGTATGCCCGAGAATCACGATGTACCCGACATCACCCACCCGGACCGGCTGCTCATCGAGGGGGCGTTCGGTGTGCCGCTCATGCAGCGCCTGAGCACCGCCGTCACGTTCGAGTCGGCGGCGACGGGCACCACCGTGCAGATGGAGTTGAACCAGTAAGGCGCTGTGCAATGCGGGTCTTCAGCGCCTGTGTCGCATGGTGACGATGGCTGTCCGACGGTGCAACTAACCTGGTCTTGTGGAAACCACGGCAATCGACACCTTCGATGGCGTCGATGCGGCTGAACAGGTCGCCGACGACACCGTCGCTGATGACACTGCTCCTCGTGTCACCGCAGCCGACGAGCCGGCCATTGTGGAGCCGCCGCAGTGTTCCGGTTTCGGGTCTGTCGTCGAATCGCTGTTCGCCGACGGAAGGCTGGTTCACCTCGAGACCATCGACCCCCGGCCCGCGGCCCACGCCGACCTGGAATCGGAACTGCCGGCGGCCGTCTCCCACTGCCTGCCCGAAGCGGGCCTGTACGGGCATCAGGCCGAGGCCATCGATCTGATCCGACGTGGCCGCTCCGTGGTCGTGGCCACCGGAACCGCGTCGGGCAAGTCGTTGTGCTTCCAGATCCCGATCGCCGAGTCGATCGTGACCGGCCTAAGGTCGGGGACGTCGCTGTTGCTGTACCCGACCAAAGCGCTGGCCCAGGATCAGCTGCGGGCCTTCAACGACATGGAAGTCAAGGGCATGAAGGCCGCCGCCTACGACGGTGACGCCTCCCGCGATGAGCGCACCTGGGCCCGCAACAACGCCAACGTCCTGCTCACCAACCCCGAGATGCTGCACCACGGCCTGCTCCCCCACCACGGCAAGTGGGCCACCTTCCTCAAGCGGCTCGACTACATCGTGGTCGACGAGCTGCACATCTTCCGGGGCATCTTCGGCACCCACCTGGCCCACGTCCTGCGGCGGCTGCGGCGGCTGTGTCAGCGCTACGGGAGCGATCCGACGTTCGTGTTCTGCTCGGCCACCATCGGTCGGCCGGAGGAACTGGCGGCCGAGTTGTGCGGCAAGGACGTGGTCGCCGTGACCGACGACGGCTCGCCCTACGGTCGCCGCCACATCGCTCTTGTCCAACCGGCGTGGATCGACGCCGAACGGGGAATCCGCCAATCGCCGGCCACGGAGACGATCCGGGTCATCACCGACCTGGTGCTGGCGGACCGGCGGATCATCGCCTTCTGCGGCAGCCGGGCCCTCACCGAACGGGTCGCGGCCGGCGTGGCCCGCAACCTGCCACCCGAGCTGCGGGAGATGGTCCGCCCCTACCGCAGCGGCTACCTGGCCGCCGAGCGGCGGGAGATCGAGGCGGAGTTGACGGGTGGCTCGCTGCGGGCGGTGGTCACCACCAGTGCGCTCGAACTGGGTGTCGACATCGGCGGTCTCGATGCCACCGTGCTGTGCGGCTTTCCGGGCACCGTGGCTTCGATGTGGCAACAGATCGGGCGGGCCGGTCGAGTTCAGCAGGATTCGCTCGCGGTGTTGGTGGCCGGTGAGGATCAGCTTGACCAGTGGTTCATGGCCCACCCGAGCGAGCTGTTCGAGCGGCCGCCGGAGCCGGCGGTGGTCAACGTGGCCAACCCGAACATTCTCGATCCCCATCTCGGTTGCGCCGCCTACGAATGGCCGTTGAAACACAACGATGACGAGTGGTGGCCCGACCTCGACGACGCCGTGCACCGGAACGTGCTGGCCGACCAGATGCGGATCCGCCCCGACGGTCGACGTCTGCCCCGCGCCGTGTGGGACGGACCGGGAAGGCCGTTCCACCGGATCGGGCTGCGGTCGGCCTCGGGCGGCGAGCTCCGAATCGTCGACGACGACGGCGACCTGATCGGCACCGTGGAGAAGACCCGGGCGGCTCATCTCGTCCATCCGGGTGCGGTGTATCTCCATCGGGGTCAGTCGTTCAAGGTGCTCGACCTCGATCTGGCCGCCCGCACCGCTACCGTGGAACCCGACGACGGTTCGACGTGGACGCAGGCGAAATCGACGATCGACATCGAGGTGCTCGACACCGGCTCGGCCAAGGATGTCGGTCGGTCGACGCTGCACCTCGGGCGGGTTCGGGTGACCACCCAGGTCGTCGGCTACCAGGTCAAAGCCACCGGCAGCCGGGAGACGCTGGCCAGCGAGGATCTCGATCTGCCACCGGAGGAGTTGGTGACGACCTCGATCTGGTACGAGTGGCAGCACGAGCTGATCGCCCAAGCCGGGATCCGCGGGTTCGCCCTGCCCGGCGCACTCCACGCCGCCGAGCACGCCGCCATCGGCATCCTTCCCCTGTTCACGATCTGCGATCGCTGGGACGTCGGTGGCGTGTCGATCGCGTCGGCGCCCCACAGCGGGCTGCCGACGATCTTCATCTACGACGGCTACCCCGGCGGCGCCGGTATCGCCGACCTGGCGTTCGCGGCCGCCGACCGGCACCTGGCGGCCACCGCCGACATCCTCGACGCCTGCCAGTGCGTGACCGGCTGCCCGTCGTGTGTGCAGTCGCCGAAATGCGGCAACGGCAACGAACCGCTCGACAAGATGGCGGCGCTGGCGTTGCTTGTCAACACGCTCGGTCTTCCCGAGCCGTTCTGATCCAGGGTTCCGGGGCTCGGCCCCGTCTATTCCACCCGCATGGTCACCTCCGCCCTCAGCGTGACATCGCCGACAAGGCGACCGACCACCGGTACGTTCGTGGCAGCCCGGTAGGTGAGCGACGACGTGATCAACTCACCGGTGTTCGAACCGCCGCGCAAGCCGACAGTCAACCGGGCCGGATCAAGCGCGGCCCCGGCCGACAGGGCGGCGCGGCGCGCCACGGCCTGATCGGGCGCAACCGCAGCCGCCCGGGCCGATTCCCGGGCGGCGTGCCAGACGACCAGTTGGTCGTGGCCGATCACCCCGATCTGCACGACGGCCAACATCGCCATCACGACCACGGGCAGGACCAGCACCAACTCGACGGTGCTCTGACCGGCGTCCGCCGTTGCCGTGACAGCCCGCCGTTTCCCGGTCAGGGTTTCGTCGAGCCTAGGAACCGGTGACATCGGCGATGATCGAGTCCATCACGGCGTCCATCAGCCGGTTGACACCTCCGGTGCCGGTTGCCCACGCCAGCAGGACACCGGCCAGGGCGGCCGCGGCAAGGATGACGAGACCGTACTCCGCCGTGGCCTGCCCGGCTTCCAACCGCCGCCGCCCCGGCCGGGCTGTGGACCCTCGGTGTGACCTGGCCAGACGGCGCCGGCGCAATGCGTGGATGAACGAGGAGATTGTCGACATGGGGTGTTGTCCTTCCGGATCGTTGTTCTGGGCGAGGCTTCAGCCTCGGAGGTGGCGAAGCGCCACGATCGTGAGCGGCACGACGGCACCGACGACGACAGCCGGCAGCTGGCAGCAGACGAGCGGAACGAGAAGCTTGACGGGAAGCCGGGCCAGCGCCAGTTCGATCGACTGGTGTCGTGCCCGCTCGGCCTCCTCGGCCAGTCGCTGAAGAAGGGCGCCGACCGGCGCACCGCCGTGCTCGGTGGCCGCCAGAGCGGTGACCAGCGGGTGGTAGTCGGCTCCAAGCACCTCGGTGAGTTGCGGGAGGGCGTCGATCAGCACGTCGCCCCGGTGTTGGCGATCGACAACCGCACCGAACGCGGCCCGAACCGCCGGTGGACCCCGCTCGGCGACGAGCATCACGCCATCGGCGGGCGTTCCGCCGGCGCCGATGGTCATCGCGATGAGGTCGATGGTCGGCGCCAGCGCCTCCTGCCGCGCGCCCGCCAATCGGATGCGATCCACGGTGGCGCGGCGTCGAACGGCCGCCACCATCACGACCGCCGCGGTCGACGCGATCAGCAAGGCGGCGGTCACGGCCGAGGCTCCCGCCCGCGACGAGCGACCGCTTCGTTCCGGTTGAGTGCACGATCGACCTCTCGGTTCATCCAGTGCCAGCCGGCCTGCGAGAGCAGCAGTGCCGCGGTGACGCAGAAGGCGCCCAGCGGTTCACGAAGATAGAGGTGTCCGACGTCGGCATCGACGAGGGCCACGATCAACGCGAAGAGGGCGGGCGCCCCGGCAAGAAGTGCAGCCGACGCCCGAGCCTGCCCCGCTTGACCGGCGGCCCGGGACCGGGCCTGGACCGAGCCGGTCAGCGTCAACCGGAGCCGCTGCAACGCCGGCACTGCGGGACCGCCCCGATCGACGAGGGCGGCCAGCGTCGCCGCGAACAGCTGCGCATCGTGCCAGCCCCGCTTGGACGCCTCGACCTGGAGTTCCTGCACGGCCTCACGCAGCGGACGTTGCCGTCCGAGCAGATCGACCAACGGTCGAAGCACGTCGTCGACTTCGGGCCCGACGGGCACCGGCGTCGCACACACGACCCGCAAACCGGTGCCTGATCGGAGTTGTTGGATCATGGCGTCGACCACGATCGGCAGGCCGGCCTGCCGTCGCCGGTCACGGGCTCGGCGCTCCCGTCGCTCGAACTCGACGGCCAGGAACCCGATGGCCACCGGCCCGGCCGACGCAAGCATCGGGACCCGGAACATGAGCCCCACGAACACCGCCGCCACGGCGGCAACGCCCGCCACCGGGCGCGTTCGAAAGGATGCCGGCGGGCGGCTGGTGATCCGCCAGGTCGCCACGCCGACGGCACAGCCGACTCCCCCACCGACCAGCGAACCAAGACCCGGGTCAACCATCGCGCCTTCCCAAACCCGGATCCCGAGCATCGACCGACTCCGCCGGCTGCGGTGAGGGCGGCCGCCGCCAAAGCAATGTCACGCCATCGCTCCCGACACCGCCGGCGACATCGCGGCCGTGTTCGCCCGAGCCGGCCGGCCCATCGACGGCCCAGACCGCCTCGACGACTCGGCGCGACGACAGCCGCCCGGGGATGGTCCGGCGGGCCACCTGAACCACAACGTCGATCGCATCGAGAACAAAACGACGCATCAGCTCGGGGTTCAAGTCGGCATCGGCCAGAGAGGCCAACATCTGCAGCCGGCGCAGCCCGGCCGCGGCGTCCAGTGCGTGACAGGTGCACAGCGAGCCGGCGTGCCCCGCCGTCAGGGCGAGTAGCAGATCGAACGCCTCGGGCCCTCGCACCTCGCCGATCACCAGCCGATCGGGGCGTAGTCGCAACGCCGTGGTGACGAGCTGCCGCATCGACACTCGACCCACCCCTTCGCTGTTGGCCGGACGCGCTTCCAATCGGAGGACGTGCGACCCGGCGAGCCGGAGCTCGGCCGTGTCCTCGATCGTCACGATCCGCTCACCGGCCGTGATTCGAGCGCTCAGTGAGTTCAGCAGGGTCGTCTTGCCGGAGCTCGTGGCGCCGACGATGAGCAACGATCGACGAGATCGAACGATGCCGGTCAACAGATCGGCGACCTCGGGCGGACCGAACGCCGTCAACGGCAGCAGGTGATCGGTGAACCGGCGAACCGCGAGCACGGGGCCGTCGACGGCCAGCGGCGGGGCGACGATGTTGACCCTCGAGCCGTCCGGAAGGCGGGCGTCGACGATCGGATTGAGGCGGTTGAGCTGCAGACCCAGCGGTGCCAGCATGCGCTCGATGATCAGGTCGAGGTCTCCCGCGCCGAGCGACTCGTCGAGCTTCTCGAGGCGACCGTTGCGTTCGACCCAGATCGATCCGGGCCCATTGATCATGATCTCGTTGACCCCGGATTCGGCCAGCAGCCGGTCGACCACACCGAGCCCGGCGAACCGCGACCGCTCGGCGCGGGCGCGGCGGTGGGCTTCGGCGCCGGACAGGAGCGGATTCCGGCGGCGTGTCAACTCGACCAACGTCGGCTCGGACGGGACCTCGACCGCCAACGGGGAGCCACCGGCCCTTCCGATCCGCTGCCGATTCCGATCCGTCGACCGGGCGCTGATCATCGCAGCTCACCGCCCGAACGGGCGGCCATCGGAGCATCCGAAGCACCACCCGGCATCACCAACGGAATCCGATGCAGAGCTCGCGGCAATCGGCGCGTCAGCAGACCGGCGTCGACCGCCCTGGCGACCGCCGGGTCCCAACGGACGGTGGCCACCGGCACCCGTAGCGCGGCCTTGACATCGGCGACACCCAGAGCCCGGTCGGGTTCGACCACGACGATCAGGTCGTCGGGAACGGGGCGCTCCATGGCACGGGCCAGTGCCAGGTAGCACAGCCGGGTCACCAGCGTGGACCGCTCGGCCACGCCGGCGATCCCAGGAAAGGTCGAAGGCGACCCGCAACCCGATTCGAGTTCGACAGCGGCCCCACCCGAGACGAGCCGCTCCGGCAGGCCGAGATCGACGACGACCTGACGCTCGTCGGCAACCAGCAGGTGGGCGAGCAGCCGCAGTCGCTCGTCGAGGTCGGCGGGACCGCCGTCGGTGGCGGCCGAACCGGCCGCATGCTCGCCCGACCCCCGAAACGGCAGCAACGCGACACCGTCGGCGATCGCCAGCTCGAGTCGGGCCAGCGAATCGGGAGGTGGGTTCGGGTGGAGAAGCCAGCGGGCGAGTCCGGGACCGCTCGGGTCGACCCCGAGAATGCGCGCCTGGTCGCCGCCGGCCAGATCGACCAGCAGCACGGGACCCCGGCGAGCACTCAACAGGGCGGCCGACGCAGCCACCACCGAACAGCCTGCCCCGCCTTTCGATCCCCAGAAACACCACACCATCGAGCCCACCGCCCGGAACGGGTTCGACAACCCGAATCGTGATCAACTCCGGTGGAGGGGTTCCACGAGCGGCGAGAACCAATCGCCGTTGGACACGTTAACCATCTTCGAGAGTAAACGACAACCAACCAGAGAAGGAATCGACAGGCGAGGATCGATTGGGTAGTGTGGTCGGCCGTGCTGAGGTTGCTGTGGGAAGTCGGCAAACGAAGCTTTCGGCGGGCGACCACCTATCGGCTGGCCACGCTGTCGGGGGCGTTCGTCAACACCGTTTTCGGCTACATCCGGGCGGCCGTGCTGATCTATGTCGCCGCCCGCAGCGGCGGCGTGGTGCGAGGTTTCACCGGGCAGGACCTGGCCACGTTCGCCTTCCTGTCGCAGGGTTTCATCGCCATCGTCGGAGCTTTTCGGGGCCTGGATCTCCCCAAACGGATCCGGTCCGGCGACATCGAGGTCGACCTGTACCGGCCCGCCGATCTCCAACTGTGGGAGCTGGCCAACTGGCTTGGGGAATCGACCCTGCAGGTGCTCCTACGGGGCGTGCCGCCGGTGGTGCTGGGTGCCCTGGCGTTCGACCTTCGCTGGCCGGATCCGGCGTGGCACTGGCTGGTGTTCGGGCTGAGCGTGATCGCGGCCACGATGGTCGGCTTCGCCGTGCGATTCTGCTCGAACCTCGTTGCGTTCTGGCTGCTGGATATCCGTGGCATCGATCAAATGGTCACGATCTCGGTCACGTTCTTCGCCGGTCTGATCCTGCCGATCAATCTGTTCCCGGCGTGGTTGGAGTCGGTGGCCCGGGCGCTGCCGTTCGCCTCGATGATCCAGCTTCCGGTGGAGATCTTTCTCGGACGCTACACCGGGTGGGAGATGGCATGGATCCTGGGTCAGCAGGTGCTGTGGGCGGTGGCGCTGCTGCTGGCCGGGCGGATGATCCTGGGGTCGGCCACCCGCCGCCTGGTGGTGCAGGGAGGGTGACGGTGTGACGGCCCAACCTTCGCTGGTCTCCGACGAGTTCCGTCTCTACCGGCGGCTCGTAGCGGCCCGCATCCGTTCCGACTGGCAGTACCGGACGTCGTTCCTCCTGCTCATGGTCTCCCAGAGCCTCATCATCGTGTTCGAGCTCGTCGCCCTGCTGTTCCTCATCGAGCTGGTGCCGCAGTTCGGCGGCTGGAGCCGGGCCCAGGTCGTGTTCCTCTACGCCATGGCCACCCTGCCGTTCAGCATCGGTGACGTCTTCATCAGCGAGGTCGAGCTGCTGGCCTACCGCTACATCCGCGACGGCGACTTCGACGTCGTGCTGCTCCGTCCGACCTCCGCCCTGCTGCAGATTCTCGCCCTCGAGTTCGAGCTGCGTCGAGCGGGCAAGCTGTTGACGCCGGCGATCGCCCTCGCCTGGTCGGCCACGAACCTCGACGTCGACTGGACCGTGGGCCGCATCGCCGCGCTCGCCGTCGCCGTCATCAGCGGCACCGCCATCTATTCGGGACTCTGGGTGATAGCCGGATCGATACCCTTCTGGGCGGTGGCGTCACGGGAGGCCACCAACGCCATGACCTACGGCAGCCAGTTCGCCAACCAGTACCCGCTCCACATCTATCCGGGCTGGATCCGGGCCATCATGGGCTGGGCCTTACCGCTGGCGTTCGTGGCCTACGTGCCCGCCATCTCGCTGGCCGATGCCGCCAATCCGCTGGACCTGCCGTCGTGGATGGCGTTCACCCCACCGGCCGTGGCGGTCGTGATCGGACTGATCGCCCGCTGGGTCTGGCGGACCGGGGTCGCCCACTATCAGAGCACGGGGAGCTGACGATGACCACCGAGCAGCCCACCGGGGACCGGCCGGTCATAACGGTCGAGGGGTTGAGCAAGACCTACATCGTCCGGACCCGGGCCGAGGGCGGCCGCAATCCGCTGCGGCGGCAGAGGCGTGAGGTCGATGCGGTGAGCGACGTGTCGTTCACGATCGAGCGGGGGGAGATGGTCGGTTACATCGGCCCCAATGGGGCGGGCAAGTCGACGACGATCAAGATGATCACCGGCATCCTGACCCCCTCGGCCGGGAGGGCCACGGTGTTGGGCTTGACCCCGACCGCCGAGCGACGGCACCTGGCCCGGCGGATCGGCGTGGTCTTCGGCAACCGATCCCAGCTGTGGTTCGACCTGCCGCTGCGCGACTCGTTCGATCTGCTCCACCACCTGTACCGGACCGACCGGCATCGCCACGATCACAATGTGGCCGAGTTCGTCGACCGCCTCGATCTCGGCCCGTTGCTCGACACGCCGGTACGGCAGTTGTCGCTCGGACAGCGGATGCGAGGCGAGGTGACGGCGGCGCTGTTGCACGATCCGGCGCTGGTCGTGCTCGACGAACCGACCATCGGCCTCGACGTGGTGTCGAAGTATGCGGTGCGTGAGTTCCTGCGGGAGGTGAACGCCGAGCGGGGCACGACGGTGCTGCTGACCACGCATGACCTCGACGACATCGAACAGCTCTGCCCCCGCATGATGATCATCGATCACGGCCGGGTGCTCCTCGACGGTCCGGTGGCCGACTTCAAGGCCGAACACGGAACCGAGCGCACGGTGGTCGTCGACCTGATCGAGGCCGGCGACCCGCTGGAGGTTGCCGCCACCACCGTGGTTCGGGTGGAGGGACCGAGGCAATGGCTGCGGTTCGACCGGCGGGCGACGACAGCCGCCGAGGTCATCGCCGGGGTCACGGCGCTGGCACCGGTCCGGGACCTGGCCATCGAGGAACCCGACATCGAGGAGCTGATCCACCGCCTGTATCAGGAGCGCGGCGCCGGCCGGTGACGGCTGGCATCCTCACTCCACTCGCACCGGCACGCCCACCCGACACCCCCGGCGAACTTTTCGGGGTTGTCGGCCCATCTCGAGCAGGTTTTCGGACCCGTCGACCCGGTCAGGGGGTCGACGGGTCCGAAAAGTTCGCCAGGGGTTGGAGCGGTCAGTCGAATGTTGCGAGGGCGTCTTCGATGCCCTTGTGAAAGGTCGGGTAGGCGTAGATCATCGACCGCAGGGTCGACAGCGGGATCTCGGCGTGCACGGCCAGGGCGAGGAGCCCGAGCACCTCACCACCTGCCGGGCCGACGGAGGTGGCGCCGACGAGCACCTGCCGCTCCGCGTCGACCACCAGCTTGATGAAACCGTCGTTGCCGGCGGCGTGCAGCCAGCCTCGGGCGGTCTCGCCCACCCGTTTGAAGCCGATTGCCACGTCGAGACCGGCGTCGCGAGCCTCCGCTTCGGTCAAACCGACGGCGCCGACCTCGGGATCGGTGAACGTCACGGCCGACAGCGCATCGAGGTTGAGGGGTTCCACCTCACAACCGAGGATGTCGGCCACAACGATGTCGGCCTGGCGGGTGGCGAGGTGGGTGAACAGCCCGTCGCCGGTGATGTCGCCGACAGCCCAGACGCCGTCGGCCACTCGTTGCCGTTCGTCGGTCTCGAGGAAGCGGGCGTCGGAGTCGACCCCGATCGTCGCCGCACCGAGTTCGTCGAGGAACGTCCGGCGACCGGTGGCGACCAGCAGCCTCTCACCGGTGATCTCGCTTCCATCGGGCATGGTCACGGTGAACCGCTGACCGTCGTGGTCGACCCGTTCGGCGAACTGTCCGGTGTGAATTGTCATCCCCTCGGCGGTGAACACCTCCTCGAGAACGTCGCCGACCTCCGGCTCGTTGGCGGGCAGGAGCCTCGATTCACCCTCGATGACCGTCACGTCGACCCCGAACCGGATCATGACCTGGGCCAGCTCCGCTCCGATCGCGCCACCACCGATCACGATCAACGATTCGGGGAGATCCTTGGCCTCGATGATCTCGTGGTTGGTCCAGAAGGGCGTGTCGGCCAGACCGGGAATCGGCGGCACGGCGGCCCGGGTGCCGGTGGCGATGACGATCCCTCGCCGGGCCCGGTAGGCGGTTCCGTCAACCTCGACGAGACCGGGACCCTTGATCGTGGCGTGGCCTCGCACGAAGGTACCGCCCTTGCCGACGAACCGGTCGACGGCCACGGTGTCATCCCAGTCGTCGGTCGCCTGTTCCCGGATACGCCGGGCCACGTGCCGCCATTCAGGTGTGACGGAGGCGGTGCCGGCGAGGTCGGCGACCCGGCGGGTCTCGGCCAGCAGGTTGGCGGCCCGAATCATCATCTTGGATGGAACACACCCCCAGTAGGGGCACTCGCCGCCGACGAGCCGGCCCTCGATTCCGACCACGTCGAGTCCGGCCTCGGCCAGTTGACCGGCGGCCGCCTCGCCGCCCGGTCCGAGACCGATCACGACTACGTCAACGAGTTCTTCTGCTGTTGGTTCCATGCCTGGCAAACCGACCACCTCCGTCGAATCTTCCCGTTGAGGTCAGTCGGCAAACACCCGAACGGCGTCGAGGGGTTTGCGCTGCAGGTCCGGCACCCGGGCGCCGGGCAACGGGTAGCCGACCGGGAACAGCACGAACGGCCGCTCGTTCTCCGGCCGTTCCAGCACGTTCGACAGGAAGGCCATCGGGCTCGGTGTGTGGGTCAGGGTGGCCAGCCCCATGGTGTGCAGAGCGGTGATGAAGATCCCGGCGGCAATACCGCAGCTCTCTTTCACGTAGTAGTTCTTGCGTTTCTCACCGTAGGGGCGGAGCTCGTAGCGTTGCTCGAACAGCACCACCACCCACGGGGCCACCTCGAGGAACTCCTTGTGCCAGTCGGTGCCCAGCGGGGCGAGGGCCTCCTGCCATTCGTCGTTCATCCGGTTGTCGAGGTAGTTCACCCGCTCCTCGGCCTCGGCGGCCTCTCGTATCCGGGCCTTCAGTTCGGCGGAGCGGACGGCGACGAACCGCCAGGGCTGCTTGTGCGCACCCGACGGCGCGGTGGACGCAGCCTCGATGGCGAGGTCGATCAGCTCTACAGCCACCGGTTCGTCGCTGAACATCCGCACGCTGCGACGACGTTGCATCAGCTCGAGGAACGCCACACCCCGGCGCCGCTGCTCGACGACGTCGAGGCGATCGAAGTCGAGTTCGACGAACGGGTGGGCGGCCGCCAGCTCCGGTGAGGGATAGGGGTGGAGGTACAGCGAGGAGTTCGAGGGGTCCGACGTCACCCCCCAGTGTGAGCCCGAAGCGCCGCGATTGCCGTGCAAAACGCAAAAGACGTCGGATGATTGAGGGTCGCCACGCAATCATCCGACGTCTGGAGGGCATTCCCTCCTACTGCCATTGCGCCGACTCGTGTAGCCACGAGGTCGCCCTCGGATTCACCACTACAGCACAACGAGTAACCGAGGACGTCGTGGAAAACCACATTTTGGCCTCCTGGATTGGCCGTGTCGCAGGGGATCCGACCGCCCGAACCGCTGTCGGCCCCGGTCGATGGTCGGCGAAAAATCAGCTATCTTCACGAGAAGGCGCTGAAAGGGCGGACTTCACCCACATGGGTCCCACGATCGATGATCCAACCACAGCATTCCTTCGGTACCTGACCGAGAGCGATGCCGCCACCAGACCCGGCACGGCGTCGGTCCGGACCGCCGTCAGATTGCCGCCGCCGCCCGACGATCACGACGACGAGACCCAGCAGGCCCGTTACCTCATCCAGCTGTTCGCCGCTCTGTCGGTCGAATGCCGGCGGGCCGATCTGTCGGCCGCGGATGCGATCTGCGAACGGATCGCCGAACTCGGCACCAAGAGCTTCCCGGAGCTGGTGGACCTCGCTCAGTCGATGGTCGCCCAGACCCGGGGCGACTACCGGCTGGCGGAGTCCTTGCTCACCGCCTGCCTCCGCCGGCCCCACACATACGAGTCGTTGACCCGACCGGTTGCGCACATCGAGCGGGCCACGCTGAGGATGCTGCTCGGGCTGCTCGATGCGGCGCTCAGCGATCTGAACGACGCCGAAGGATATGGTGCCTCGCTGCTGAGCCTGCACGGCCTGGCGGTCAAGTCGCTGATCCACTGGTGGCGAGGCGACGAGGCTCAGGCCGTCGAGGCGTTGGAACTGGGCCCTCGCTATCTGATCAAAGGGCTTGACCTCGGTGTCGTCTGGTATGCGCTGGCCGCCGAGTTCGTGCGGAACGGTCAGCTGTTCGCCGAGAATCTCGATCGCCAGCACGACTGCCTGGCCCGTGACTTCTGGGAGGCCCGTGGCTCCCATGCAACGCCGATGTACGTGGCGATTCTCGGCCCCCACATGATTCGCCACGAGATGGCGATGGGCAACGATGCCGCACCGCTGCTGGAGGAGTTTCGGCCGGCCGCGGTCGACGGCTCGGCCGCGGCCAGAGCCTTCGCCTGGTGTGTCGCCCTGGTCGAGGGCGACGTCGACGTCCTCGCCGAGGTCGCCGACCGGTATCGCGACGAGGGGATTCTCCTGGCCGCCATTCAGGCCTATCGGGATGCGGCGAGCTACGCCGAGTCACCGGAGTCCCAGGAGCGGTTCAGCCGGCGGGGCCGGCTGATCTACGAACGCCTGTCACGGGCCATCAAGGTCAAGTCCCGCCCCGATCTGCCCGACTCGCTGGCTCGGGCGTTGACCGACGCCGAGCAGAACGTGGTGGCGGCCGTGGCCCTGGGCCTGAGCAATCGTGAGGCCGCCGAATTGTTGAACTGCTCGGTCCGCACGATCGAATCGCACCTGACGAGAACCTACCGGAAGCTCGGCATCAAGCGACGGACCCAGCTCCCGGTGCTGATCGCTCAGGCGAAGATGGAGTCCTAGGCGCGGAGCGGACCCGGGCGGGGCGGTCCGGCCAGCCCGCCCGAGCGCGTTCGCGGGCCACAACGACCACTCTTGACCGTTTTCACCCGATTTCGACGTCGTTCAGAGGTCGAGGGTCGACCGAGCCGCAAGCTCGATTTCCGTCTCGACCTCCGGCCCGCCCGTCGTCGGCTCGATCGCGGAGCGGACCGGCGGAAGCGACCCGGTGATCGATCGGCTGATGACGCCGTCGACCCGGCGAAGCGTGATCAACTCGAACGCCAACTCGCCGATGGTCGCCGACGCGATCAGAGCGGCGCTCATCGGTGACAACGACCAGATGAGTGTCGCCGCCGCCACGGGCGTCACGATGAGCCAGCGCGGACGCAGGGCGGTGCGGACGTGAGGCGTCCACTGCCAGGCCACCGCGGTGACGATCAGCGTTCGGAGAAACAGACCGCATCGAGCCTCGACGTCCCAGCGGCTCCGGTTCGGCGGGGCGAACACCGACAGCCCCTCCAGCCCGAGCCGCCACCGCAGTTCGCTGAGCCAGGCCTCCCGGTCTCCCGTCCAGGCCCGTTTGGCGGGGGCCGGCGGCCGGGTGCCGGCACGGAGATACCCCCAGGTCCGGGCCAGCGGTTGGAGGATGACGATGACGGCAACGGCCAAACCGATTCGCGCCGAGGCCGACCGCCGATCGGCGACGGCTGCGTCGTGGGCCACGACCGCGGCCAGGGCCGCCACCGTGACGATGGAGGTGGCGGCGAGGAGCAAACCCGTTGCCACCACGCCGCTGACCGCCAGGAAGCCACCGAGCGCCACGGCTGCAGCGAGCAGCGGGACAAGGCTGTCGAGCAGTGCGAGAACGGCGACGGATCGGCGCGGCCGTTCGCCGGCGGCCACAGCGGAAAGGAGTTCGGCGATGACCCGTCTCGGGCGATCGTTGCCGGTCGGGTACCGTTGCGACGCCTCCCTGTCGGCGCGACCCCTGCCGGCCGCATCCTTCCAGACGGTGCCGAGGCTGTCGGGAGCGGGACACGAAGCCTGGGCAGCGGTGACGGTACCGATGACGCCACCAGTCGACTGGTCGGCGAGGCGCCGAAGGAGCTGCATGTCGACAGCCGACGCAGAACCCGAGGGCAGCCCATCGCCGGAGCGGAGGGCCGAGCGGCGAACGGCGAGGCTCCCGTACCCTGCCGCGACGGCCGCCGACGGGTCCGCCGACGGTGCTCGACCGACGTCGGCCAACCTGGCCATTGCTTTGGCCACCGCACCGCCGTCGTCGTCGACCTCGATGAGGTGGTCGGTCACCACCGCCACCTGATCGGTCGCATCGAAGGCCAGGGCGACGAACCAGGGCCACAAGGAGTCGCAAACGACGTCGGCGTCGATGAACGCGATGACGTCGCCGGAGGCGGCCTCGACACCGGCCGCCCGGCCGCTGCCGCCCGGGCGACCCGGTCGGAGCAGTTCGAACGGATAGCGGGCCGCGAGCGCTGCGGAGCGGTCGGTCGACCCCTCGTCACAGACGATGACCTCGAGGTCGTGGTAGTCGCTCATCTCGAGGGCCGAGAGGCAGCGTTCGATGGTTGCTTCGCTGTTGTGACAGCTGACGAGAGCGGTCACTCTCGGCCAGGAGCGGCGCAGGTCCTTGACGTCCTGTCGGGCCCAGGTCTCCACCGAACGGCAGATGGGCCGAGGGGCTCCGTTCGGTGTCAGGAGGGAGTCCGCGGAGGTATCGGCGGATTCCCCGACGGCGGACAGGCCCCTCCAGGTGCCCACGGTTGCTCCTGCGCAACCGGCTCGGTCGAGCGCATTGAGCCGATCGGTGAGGTCGCGGGGAAACGTCGTCACCGTCGCGGTGGCGCCGACGGTCGGGGGTCGCAGATCGGTCACGACGAGCGGTTTGGCCGGCCTGGTCTGCTGGAGTCGGATGAGGTCCCGCTCGAAGGTCTGCCCGCACTCGGTGTCGAGCACGACCGAGAGAAGGTCACAGCCGTCGACGGTCAGGAGCTCGTCGCCCCCGGTCCGCCCGGTGTAGGTGGCCGGCACGAGGGGATCGAGCGTGTGGATCCGGTCGATGATCGACGACAGCGTATTGGCGACCGCACCGGGGTGGTGGACCCGTACCAGGTCGGCGGGGACCGTCCGGCCGACCGACACGGCGAGGATCACCGCGGGATCGTCGACCCGTTCGAAGAGCCGGTCGACGGCGGCCAAACCGGCCGCTGCGATACGACGACCACTCGATCGGTCTGGGAACGGCTCGAATCGCCAATCGGGATAATCGAGCCCGACGAACACCCGCAGACCGACCTCGGCTGCGGCGTGCAGCACGTCGGCCGGCGGCACATCGCAGGTTCGGATCGTGTTGAGTCCCGTGGTCGCAATCGATTCCAGGTCGGCGCGCACGACCGGGGGTTCGGGATAGCGGGCGCCGTCGGTCCGGGGAGCGAAGCGGCCGTAGGCGGTGCCTCGGACCACGAATCGCTCTCCATCCAGCCGAAGGTGTCTGCCTTCGACTTCGACCCGGCCCATCATCGGAGTGGGCCCCCCTTTCGCAGGCATCTGACGTCGCGGTTGATCGTGTGGCTCCGCTACTCGCCCGAGAGGCCCAACAAGGTCGCACCCGTAGTGAAGCGCCGTGACGTCAAACCCTACTTGCCGCCACCACCCCGACAGAAGGGCCGCTCCATGGTTTGGGCACCATTGCCCGTCCGGCGGCTACCAGAGTTAGGCGGTGCGATTTTCCGCTCGGGCCACCCGAGAACGAGATCGGCGAGTTCCCGGGCCGATCGACGGCACCGGAACGCTGCAGTGGTTCAGCTCGTTCCGGCGGCGGCCTGACCGCCGCCCAACATTGGACCGGCAAACTAGAGTGGGCGGCCATGGACGATGGACGCCCTACGCCGGCACCCCCTTCGAACGTGGTCGAGGCCAAACCGACGGTGGCGAGAATCGTCGTCATCGTCGGCGGTGTGCTGGCGGTGGCCGCCGCGGCGGTCGGGATCCTGCTCTGGAACACCGGCGGGTCCGGCCTGTCCTACGTTGCGCCCCGGTTGTTGGGTGTGATGCTGTTCGTTCCGCTCGCCGCCCTGCTGGTCACGAGCGCCACCTCCCGGTCGGTCACCCTCACCGAGCGGCTGACGGGATGGAAGAACCCCACCGTCGAGTTCACCCCGTGGCCGCCCCGGTTGGGCCGAACGATGACCGCCCTCTATCGGAGGCAGGCGATCTCGCCCCGAACTCGGAGGCGGCTGCAGACGCCGCTCCGGGTGGAGACCGCGTTGATCTGTGAGGAATGGGTGGAGTACACGGTCGGCACCGATACCCGTACCGAAACCCACGACGTGGTGAAACGTCACGCCGCCGCTGTCGCTGTGCCGAGCGTCGACGGTACCGGTCTCGAGGCCGTCCTCACCCTCACCATTCCGTCCGACGCGGGCGGACCGACCATCGAGCTGGATCACAACAGGATCCGCTGGCGGCTCGACACCCGGCTCGGTCACCCGTTCGGAAAGCGAACGGCCGCTCGAATCGACCTGAGGGTCGAACCGGTGCTCGACCTCGACAGCCTCATCGGTGAGGGCGGGCGGGGCGGCGAACCTTCTCCGGAGGCCGAATCATGAACCCCGCCACGCCCCAGATCGAGTTGGATGACTGGTTCGTGGAGATCGCCGGACAGGTTCGGGGCAGGGTGATCCTCCCCGGTGCCGAGGGGATCGATCCGACCACGGAGCGGATCCGGGAGGTGCGGGTCAGTCTGCGCTACGAGACCGATGGACGCGGCGACCGCGACCGCTGGACAGGGCCCGCCGAGGCATTCGATGTCAACGTGGACGGGTCCCTCCACGGGCAGTTCTCGCTGGACGTCCCGGCTGATGCGCCGATCTCCTATGACGGTTCACTGTTCCGGGTGCGGTGGGCGGTGGAGGCTCGCACCGACCTGCGGATGCGGATCGACCGCAAGACCTCCCTCGAGTTCGTCGTGATACCGGTCGGTGGCCATGGCTACTATCGCCAACCGCATCCCCTGCCGCCGACGACTCCCTGGTCGACGGAACGCTGATGGACAAGGTGCCGACGGACGAAGTGCTCGGGCACGATGGCTCGATGGGTGGCGAATGGAACGATGTGAACGGTGTGGAGGTCGGCTCATTCGATCGGTATCGCTCCGTCGGCCTCCTTGCCAACCCGTTCAGCGCCTCGGGGTCGGATGATCCGCACGAGCCGGCGACCGGGCCGTGGTTCGTGGATCGGGGTCTCGCTCCGCCGCCTCCACCGGGATCGGGGGTGATGGTCCAGGTCATCGGCGAGCAGGGAATGGGCAAGTCGACACATCTTGCGGAGTGGCGGAGGCTCCAACCCGGCCCGCTGCACTACATCCCACGGCGGCCTTATCGCGACCGTTGGCGGCCGCCGCCCATCGGAACGCTTGTCTACGGCGACGAAATCGACCGCCTACCGATTCCCCTGCGTAGACGCTGGTTCCAACAGCTGGGTCTGGTCGGGGCCACCCTCGTCGTCGGCACCCACCGAGACCTCTCCGGCATCGCCCGGCGGAGTGGCCTGAAGGTTCACACCCACCGCCTTCGGCCGGTGTCAGCGTCGGAACTGATGACGGTGCTCGACTCTCGGCTGCGGGCGGCGGCCGACGTTCCCGGGCGGATGCCGTCGGTGACGTTCACCCAGCATGACATCGATGTCATCCACGCCGAGAGCCGAGGCAACCTTCGGGCCGCTGATTCGATCGCCCACCGAATCCTCGCCGAGCGGGTAAGTCAGGAAGCCGACAGGGTCTGACCGGATCGTGTTCCGCCGGTCTGCTCGAGGGCGGCCCACGTACCGGCGACCAGCGCGATCAACGCATCCTCCCGGCGATCGAGATAGTCGAGCATGGGCGGATTGTTGCGATGACGGCGCCGCATGTCGGCCAGGCGTTCCTCCACCGTGGTCGGCGTTCCATCGAGCGCCACGGTCAAGTCGCAGAAGTGGAGCTGGCGATGGGGCAGCGTCTCGTTGCGAGGGAACTCAGCGGCGTAGATGTCGCCAAGAACGTTCAGATCGGCTCGAATCTGCGCATCCGAATGATGGGCGACGAGGTTGACGACGGACTCGTCCCAACCCTCCCGGCGGAGGTAGCGGGCGCCGTCGATCTGATGGAAGCCGGTGTCGACCAGCTCTGAGGCATAACCGATGTCGTGTAGATTGGCGGCCGCGGCGAGGGCATCCCAATTGGGTACGAGGTCCACGAACAACTCCGCCCGCTTGGCCACGCCCTGCACATGATTCCAGCGTTGCGGCATGTCGTCGGCCAGTAACCTGCGGGCGAGCGCCCGGGCTTCAGCGACTTCCACGATTGCGATCTTACGGCCCGATCCGCCGCCGCTCAAGACGGCGCTTGTTTCGTTGTGTGAACTCAACGGGACCGCCATCCGTTGCGTCGCCGCCTTAGGGCCGTGGGCCGTTCGATTGCCAGCCCGACTCGTAGGCCCGCGCCACGGCGGCGAGTTGGGAGTTGACACCGAGTTTCGACAAGACGGTCTTGATCTGGGTACGCACGGTTTGCACCGACACGTAATCGCGTTCCGCCAGCGAGGACGGGCTCAACCCGCTCATCAGTCCGCTGAGCACCTGGCTCTCCCGCTCCGACAGCTCGTCGAATCCGCGCAGGCGAATGGCCTGCTCGGCTTGACGCTCGCGGTGCTCGCTGATGATGGTCAACCGATGGTTCTGGCGGACCGGGTCGCCGACCACCAGCTTGGAGATGTCGTCGATCAGCGAATCCAGGGATTCGTCCTTGGTGAGGAGGGCGATCGCACCGTTCTCGAGGCAACGGGCCCACAGGACCCGATCGATGCTGCCCGTGAGGACGACCACGGTTTCACCGGCCTCGACCAGCTTCGCCGTGAGCCCAACGCCGCCGTCTTCGAAGGGCAAGTCGAGATCGACCAAGATCAGGTCGGCTTCCAGGGCGGTGATCTCGTCGACGAGCTCCGTCGCACCCACGGGGTCGACGATGTCGACCATCATCCCGGCCTTTTCCAACTGGGTCTTGAGACCCAGAGCAAGCAGCGGGTGATCGTCGACGACGACCAGGTGCGGCTCGCGCTCCCGCCCGACAATGGTCTCCGCCGTCACACCCATCAGCGGCCCACCGGGCTCCAGGCCACGACTTTGGGCGTTTCCTTGTCCTTGGCTTCGGCGGTCTCGCTGTTCGGCAGTGTCAGCACGAACGATGTCTTGCCGTTGTCACCCGGCTCGTAGACAACAGTCCCGTTATGCAATTCGGCCAACATCTGGGCTCGGGCAAGCCCGATACCCTCGCCGTCCTTGTGAGAGCTGAATCCTCGTTTGAAGAAGCCATTGGTCTGCACCGGTTCGGTGATCGTGCCGGAATCCGTGACCTTCACCTGCACGCGACCGTTGTGTTCCTCGATGTCGACGTAAACCGGGTCGGCCCCATGGCGCATGGCATTGGACAGGAGGTTATCGACGATGGCCATGACCTCGCTCTCCTCCCCAAGGATCTGGGCTGACGTCGGCGCTCGCAGGTCGATGTTCACGCCGGTCGAGCGCCGGGCCTTGACCATGTCTCGAATCCCGGGGACCATATCGAATTCGTGTGGTTGACGCTTCCGCTTTGCCGTCAGCGTCCGCAAACGGGCCGTCTCTGTCCGGAGCGGCTCGCCGATGTCATCATCGAGTGACGCCATCGCCACCTCGATCGACAGCAGTCCCGAGCGGAGGTCATGCAACAGATCCTCGGTCTGGGAGATCTCGGCTTGAATTTTCCGCTTTGCGTCCAACAGCTCCTCGAACGAGCGCCGACCGGTCGA
The DNA here is from genome assembly GCA_029863385.1 of Acidimicrobiia bacterium. GTDB lineage: Bacteria > Actinomycetota > Acidimicrobiia > Acidimicrobiales > SZUA-35 > JAHELU01. The sequence continues at coordinate 29,699 of JAOTVU010000038.1, forward strand.
CTCGATCTCGACGAGCGTGCCATACATGCAAGCGATGCCTGAGAAACAGGCAAGCAAGGCGAGTGACAAGGTCTGCCGGGTGTCGGGATTGTTGTGCACAAGAGTGACCGCCATGGTCAGACCGGCGGCACCGAGCCCGCAGAACACGCCGAGCCATCGGGCCCTCACCAGACCTTCGACCAGCAGAGTCACTCCGACCACCGTGACGGCAAGTGTCACAATCGTGGAGGCCAACATCCCGGTCGAGGAACCCTGCACGAGCACATACCAGCACCACACGGCACACGGAAGGAGCAGCAGGAGGGCTATCGGAGCGAGAGCCGGCGAGCTGGTGGTCATCGCGCGATAGCCGACCGCCAGTGCGGCCAGGAAAAAGGTGGTTGTTGCCACGACACCCAGCTGGGACAGTCCGCTGGGGGAGATGGCGAAATCCTGCCTGACCTCAACCAGCGCTACGGCAAAGGTTGCGGCCAGCGCCACGGTGAATGCGACGAACGCCCTCCCGATGGGAGCCGAGGAGTAGACGGGCGCGTCCGACGGGTCGGCCGGTTCGGCCGATACGAACCGAGACAGAATCTCTACCAGTCGATGCACCCGCTTGATCCCTCTACTCACTGCCCAACCGCGGTCGCCACGAGGTCGTGGGCTCACAACTGCAAGGCTAGGCGAGCACGCCCCAGCCGAACACTAGGCAATTCTGCCGCGGCGAACCCGGATACCCAATTTGAGGGATGGCCGCCCCTTGACCAGCCTCCATCATGATTACGGCGAGCCAACCTGGTTCGACAAGCCCGGAGCGGAGGAGTCCGTCGGGCTCCGTGATCCGTAGGAGGAGAACACAATGCTTTACCTGTACGTCATGATGCAGCGCCTTGCCGAGAACGCCAAGAATGAAAAGGGTGCGGCCCTGGCCGAATATGGCCTCCTGGTGGCACTGATTGCAGTCGTGTGTATCGGCGCAATCACCCTGCTCGGTGGCAACATCGCGGCTGCGTTCAACAACATCGCCGGCGCCATCAACTAACAGAGGCGGCTTGTTGGGGCGGTGGCTCGGAGCCACCGCCCCTACGGTGATCGCCTACGCGACCCGGAACTAGGAGGAAGAGGTAAGTCCAGGTGAAGACAACGAGTGCAAGGCCCAGTACCCACTTCCGAGATCGATTGATGGATTGCCGTGTTCATCGTGAGGACGGAGCCTCGTTGGCGGAGTACGCTCTGCTGCTGGTGCTCATTGCAATCCCCGTGTCGTTGGCGATTCCGGCTCTGGGAACGGCGATCATCAACATATTTCAGCAACTGGCTGCGGCATTCTGATCTCTCGATCTCGCCCGCTTCATACCTGGTCGCAGACACGGTGCGTGGTCGACGGGCCCAGCTCGGGTGGGGAAATTGCCCGGTGCGGCAGCTCACACTCGATCGCTATCATCGGCACACACCAGCGTCGGGGCGAAGCGCCTGTAACTCGTCCGGCAACCCACTCTGAGTTGGCCGTTCTGGCAGGAGGGCCAGATGCAGAAACCAATCGATCCACGATCTCGATTCCAGGCACGACGGCGTCTCAGCCGCCACCTTCGGCGGGACTCCGGCGCATCGCTCGCCGAGTTCGCTCTTGTCCTTCCGGTTCTGGTGATGATCGTGTTCGGAATCATCGAGTTCGGCATCGTCTTCACCAAGGCGCAGGCCATCGAGGCCGCCGCCCGGGAGGGAGCCCGTCTCGCATCCATCGAGTCGAGCACGGTTGGCGACATCGAGGCCCGGGTCAACGACGCCCTGACCGGTATTCCCATGTCGGGTCCACCAACCGTCTCGGTCACCCCCGGAACGTGTACGAATCGACCGGGGGAAAGTGTGACCGTCGGGGTTAGCACGACCCACATGATCAACATTCCGCTCGTGTTGAACAACTATTCTGTGAATCTGAACGGTACGGCCGTCTTCCGATGTGAGGCGGCAGCATGAAAGGGAGGGAACGAGCTGTGCGAATTCGCTGGCGCAACGACGACGGCGTGACGCTTCCGCTGGTCGCACTCATGCTTGTCGTCATCATGGGAATGGCATCCTTGGTCGTCGACCTCGGGAGCGGTTGGAGGACTCGTCGGGCGTTGATCCCGGCAACCGACGCAGCGGCGCTGGCCGCAGCCCAGGATTACGCCCAAGGACTCGACGGTTGTTCGTTATCGGCCGGCAACTACCTGGCCAGCAATGAAGGAGCCGCCGTGCTGGATCTGTGCGATCCCCACGCGTCGGGCACCAACGGCTATGTCACCGTCGCCGCCTCCCACAACGTCCAAACGTGGTTCGCCGCGGTTCTCGGACTGGGCGATTACACCGTGACATCGGCCTCGACGGCAGCGTGGAGCGATCCCAGCGGCGTTAACGGGTTGCGCCCACTCGGCCTCTGCTTGAACGGAGATGCCGACCTTCAGAACGCCGTCTACAATCCGGACGCCGACCCCGTCGAGATCGTCGTCGAGTACACCAAGGAACACCCCAACGATTGCGGAAGCACCACTGGCAACTGGGGTCCGATCGACCTTGATGGCAACGGCAACTCGCACCAGGACATGAACGACTGGCTCCTCGACGGGTATCCCGGCTTGATCGAGTTCTCCGATCATGTAGTGACCAGCTGCACCGACGAGCATTGCCTCGAAGGCGACACCGGTGCCGACCTGGCGGGTTCACAGTCCTACCTGAACACCCTGGTGAGCCGCGACGAGTACATCCTTCTTCCGTTGTTCAACTTCGTGGAGGGCAACGGTGCCAACGCCCGCTACCACGTCGTCGGAATCGTACGAGTCAAAATCCTCCAACACAAAGTCGTGGGCGCGGAGGACAAGCGCTTCCTTCGCCTACTGGTGGAACCGGGCTTTGTTCCCGGCATAGGTGGAGGGAGCGGCTCCGGAACCGGTGGCAGCAAGGTGGTATCCATCTGCGCCGTCGATGCGACCGACCTCTCCGGATGTCTCCCCTGATAACTCCCCCTGATCGAATTTCGAAACAAAGTTTGGAAGCTAATGAGTAGACGTGTTGTTGGTTTGGCTGCTGCGGTTTTCCTGGCGCTGATCGGTACCGTGGCCCTCGTTGCCTTCGTCGCCGGCGCCGAGGAGCGAGCGCTCGAAGGCGAGGAGCTGGTCGAGGTCTATGTCGTGACAGAGCCCATCCTCGGTGGCACCGCTGGTGAGGACATCGAGGAACAGGTAGTCGTCGAAGAAGTACCAACCAAGGTTCGCCCAGCCGACGCTGTCGACAATCTCGCCTCGCTGCGGGGTCGGGTGGCGGCCGTGGATCTACAACCTGGCGAGCAGCTCATCGAAAGCCGCTTCGTCGAGGTCGCCGAGTTCAACGACCGTGAACTCGGGGTTCAAGTGCCGGAGGATCTTCTCGAGCTGACCATCGAGATGGACCCGCAGAGGGCGATCGGTGGTCTTTTGGAACCCGGTCAGACGGTCGCTGTGATCGCCTCGTTTGAGCCATTCGACTTGACCGCAACCGTGGTCGAGATCAACGGCGAGGAGGTCGCTCTACCTCAAGCCATCGCCGACGAGGTCGACGGGGCTACACCAAACACCACCGACATCATCATTCGCCGGGCCCTCGTGACCGCCGTCCAGGAGGCCCGGCTCGCGGGAAGAGTCGGCTCCAGCGAGGAAGAGGATCGTTTGAACACGGCGCCCGAAGACGTACTTCTGGTCACACTGGCCCTCAGCCCGAACGACGCCGAACGGCTGGTGTTCACCCAGGAGTTCGGATTGATCTGGCTCGCCATCGACCGAGACACCGTCCCCGACAGCGAGGACGCGATCAAGACCCGCACCAACATCTACAACGAATCCGACGCCACCGACGGTGACCTCCTGACCGGCATCCTGGAGAACGCCGAAGACACCACTGAGACGGAGAACGCCGAGACCGAGGACGCAAATCAACCATGAGCGGGATAACACTACTGTCTGGAAACGCCGAGATCGAGCAGTCGCTCGTGTCCGGCTTCGGCAAACGGGCCGCGGTCAGGCGCGTCTGGTCAAACCAATGGCGCGACTCTGCCGAGGTCTCCATGGACTCCTGCGCAGCCAATCCGGAGTTGCTGGTGATCGGACCTGATCTGCCCCGTGAAGTGGCCCGCTATGTGGTTGCGGACGTCGACCGGCGGTTCCGTGCGACGACAACGGTCGTCATGATGTCGGATCCAACTGTCGAAGTATCCATGGACTTGCTTCGCC
>JAOTVU010000039.1 GCA_029863385.1 Acidimicrobiia bacterium
CGGTCGTAGTCGATGGTGGCCGGGCCGGTGAACCAGCCGTCGGGGAGGCTGCCGGCGAACCACGCCCCGAGTTCCTCTCGTGAGACCTCGGGTGGTTCCATCCCACGGCGGCCTCGTCCCCCGGGGCCCCGACCTCTTCCGTGTCCACGTCGTTTGGTGTTCATCATGCTGTTCCTTGTGAAGATCGTTCGGACGCTCACCAGACCATCATCGCCCTGCCGGTTTTGCGTTGTAATTATGTAATGCATCTTACGTCGCGCGCGAGAAGCACGCAACCCCCTCCGTCGATGTGTGTCTCAGCCCCGGTTTCGGGCCGGGGGGCGGCGACCGGGAGGACGCTCCCGGGGTTCGCGGGCCACGCCCAGAGCTCCCAGCCGATCGAAGGCCAGGCGCCCCAGCCGTGTGGCCTCCGCCACCGGTGGGTCGGCGGGAGCCACCGTCGAAGCCCAGTGGGCGAGAACGTCGGCCAGTTCATCGAGAACAAGGAGCACCGCCAGCAGCGGCACGGCCATACGCTCGGCCGGTGCCAACGGTTCCGATCCGACCGATTCCGTGGCGGTGGCGTAGCCGTCGATCAGCTCCGCAGGCGCGTCATCACCCCCCGGATGCTCCCGGAACAGTCGAGCCAGGTCGGCCACCCGGACATCGGGGAGCGGATCGGCCATCGGCATCAAGCCGCCGTCGGCGGAAACCGCCAGACCCCGGTCGGTCACCACGCCGTGCCGCATCAGCTCCCGAGCCATCGGATCGAGCACAGCCTGGGTTCGACGCACCGACTCGAGGATGGCGCTCGCCAGGTCCGGCTGGGGTTGGGCGAAGCGAACCAGGGCGGAACGCAGCGTCCAGTCGTCGACCCGCGGCGACTCGGCCGCCTGCAGCAAGGTGCGCGTTTCGTCGACCTCGGCCGCATTGGACCCGTGGCGAGCAGCCAGCTCCCGGCCCAGCCGAACCGGATCGGGCTCGGACACGGCCGGCCCCTACGGCTGCGCCAGCAGCTGATTGCGGCGCAGCTTGCCGGTCGGACCGAGGGGAAGCTGCTCGGCGATCACGAAACGATGCGGCACCTTGTAGCGGGCCAACCGCTCGCCACAGTGGGACCACAGCTCGGAATCGTCGAGCGTGACGCCAGGCTCGGGCACCACGAACGCAACCACCGCCTCGCCGGTGGCGTCGAGCGGTTCGCCGACGACCCCGACCTGGGCGACACCGGGGTGGGTCAGCAGCGCCGCCTCGACCTCGGCCGGGTACACGTTGAAACCCGACACGATGATCAGATCCTTCCGTCGGCCGACGATGGCCAGGTAGCCGTTCTCGTCGACCACCGCCACGTCGCCCGTGAGGAGCCAGCCGTCTTCGACCCGGGAAGCGTGCCGACCAGGTTCACCCCAGTAACCGGGTGAGATCATGGGGCCCCGTAGCCACAACTCGCCGGGGTCGCCGGTCAGGCATTCACTCCCGTCGGTGTCGACGATGCGGGCTTCGACACCGGGCATCAACAGACCGACCGATCCCAGCGGTGGATCGTCGACTCCGAGCGTCGAGGCGGCCACGGCGCTCGATTCGGTCAATCCGTAGCCGTCGTGCAGGACGAGGCCGAGCTGGTCGTCGACCTGGACGGCGAGCTTCGGCAGCAGGGCTGCGGCGCCCGAAACCGCGAGTTTGACCGAACCGAAGTCGGTCGCCTGGCCGCCCTGGGCCGCCATACGCTGCCACAGGGCCGGCGGCCCCGCCACCACAGTCGGACGGTGGGTGCGGATCAGCTCCAGCATGTGCTGGGCGTTGCCGTATTCGTCGAGGATGACGCTGCCGCCGGTGATCAGGGCGAGGTGGACGACCATGTGCACACCGAACACGTGGAACAGCGGAATGACGGCGAGGAAGCTCTCGGGTACCGAAACGAGGTCGAGGGGCAGCGACAGCACCGACTGCAGGCTCGACACCAGGTTGTCATGCGTGAGGATCGCCGCTTTCGACGGGCCGGCCGTGCCACTGGTGAAGATCAGCAGGGCGGGGTCGGAACCGGACACGGCAACGACTCCCGGGTCGGGTCCGAACGAACCGTTGCCGTCGCCCTCGTTGGCCGCCGGCGGTGCCAGGCGTCGATCGGCGAACGGTGCCGCGATGCCGGCCCAGACTCGTTCACCCTCCGGGCCGACGTGAACGACCGCCGGATCGACCGACTCCAGCTGGGGCAGCAGCTCGGCCGACGGTGAGTCGCAGTTCAGCGGCACGCTGATCGCACCCAATCCCATGGCTGCGATGTGCACGAACACGAAATCGGGGTTGTTGCCGGTGAGCACGGCGACCCGGTCGCCGGGTCCGACACCGGCCTCGACCAGCGCGGATCGCCAGCGGGAGATCGCCGATCGGAGATCGCCGTGGGTGACCACGCCGTCGGCCGTGATCAGCGCCGGAGCCTCGGCGGGGTGGCGTTCGAGATAATACGCGAGATTCCGCTCGACGGTACCCGCTCCGGAACCGTCGGCCGAACCTCCGGGATCTCGCTGTGCCTGGTTCATGCTCTGTATGCCGCCTCGGACGGAAAACCCATTCTGTACGCACCTGTTCGTCAGTTCGAAATGGGCCTCGGCCAGCCCGAACGGCAGTGCAGACAGATTAGCGAACGAAGATATGCATGCCCCATCCGGAAGCGGCAAATTCGATACCACTACGTTGTCGCTGACCTCGGGCGACGATCAGATCTCGCTTCGGCCGTGACTCCGGCCGGTTTTAGCGCTACAAAATAGGTGGGCAATCCAAGGCCGGGGGGCCACGCGTTCTCTTCGTTCCTTGGGATCGATGGGCCGACAAGTCGTTGTCGTCAGCCGTTCAGTATTGTTGGACGCCCGACTGGTTGTTGAGGAGGAGTTGGATGGCGGAGAGTCAGGATGTGATCGAGCGTGACGAGTATCAGGACAACGATGAGGGCTCCGACACCGCCGATGCCGTCATGAACGGCGAACCGTCGCCCACGACGATGACGACGACCGCGATGATCCTTGATCGGAGCCGCTGCCAGCTCAGACTGCCGGCCAATCTGGTCACCGAGAGCCTCCGGTTCGCCCACGCTCTCAAGTACAGCCGCAACGGCATCGCCGGCACCGGTGCCGCCGACTCCGAGCTGGTCACCCAGCTTCGGGCGGCCGGGATCATCGTGGGGGACGACCTCGATCCGCTGGCGGCCGACCTCCTCCGGGTGGCCAATCAGGCGAGCCTCATCATCAACGTTGAGCTGCGCTTCGGCTCCGACGCCAGCTCCTCGACCGTATGGGCCACACCCCGTCAGGCGGTGGTGTCGTCGTCACTCGACCCGGCATTCGCCGAGTTCCGTCCGGTCGATGTGATGCAACTCCCGTATGTGCTGAGCGAGCTGATGGTTTCACGGCCGCCGACCCATGTCGCCGACGCGCCGATCTCCGTGGCCACCCAGGCCGTGGCCGAAGCCGAGGCGGTCCTCGACCAACCGGACCGGGCCGCCCAGATCCTGGTCGACGCCGGGCTGTCGCCCGAACAGGCCCAGACCGTGCTCGACTTCCAGGACGCGGATGTCCGTCGGTGGCGGGTCAACTCGACCTGGTCGACCGACGACGGGCAGGACTCATCCGAGCTGCGGGGCATCGACGCCGGCGAGAACGGCCAGTGGCTCGTGGCCATGACCGGCAGCCGGGAGGACCGCGGCCAGCTGACTTTCACCCCTCAGGGCCACGGCGACGTGATGCGGGCCCTGCGATCGATCCTGCCCCGTAGCTGGGTTGGCACACCGCTGAAGAACCCCGGCATCTAGACACCGGTCGCCCCGGTCGGCCGATCAGACAGTTCAGGCCATGAGGCCAGACTGATCTCCAGGGCACCCCCGCCAACCAGAGAGTTGCGAACGCAACTCGTGGAGCCGATCCTCCGGATCGGCGTCTCAGGCCATGAAGAAGAACTGCACCACGCCGGCGGCCAGGATGGCCAGCATCAGGAGTCCGAGGGTGATCACGATCGACGGCCGCATGGCTTCAGGCTACCGGTCGTTACTGGCCGAAGTCGTCGTCGGGACGGGTGCGGCTGGGCCCGCTCCGCCCACCACCCGAACCGTGGGCGCCTCCGCCGCCCGACGGTGAGTCGGCTCCATCCCGCTTTGCGGTCAGCGACACCGGCGAGGTCTGACCGGCGACGGTCCCGCCCTCGACCGGGCGCAACGTCAGCTCGTCGCCCTCGGCCAGTTGCAGCTCGGCGGCGGCCGAGCCCCGGTCGACGGCCAGCGCCAGCAGCCCGTAGGAGTCGACGAGCAACCCCACTCCCCCGGTTCCGATGTCGCCGAAGGTGGCGACCCGGACGGCGTTACGCGGCAGGCGGCCGCCGGTCACCGAGATGGTCGTCGGCCAATCGGCGATGTCGACCGGATCAACGTTGAGCTGGGCGTTCCCGAACCGATCGATCCACAGGACCTCGGCCTTGAGTCCGCCGTCGCCGTCGGGTTCGCTGACCGGCAACAAGCCGGGCAGCAGGAGGGCGGGGTCGATCACCGTGCCCAGCTCGGTCAGTGGCACACCGAGGCAAAAGCGGGCCGCCACCGGGGCGAACACGTCGCGACCGTCGAACGTGGACGGAACCGACGGGTCGAACCGTTCGAGGTGGTAGTCGGTGTTGTCGAGCACCACCGCCGCCGTGGCGCCGCCGACCATGGCGACGGCCGGGGCCAGCAGCCCGTTGTCGGGTCCGACGAGATAGGCCTCGCCGTCGGCCACCTCGATGGCGACCGGGCGGCGGTGGGTGCCGACGCCGGGATCGACCACGGCGAGGACGACGCCGGGAGCCATGTACTGCACCGACCGGGCCAGGGCCAACCCGCCGGCCCGCACATCGTGGGGCGAGATGTTGTGGGCCAGATCGATGACCCGAACCTCGGGGGCGACCGAGCGGATCACCGAGTGGACGACACCGACGAACTCGTCATCGAGGCCGTAGTCCGACAGGAAGGTGATGGTGTTGAAGCGCACGTCGTTCGTTCCTTGGTCCGGCCCGCCGTCAGCCGCGGCCGAGTTCGATCGAGCGGTCGGTGGCCGCGCCGACGGCAGCCGAGAACGCGGCCCGAAGGCCGTGGTCCTCGAGCGCGGCCAGTCCGGCGGCGGTGGTGCCGGCCGGTGTGGTCACAGCGGCCCGAAGCTCGACGGGGTCGGTGCCGGTTTCGGTCATCAGCCGTCCGGCGCCGTTGATGGTGTTGATCGCCAGCTTGGCCGCAATCGGTCGGGGCAGGCCGTACCGGACCCCGGCGTCGGTCATGGCCTCGGCGACGAGAAAGATGTAGGCGGGACCCGAGCCCGACATCCCGGTCACCGCGTCGAGTTGGGCTTCGGTCACCACCACCGTCTCCCCCACCGCTCCCAGCACGGCGACGGCCCAGTCGAGATCGGCATCGGTGGCGTTGGTTCCGGCGGCCAGGCCCGACACGCCCGCCCCGACCAGAGCCGGGGTGTTGGGCATGACCCGGATGACCGGTGTTCCGGCGGGCAGGGCCGCCTCGATGGTGGCGATGGTGATGCCGGCGGCGATCGAGATCACCCGACCGGGCGCCGTCAGACCGGCACACACGTCGACGACAAAGTGGGGCTTGACCGCCAGCAGGGTGTCGATACCCCCATCACTTTCGCCGTCGATGGGGGTGCCGACGACGTTTACGCCGGGAAACATCCCGGTCAGCCGATCCCGTTGATCGGCCAGCACCTCGACGATCGTCAGGTCCGACGGCTCGGCCCATCCGGCCTCGATCAGGCCGCCGACAAGCGCCTGCCCCATCTTGCCGCCACCGACCACTTGCAACGTCTGACCCTGGCTTTGACCCATGATGTCCGAGCGTAACCGCCGAAATCTTCAGCCCAGGCGACATCGGGTGTCACCTGAGGCTCGAATTCCGTGGACGGGTCAGGGTGAGCCGGCCCCGAAACGGGTGGCGAAGCCGATGCGCAGTGCCGGCTGGAAGAACTGCTCCACCCACTGGTAGATCGAACCGAGGATGCGATCGAGTTCGTCGGGCAGGGCGTCGATCCCGACCACGGTGTTGTCGAGCTGGCAGTACAGATAGACCGCCTCCTCCGGGCCGATCACGAACCGCCCGCCGATCATCCGCGCGTTGCGCCGCAGCAGGTAACCGTAGAGTTCGGCCTCGTTCTCCTGGGGGGCGGGCATGAAGTAGGTCTCGGCGTGGAGGGTCCGCTGGCGAAGCTGGAACCACACGGTGGAGAACTCCTTCTCGTCGCCGAACAGCCGCACGTACCAGGCCCGGGGATGATGGACATCGGCCTCGACCGTGTCGACAACCGGGTTCTCGACCATCTGCGTCTTCAACCATCGGTCGATGACGTCGAACCGCTGCTGGATCTCGGCATCGCTTGGCGGGCGTTCGGTCATGGGGTCACCGGTGAGGGTGTCACCGACACGGCAGTCACGGTCACGGGCACGGGGCGAGGGCCCCCTGGGCCAGGTCCTCGTAGAGGCGACGGAGGCGGGCTGCGGACGTTGACCAGGTGAACGTGCGGGCCCGGGCCGCGGCCGACACCGACAGCCGGCGGGCCAGAACCGGGTCCTCCAGGATGGCGTCGACCCAGGCTGCGTAGTCGGCCGGATCGCGGCTGTCGACCAGATACCCGCTGTGGCCGTGCTCGACGAGCGTCAGCAGACCCCCGACCGCGGAGGCCACCGTCGGCGTGCCACAGGCCGCGGCCTCGAGGGCCACCAGGCCGAACGACTCGGATCGGCTGGGAACGAGGCAGACATCGGCCGCCCGGTAGTAGGTCGACAGCAGGTGGTGGGGAACCGGCGGTTTGAACTCGATGCGATCCCGAACGTCGAGATCGTCGATCAGGCGGTTGATCCGGATCACCTCGGCGTCACCCTTGTCGCCACTGGCCCCACCGACGATCCACAGGCGGGCGTCGGTCCGCTCGATCCGGGCCAGGGTCTCGATCGCGACATCGACCCCCTTCAGCGGCTGGATGCGACCGATGAACAGCAGGAGTGGACGCCGATCGTCGGTGCGCAGCGCCCAGCGGGCGCCGGCCTGATTTCCGGGCGAGAACAGGGCGTGGTCGACGCCGGGCGGCACGATCTCGATCCGCTCCGGTTCACAGTCGTAGAACTCGATGAGCTGCTCGGCCTCGGCCTCGGCGTTGGCCAGGACCACATCCGCACAGGCCATGATCTCCGCTTCGGCTCTGGCCCGCGATTCGGGTTCGAAGTCACCGGCCTCCGCCTTGACCCGGGCCAGCGTGTGGAACGTGGTGAGCAGTGGCAGGCGGAGCTGCTGTTTGAGGGCCCGTCCGGCCACGCCCGACAGCCAGTAGTTGGCGTGCACGACGTCGGGTTCGAAGTCGACGAAGTCCTTGGCCACCCAGTCGGTGAACTCGTCGACGTGGTCGGCCAGGTTCTCCTTCTTCAGATCGGGAGGCCCGGCCGGTACGTGCACGACCTCGAATCCCGGCTCGACCAGGACCTTCTCGGGCAGATCGTCGGCCCAGCGGCGGACGTACACCCGGCAGACGACGCCGGCCCCGGCCAGCCCCGAGACCAGCTCGCGAACGTACACGTTCATGCCGCCCCCGTCGCCGACACCGGGCTGGACCAGGGGCGAGGTGTGCAACGAAAGGAAAGCAGCTCTGCTGATCACCGTAACCAGGTTAGAGGTAGAGCCCGGGCCGCGACCAAAGTGCGAGCGGTCTGCTTCGACCCTGCGATCGGCTGGTCAGCCGCCGGCGGCGTCGGACTCACCGGCGTTGGTGGCCAGGAACGACCGGTAGACGCTGAGCAGGGCCTTGCGCTGTTCCTCGTTGAGCTCCGGGGCATGGCGGATCGCCGACTCCAGCGTCGGTTCGGCCTTGGCGTCCTCGTCGAGCATGCCGGCCCGGATGTACATCGTCTCGGCCGACACCTGCAGCGCTTTGGCCAACTGCTGCAGGATCTGCGCCGATGGCTTGCGTAGACCTCGTTCGACCTGCGACAGGTAGGGATTCGACACGCCGGCCACGTCGGCCAGACGTCGGAGCGACATCTCGGCCAGTTGCCGCTGCTCCCGGATGAACTCGCCGATGTCCGGCGCCGCCGACTTGTTGTCGGACGCGGTGTCGTCGCCTGACGCAGCCTTGTCGGACGAAGCGGTCTCTCGGGTCACCTGTCCAACATACCGGGAGTTGCCCGCCGGGCAAGGACGCAGCCTCGCCGCCGGTCAGCCCTGCAGCAGGGAGTCGACGGTGGCCTCACCGTCGCGGTACCGCCGGGCGATCTCGTCCTGGATCCGGTCGATGCGGTCGTGCAGGGTCCGGCGCGAGGTCGATAGATCGACCTCGAACCGGCGGAGCCGATCGAAGAGATCCGCCAGCTGCTCCTGTTCCAGTTGCTCGACGCTCGCCAGATCGCCCGGCGACGCCACCTGGTCGAGATCCTCGATGAGGGCCAGTGCGATGTCACCCGGCTCGAGAACCTGCACCATACGCGACGGCATCGTGTGAGGCACATCCTCCAGATCGGAGCGGCCGGCCGATGCGGCGGATTTGAGGCGATCGCCGTCGTTCAGGATGTCGGGCATGTCGAACAGCAGGCCCGATGCGGAGGCCACCTGGGGTCCGTCGTCGGGGCCGGTATCGCCGTCGGAAGTACCGGCGGCGGCGCTGCGCTCCCGTCGGGCCACCTCGTGGCCGACGATGTCGAGTCGGCCCTGGCTCACCCGACGCACGAACGAGATGTCACCCTCGGCCTGGGTCAGTTGGACCCGAAGGTTCCGGAGTCGCGGCAGTTGTTCGGCCCGGAGATTGTCAAGCATCTCCGGCGCCATGAGTCGTTGCAGATCGGCGTGCATACTACTCGTCAGGGTACCCGAAGCGTGCGTCCACCGGAGGGACGGCCCCGGGACGCTAGTGGATGTCTGGGAGCAGGACCAGCAGCAGGAGCCAGAGCGGGGCGACGATCAGGTAGGAGTCGAGGCGGCGAAGGGCCGGAGACCAGGTATTGCCACGGGGCAGCAGCGCGGATGCCAGATACTGCCCGGCTACGCAGGACACGGCGGCCACGGCCACGAACATCAATATGGTTTCGGAGCTGAACGGATCGGGCTGGATCAGGAACAGGAAGAAGGCGATGACTCCGGCGGCGATGAGGCCGGCCATCGGCCCCTCGACCGGGTTGAAGGCACCGGACCCGACAATGAAGTCGCCGATCTCGTAGGCGCTGACGAACAGGATGAGCGCAATCAACACCGGAAGGTTCCGGTAGGCCATCGCGCCGAGTGAAGCCGAGGCCAGGCCGACCGGAATGGCGGCCCGGACCAGCACATCGAAGAGCTCAGCCGAGGTGCGCCGGTGACCCCGGTACAGGATCAGATAGGCGGTGAGAACCAGCATCCCGACGACTAGTCCGATCACCACACCCCAGGGGCCGTAGAAACCGGCGATCCCGACGACGAACGCAGCGATGGCGGTCCAGGTGCGGGTCGCCGAGTTCTTCGGGAACCAGGCGAATCCGATCTGCAGACCGGCGAGCGCAGCCACGGTGGAGGTGACCAAGGCCACCGCGACCGAGGAAACCGCCGAATTGTCGTAGTTGAACCCGAGGAGCGCCCCACCCATGAGGAAGATGAACCAGAGGACGCCCAGTGTCACCTTGGGGCCGTCGGTGAAGTAGGGAACCGCCCATCGACTGGCGGCCCACTTGGCTTCCCGGGCGCGGTTGCCCTGGACCTCTTTGGCGTCGCGTTTGCGCTTGCCTTTCGACTTGGGCTTCTGCCTCTGCTTCTGCCGGGGCCGGGCCGAGCGGGAATCGCCCCACTGCTCGGCGACGGCCTGTCGATGATCGGCACCGGGACCCGGCCCGGCCGGCCGTTGCCATGACTCGCCGCTGTAGTCGCCCGGGTAGCCGAACGGAGGCTGCTCGGTTGAGCGCTGTGTGAGCGGGCGCTGCTCGGGAACTCGCGGGGCAGGTCCGCGCTGCTCGGGAACTCGCGGGGCAGGACCGCGCTGCTCGGGAACTCGCGGGGCAGGACCGCGCTGCCCGGCTGAGCGCTGTGTGGGCGGGCGCTGCTCGGGAACTCGCGGGGCAGGTCCGCGCTGCCCGGGGGCGCCGTGGTCGGACCGGACCTGAGGCTGAGCCCCCTGCTGCGGGAAAGACCGGGTGTCGGATTGTGGCTGCTGAGGCCGGGGCGGGATCGACGGTCTCGGCTGTTGCGGCGAGGCATCCCCGGGTTGCCGTTGCTCAGGTCGGGGTTGAGGTTGGGGTTGGGGTTGCGGCTGCGGTCGCTCCGATGGCCCCCGGGGACGGGGAACAGTCGATTGCCGTTGTTCGACGGGCGGGGCCTGACGCGTCGCGGTCTGAGGCTGCGGGGGTTGCCGGCCCGTCCGGCCGCTCAGCGGATCGGGCAGGCCGGGGTCGGGGCGCATGCTCGGCTGCCGGACCGCCTCGGTCGGCATCGTGGGCGGACCGCCGTCGTTCACCGGGCGCCGCGGATCGTCAAGCGCCCGGCGCACCGCCTTCTCGTATTCCCGTGCCGCAGCGTCGTCGGTATCACTCATGAACAGCCTCACTCATGACACCGCGCCCACTCCCGCTCGACGAATCCCGATGCATCTCATCCTGGCCCCGATCCACTACCCGCCCGAAACCGGCGGGAGCACGGCCACCTCGTCGTCGGCCTCCACCGGCGCCTGACGGTCGGCCGGGTTGCCGTTGAGCCAAACCTTGCTTCCGGCAAGAACCTGCTGGAACGGATCACCGAATCGTTCGACGGCCGAATCCAGAACGTCGCCCACCGTGGCACCCGGCATGTCGACACTGCCTGCACCCGCGGATTCGCGGGCTTGGGCGAACAATCGGAGAACGGCCACGGGTCCCATTGTGCCACGCCACCCGGAAAAGGCACCGTCGCCGTCTATGTTTTGAACTGTGCATGACGTCGTCGTCGTTGGATCAGGGCCCAATGGTCTGGCCGGTGCGATCACCCTGGCCAGGGCCGGGCGGTCGGTCCTGGTGGTGGAGGCCAACGACGAGATCGGCGGTGCGGCGCGGTCGATCACCAACGCCGCCGGGGCCGTGCACGACTTCGGTTCCGCCATTCATCCGCTGACCGTCGCCTCACCGTTCATGCGTTCGATCGACTGGGATGGGCACGGACTGCGATGGATCAACCCGGAGGCCGCCGTTGCCCATCCGCTCGACAACGGCGAGGCGGCGATCGTATGGCGAGACCTCGATCGCACCGCCGACCAGCTGGAATCCGATGATGGTGACGCGTACCGCCGGCTCTACGGCAGGCCGAGCCGGCGATTCGACGACCTCCTCGCGCTCACGACCAAACCGCTCCCCGGCCTGGCCCGTGAGGGGCTGCGGCACCCGGTGCTGGCGGCGAGGCTCGTGGCGCCGCTGGCGTCACCGGCCTCGCTGACCGCTCGCCGGTTCGACACAGAACGGGCACGGGCCATCATCGCCGGACACGCCGCCCACTCCGTGGCCCCGGTGAACCGCCCGCTCACCTCCGGCTTCGCCCTCCTGCTCGGGTCGGCGGCCCATGCCGTCGGCTGGCCCTTTCCCGCCGGCGGTGCGGGGGAGATCACCCGGGTTATGGCCGAGGTCCTGACGTCATTGGGCGGCGAGGTCAAAACCGGCCACCCGATCCGCTCCACCGACGATCTCCCCGAGTCCCGGGCCGTGCTGTTCGCCCTGTCGCCCCGTCAGATCGGCAAGATCGTCGGCCAGCGGTTCTCCCGCTCCTACCGCCTGAGGCTCAGCCGGTTCCGCTATGGACCCGGCGTCTGCAAGATCGATTTCGACAGCTCCGAACCGATCCCGTGGACGTGCCCGGACGTGGCGGTCGCACCCACGGTGCATGTGGGCGGCACGTTCGCCGAGATCGCAGCCGCCGAGGGGGCGGTGGCCCGAGGTCGCCATCCCCGATCACCGTTCGTGCTGCTGGCCCAACACACGCTGTTCGACCCGTCCCGAGCCCCTCAGGGCCGGCATACGGTGTGGGCCTACTGTCACGTCCCCAACGGCTCGACCGTTGACATGAGCGGCGCGATCGAGGCCCAGATCGAACGATTCGCCCCCGGATTCCGCGACACGATCCTCAATCGTCGGGTCTGGCTGACCACCGACCTGGAGCGGGCCGATGCCAACCTCGTCGGCGGCGACGTTGCCGGCGGCTCCAACCTCGACCACCGGTCGCTCCTCCGCCCGTGGCCGACGCTGCATCCCTACCGCACCGACGTGCCGCACTACTTCATGGGATCGGCCAGCACCCCGCCGGGTGGTGGGGTGCACGGTCTGGCCGGACACCAGGCCGCGCTCGACGTGCTCGACTATTTCAGGTAGCGGTTCCAATCGAAGCTTGCACCACCCAGCCGGGCGGGCTAACACTGATAGATTCGTTCGAGGAGGGAACGGCACCGTCCTTGGACGGGCCGGGGAATTTGAGCCCATGACCACTGATAACAACCGAACCGAGATCCTGGCACTGCGCCACGGCCAGTCGACCTGGAACGAAGCCGGGAAGTGGCAGGGCCACGCCGACCCGCCCCTGTCCGAATTCGGCGAACACCAGGCCGCCACCGCGGCCCAGTACATCGGCCAGGTAGACGTGATCATTACCTCTCCACTCGAGCGGGCCCACCGCACCGCGGCGATCATCGGAGAGATCATCGGGGTCGGCCCCGTCGAGGTGATCGAGGATCTGAAGGAGCGGTCGGTCGGGCAGTGGGAGGGTCTCACCCGCAACGAGATCGAGGCCGATTGGCCGGGCTGGATCGACGACGACAGACGCCCCGAGGGCTGGGAATACGACGTCGACCTCCAGCGCCGGGCCCTCAAGGCGTTCACCGAGATCGGTGAACGGTATCCGGGGGCGACCGTGCTGGTTGTCGCCCACGGCGGCGTGCTGATCGCGATGGAGAAGCACCTGGGCGTCAACGAAGCCCGCATCCCCAACCTTCACGGTCGAATCTTCCGCTGGACCGGCGGCCGGTTCGAGGCCGGCGGCGAACTCAATCTGCTCCCCGACGACATGCGAACCGGCGGACGCAGCAAGCGGTACTGACCATCGGACCCTCAGGACCCATCGCACCCACCGGACCCATCGGACCCATCGAGATGTCTGCCGCCGACGAGAAGACCGGTGTCGATCCGGAGCTGGAGCCGTTGATTGCGCAGGTGATCCGGTCGAAACGGCGTCGGAAGAGTGCTGAGGCCCGGTTGCGGGGCACGGTGGTCGACATCCGGATCCCGGCGTCGAGCTCAGCGGCCGACGAGCGGCATTTTGTCGAACATTTTCTCGCCCGGTTCGAGCGGTCGCGTCGAGCCGATCTGCTTGATCTGGCGGCCCGGGCCGATCGGCTGGCGAGAGAGCACGGTCTGCCGTCGCCGACCTCGATTCGCTGGGTGTCGAATCAGCGGCGGCGATGGGGATCGTGCACCCCTTCGGACGGTTCGATCCGGCTGTCGGATCGCTTGGTCTCGTTCCCGCCGTGGGTCGTCGATTACGTCATCGTGCACGAACTGGCCCACCTGGTCGAGATCGGGCACACGGCGAGGTTCTGGGAACTCGTCGACGCATACCCGCGAGCGGAGCGGGCCAAGGGCTACCTGCAGGCCAAGGCCGAGGATTCCGCCTGATCGGTCGACGCCCGGGCACTAACGAATCCTTCATCGAATCTTGGTTCGCGCCGACTCATATACCGGAGGCGACCAGGTAGTGTTGCCTAGGGAATTGTTACGAACATGCGACGGCGGGACGACATGGCCAAGCGACAGCAGGTGTGGGTTGGAACAGCGTTGGGGGCCCTCGGTCTGCTCGCCCTGTTCGGTGTGCTCTACGTCGTGTCGGGAGGCGGTGACGTCGCCCTCGACGGCGATCAGATCCAGACGGCAGGCGCCGGCGATGGCGCCGCCGTCGAGGGAAGCGACGACCTGGGCAACGTGACGATCTCCGGCGCCGCCGGGCAGGTGCGCTCGTTCGGATCCGACGACAGGAACCCGATCGGCAGCGACGACGCGTCCGGCGGGGCGCTGCGGGTTGTGACCGACGAGAGTCCCGCCGGGTCCGTGGCGTCGGAGGAAGCAAAGGCTTCGACCTCCTCGACCTCCACAACCGCCGCTCCGAAGGGCGCTCCGTCGGAGACGTCAACGACCACGGCCATCGGCTCATCGTCGACTTCACCGACCACCGCTGCTCCATCAACGGCCAACTCCCCCACGACGGCGACGACGGCCGCACCGACAGACGCTAACGAAACCACGTCAACCCAGCGCCGGACCACCACGACGAAGGCGTCGTCGAGTTCGTCCTCCCCCACCACGGCGACAACGGCCGCAACAACCACCCGTCCCCCGACCACGACGTCCGATTCGTCGTCCAGCGCTCGAACCTTCGAGCAGGAAGTCATCCGCCTCACCAACGAGGAGCGATCCGCCGGTGGCTGCGGGCCGTTGACGAACAACGACAAGCTCCACACGGCGGCGCTCGACCACAGCGTCGACATGGCCGAGAACAACTACTTCTCGCACACCAGCCAGGACGGTTCGAGCATGGTCGACCGGATCGAGCGCCAGGGCTACCGGTGGCGGAGTCTCGCCGAGAACATTGCCGCCGGCTACCGCTCACCGGCTTCGGTGGTCGACGGTTGGATGAACAGCTCCGGCCACCGGGCCAACATCATGAACTGCGATCTCACCGAGATCGGTGTCGGCTTCCACGACTACTACTGGACTCAGAACTTCGGCACACCGCGCTAGCACCGACGGTTCCGCTGTCGGGGTCAACCGATGAGGGCGAGCAGGCGTTCGACGTCATCGGGCCGGCAGAGGTCGGTTCCGTCGGTCAGGACCGCTGCCGTTCCGGCGGCGACGCCGAGCGCCACCGCCTGGGTGAGGTCGAGGCCACGGTTGAGGCCGATGGTGATGCCGGCCACCATCGAGTCGCCGGCGCCCACCGCGCTGCGGACCTGGACGGTGGGTGCCCGCAACCGGGTGGTGTCGTCGGCGGTCACCACCACCGCTCCGCCGGGACCGATCGACACGACGACGACCTCGACGTCGGACTGCGCCTTGACCTGCCGGGCGGCATCGACGATGTCGGCCTCGGTCAGCAACTCACGATCAACCTCCGCGGCCAACTCCCGGGCGCTCGGTTTGACCAGGTGAGCACCGGACCGCAGGGCGGCGCTCAGTGCCGGACCGGAGGTGTCGATGATCACGGCGGCGCCGGGGACGAGTTCCACCAGCCGGGAGAAGATATCGAGTTCGACGCCGTCGGGGACGCTCCCCGACACTGCGATGCACCGGGAGCCGGCGGCAAGTGCGGAGGTGGCGACGGCGTCGAGACAGAGATCGACCTCGGCGTGGCTCAGCTCCGGTCCGGGAAGGACGAAACGGTATTGGTCGCCGCTCGTGTTCGACACGATGGAGATCGACTCGCGGGTGTCGCCAACTATGGCGATCGTCCGGACATCGGCTGCGTCGAGTTCATCGATCAACAGTTGGGCCATCCGGCCACCCGGCGGTCCCCCGAGCGGTAGGACCGCAATCGTGGGTTCGCCGAGGCGTCGGCATACCCGGCTCACGTTGATCCCGCCGCCGCCGGGTTGATAGAGCGGCCGACCGGTGCGGAGCTTGTGGGTGGGCACGACGACCTCGGTCGTCAGGGAAACGTCCAGCGCCGGATTCAGGGTCAGGGTCACGACGGGAGCCGACGTCCCGTCCGAGGAGTTGGCGTGAGGATGAGGCGCGGCCACGAGTCGGCTCGTCGGCCCTAGGGCCGCTGCTCCTCGAGCGCCGCCAGGCGGGCGTCGACGTCGTCGAGTTCGGACGCTACCCGATCGAGGTCGGCCATCGTCGGGAGCGGCTCGGCCGGTTGGGTCGGCTCGACGGCTTCGATCCGCTCGACCTCTGCGTCGTCGTGCTCCGCAGGGTCGAATTCGACGAGTTCGATCTCGACCATTGCGATGTCCACCGGGCCGTGGCCACCGGTGGCGGGCTGCCCGCCGGCCCCGAGGGCGTCGACGGTGTCGACAGCCGTCGGCGCCTCGCCGCTCGGCGACTCGTTGGGATCGACATCATCGGCCACGGGTTGCACAATCCGATGCTAGCGAATACTCGCCGGAGTGGCGGGAACGGTTGTCGAATCCGGTGGCGATTGGGAATCGATCGCCGACCGAGCGGACAACACCGACTCCAATACGGGCAGCATCATCGGGATGCGGCGGGCTCGGACAAGCAGGCTCCACAGCGGCTCGAGCTTCTTCCAGCCGGCCGAGTAGGCGACGTGCCGCAGCTGCCCGGCCGCTGTCGGTTTCACCGAGGCGGCCTTCCAGATCGACGACCAGCGGTAGAACTCGTTGTAGGCCCACCAGTACCCCTGCTCCAGTTCCTCCGGCGTCATTCGAGCCGGCCGAAAGACGCACTGCCTGGTGTCGTAGCGATCCCAGTCGCGGTGGAGGATCCGGCCGGAGAGGTCCATTCGGTCGTAGAGCGCCGTTCCCGGGTAGGGCGTCATCACATGGAACGTGGCGGTCTCGATGCCGACCGACACCGCCCAGTCGACGGTGCGTTTGAAGACGTCGGAGTCGTCGTCGTCCATACCGAAGACGAAGCTGCCGTTGACCATCACGCCGAGATCGCGGAGCCGGGCGATGGCCTCGGCATAGTCACGACCGAGGTTCTGGGTCTTGCCGTGGTGGGCCAGGTTGGTGTCGCTGATCGATTCGAAGCCGACGAAGATCGAGCGAAGCCCGGCTTCGGCCGCCCGTTCGACGAGATCGCCCTGCAGGATCGAGTTGACCGTGGCCGCGCCCTGCCACAGACGTCCCATTCCCGTCATCGCCCCGAAGAGCTCCCGGGCGAATTGTCGCCGGCCGAGGATGTGATCGTCGAGGAAGTAGAGGTGCTTGCCGGGGAGTGATTCGATCTGGGCGAGGGCGTCGTCGACCCGTTGGGTGTAGAAACCGCGGCCGCCCTCGAAGAACGAGTCCTTGTAGCAGAAGTCGCACGAGTGGGGGCAGCCTCTCGTGACGACGAGCGAGTTGGGAACGAGATAGTGGGTGCGTTTGATGAGATCGCGGCGGGGTGGGGGCACGTTGTCGAGGGTTCGGGGGCCGGAGTGGTAGATCGGCTTCGGCCGCCCTGAGGCCAGGTCGGTCAGGAACTCGCCGAAGCTGTGATCGCCCGGTCCGAGGAAGAGGTGATCGCAGTGCTGGCCGGCCTCCTGCGGTAGTGCCGTGGGATGGAGTCCGCCCATGGCCACCCGTATTCCGTGCCGACGGTAGTGGTCGGCGATCTCGTAGCTTCGACGGGCCGAGGTGATGTAGCACTGGATGACGACGAAGTCGGGGCCGTCGGGTTCACCGGCGTCGTCGAGGTCGAGCGGTTCGACGTGCTCGTCGCACAGTTCGATGCGGGTATCGGGTGGGAGGTGCCCGGCCAGGGCCGCCAGACCGAGCGGCGGGAACAGGGAGTACTTGATCGGTCGGTAGCGGGGTTCGGTTGCCTCCAGCAGGGCGGGAAGGATCATCTTGACGTGTTTCGGCCGTTCCGCCTGCGAGCGGCGGCTGAGTTCGACGTTTGCCATGCCGACCGACGTTACCCGTTATTGTGCAGTTGCACAAGGCAGTCGCATTGGGCAGATGAATAGATCGGTTGCTTAAACCGCGAGGGGTAGAGTGGCTTCATGGCCAAGTCGGGACCACGCAGACCACGATCGAACCCGGACGCGGCTCGTGAATCGCTGGTCGAGGCGGCCATCGTGGTGCTGGCGAGGGATGGATTCGCCCGCACCAGCGCCAGGGCGGTGGCTGCCGAGGCCGGTGGGACGAACGGCCTGATCTTCTACCACTTCGGGTCGATGGACGGGCTCCTCGCCGCCACCGCAGACGAACTCAGCAAACGGCGCATGGCCAGGGTTCGGGAGGCGCTCGGCGGCGACGATGCCGCTACCCAGTGGCCCCAGCGTCTGGCCTCCACGATCCGAGCCGAAGCCGCCGATCCCGAAGGGGTGGCGGTCATCGAGTTGTTGGTCGGCGCTCGCACGTCGCCGGCGCTGGCCGAGCCCGTGACCGCGGCGATCGATCAGTCGATCCGATTCGCCACCCGGGAGTTGCAGACCGTGTTCGGCGAGAGTCCGTGGGCGACGTTCCTGCCGGTCGACCTGGTGGCCGAACTGGCGGCCGCCTCGTTCTTCGGTCTCGAGTTGTTCACCCAGGCCGGGCGCGACATAGATATCGACCGCATCGCTCGATACGCCGCGCTCGGCATCGCACAGCTCCCCCACCTGGCACCGGCGGTTATGCCGGTCGCCGATTGAAGAACCTGCTCTACGCCCGGACCGCGGTCGGGAAGAACGCTCGAATCGCTCTCGCCATCTCCTCTCGATAGGGGGCACCTGACGGCAGGACATCAACGGCACCGATCGAGTTGTGAATGTGGCCTCGGCCACGAATATGGGTGACCGGAACGCCGGCGTCCGCCAATGCCTCGGCGTAGGCATCGCCTTCGTCGCGGAGCGGGTCGAATTCGCAGGTTACGATCACCGCTGGCGGCAGACCGGATAGATCCTCGGCCCGAAGCGGCGCAACACGCTGGTCGGATCGGTGCTCGGGATCGACATAGTGATCCCAGAACCACTGCATCATGCTGGCGGTCAGGAAGTAGCCGTCGGCGTTGTCGGCATAGGAGGTCCGTTCGAAGTCGCTGTCGATGACCGGCGTCAACAGCATCTGACCCTTCAGTTCGGGACCGCCGGCGTCGCGGGCCCACTGGGCCGCCACGGCGGCGATATTTCCACCGGCACTCCAGCCGGCCACCGCCAACTGATCGGGCAGACCGCCGAGCGACTCGGCGTTGTCGGCAACCCATCGCAGCGCGGCCCAGCCGTCGTCGATCGCAGCCGGGAAACGGTGCTCGGGCGCATGGCGGTAGTCGACCGACACGATGACGGCATCGGTCCGCACGCACAGATCCCGGCACAACGGGTCGTCGGACGTGGCGTCGCCCAGCACCCAGCCACCGCCGTGGTAGTAGACGATGACGGGGTGCGGCCCCTCGGTCGGTGGCCGGTACAACCGGTAGGCCAGCTCGTGCCCGTCGGCGGCCGGGTAGGTGCCGTCGACCATCTCCCCCACCTCCGGGCCCGGCGCTCGCTGCTTGTTGAACTCATCCAGAAAGGCCCGGGCGTGCTCCACCGGCATGGAGTCGATGGTGGGCAGTTCGGCGATCGCCTCCAACAGGAGCACCACGTCGGGTTGGACCGGGCACACCACGCCGTCGTTGGTCGTCGAGCCGGCGGGGCCTCGCATGGTGAAACCGACGTAGTCACGCTCGACGACCTCGTCGCAGATCCGCCGGTACCGGTCGACCCCACCGATGTAGGGCAGTAACACCCGGGGCTTGCCCTCGACGTTGGCGCCCATGTACCACGAGTCGGCCCGGGGGAAGAGCGTGAGGTCGCCGAAGTCATGGGTGTGTTGAACCCAGCCGGCCTCCGCGGTCGGGGTCGGTTCGATCGTGTCGTGGCCGGCTTCGTGCAGGGCGGCGATGGCATCGGTGACCCACTCGACGTGCTGTTCGATCGACACGGCCATGTTGGACAGCACCGACGGACTGTGCGGGCCGGTGATCATGAAGAAGTTCGGGTAGCCGACCGTGGTGAGGCCGAGGTACGTGAGCGGACCGTCGGCCCAGCGGTCGGCCAGGGCTCGGCCGTCCTTGCCTCGGATATCGACGGCGACGATCGCACCGGTCATGGCATCGAAACCGGTGGCGTAGACGATGGCGTCGAACTCCCGGGATCCGGACTCGGCGTTGTCGATGCCGGTCTCGGTGATGGTGTCGATCGGGTCCGTGCGGAGGTCGACCAACTCGACATGGGGCAGGTTGAAGGTCCGGTAGTAGTCGGTGTCGAGGCAGAGTCTCTTGGTGAGGATGGGATAGGAGTCGGGACACAGCGTCTCGGCGGTGGTCGGGTCGTCGACGATGGATCGGATCTTGTTGCGGACGAACTCGGCGAGGGTCTCATTCGACACGGGATTGGCCGAGAGGTCGGCGAACGCGCCGTACATGTCGACCAGCGTGCCCGCCTGCCAGCCGGCTTCGTAGCGTTGCTGCCGTTCCTCCTCCGAGACGTCCATCGCCCCCTCGATGGCCCGTTCGCGGGGCACGCCGAGCGACGACCAACGGGCGTCCTCCCGGTAGGCCGCCGGGTCGGCCTCGAAGCGTTCGACCTTGGCGGAGGTGAGCGGCCCGTTGCCGGCCGGGATCGTGAAGTTGGGGGTGCGCTGGTAGACGGTTAACGAGTCGGCCTGGGCCGCGACATGGGGGATCGTCTGGATGCCGGACGACCCCGTGCCGATGACCGCCACCCGTTTACCGGTGAAGTCGACGCCCTCGTGGGGCCAGCGCCCGGTGAAGTAGACCTCGCCATCGAACCGATCGACACCCTCGACCTCGATGTCCTTGGGTGCCGACAGGCAGCCGGTGGCCATGACGTAGTACCGGCAGCGAAACTGCTCGCCGGCCTCGGTGTGCACGGTCCAGGTACGGCTCTCGTCGTCCCATTCCGCACGGTCGACTCGGGTCTCGAAGCGGATATCACGCCGCAGATCGTGCTTGTCGGCGACATGCTGGAGGTAGGCGAGGATCTCGGGTTGGGTGGCATACTTCTCACTCCACGTCCATTCCGTTTCGAGCTCGGGGTCGAAGCTGTAGGAGTAATCGAGGCTCTCGATGTCGCAGCGGGCGCCCGGGTACCGGTTCCAGTACCAGGTGCCGCCGACGTCGTCGGCCGCCTCGAGCCCGATGGCGCGCAGGCCCATCTCACGGAATCGGTACAGCAGGTACAGCCCCGCCATCCCCGCTCCGACCACGACGGCGTCGGCATCGAGTTCGGTGGTTGTTGTCGAATCGGCGCCCTGGACGCTCGCATCGGTGGTGTTCGTCGACCCGGACATGACTCATCCCCCCTTGCATTTTGACCATGGCCGACACGCCACGCGATCCACGTCGGGCCGTCACGGTCTCATTTCCAGCATTCAATCGTTCGAGCGGCCGCTGGTCAACTCGACTACGGCCGGGAAATGGACAACTGATTCGCTCTACTCCCGCTGGATCGGCGTGGGCGGTGGAAGCTCGGCCTCGGCGACCGGTCGGGTGGCCCAGACTGCGCATCCGGCCTGCGACTGCTTTCGGTGGAGCGTGCGCTTGGCGTCGTGTAGCCGTCGATGGCACGCTGCGCACAGGAGCGCCAGATTGTCGAGATTGGTTCGACCCTTGGCCGGAGCGTGCCAGGGAATGACGTGATGGGCCTGGCACCGTTGGAATGCCGCCCCGCACAGCACGCATCCTCGATCGCGCACCACCAGCGCAAGGAATTGAGCCGCCGAGGCATGGCGCCTGAGCCGACCCAGCCACAGCGGCCGGCCGTCCGCTCCTTCGAACAACAGTGACAGGTCGCCGTTTGCGACGTAGTCGGCCATCAGTTCATCGCTGATCGGGCCGCTGCCCACCTGGCGGGCCGCCCAACGATCGCCGTTGCCGGTGAGGTCACCGACTCCGACCGTGACGACGACGGACGGTCGACCACCGACATTGCCGACCTTCTCACCGTTGCCGGTGAAGAAGCCGAGCGCCGCGTCGAACCGCCGATGTGGCAGCGATACATGGTGGTCGGCCGACCGATCGCGCCCGCCAGCATCACGGTAGGCGGCGTCGGCGTGGGCGTTGATGAGCGCCCAGATTCGATCGATCAGCGCATTCGGGCCTTCGATCCCGACACCGGCCAGCACCGGATCCGAGCCGCTGGCCGGAACCGTGTAGAGGCGCACCCGGCGAGCCCGCATCTGCTGCTCATACTTCGCGTTCGCACCGGCGGCCGAGGTTCGCTCCTCCAGATACTCCTCGACCACCCGAGCTGCCTGATCAGGATCGAGCCCACCGACCATGTTGAGCAGATCGACCGGGATCTCGCCTGTCGACTGGTCAGCGGCCTTCGACAGCGCATCGATCCCGTCGCCACTTACCTCGCCCCGCTCCGCCTGCTCGGCCAGTCGGCGATTCGCGGCCAGTGCCGCAGCGCGACGAGCATCACGATTCACCGAACGCCCGGACCGGCCGCCGCCGCGACCGCCAACCGAAAGATGCGCCCGCGCGCGACGACGATCCGAGCGAGCATCCCCGCTCGACCCCGCCAGCCTGGCAACCGCAACCAGGCGATCGGCCTCCAACCGCTGCTCCCACCTGGCTGCCAACGTCACGAATCGGCGATCGCCGAGAGCAGCCAATTCGCCGACCAGCAGGTCAAATCGGGCCACCAGATCGGCAACCACATCCACGGCGACGCTGCCACCACCATCGGGACCGTCAAGATCGAGTTCACCGCCGGCGCCCCCGCCGGGCGCATCCAACACTTTCACACGATCAACACTAAACAACCCCAGTGACAGTGAACGACGAGAATACGACCGAAGGTCGGTATTTTTCAGAAAAAGTAACCGGGCTACGTTCGAGTGCCGCCTACTGCAGCGCCGTGACGGGGTTCCGGGCGAACGAGACCGACCGGATCGAGTCGGCCGGAACCTGGATCGGGGTCTCGTTGTTGTTGAGGTCGATCACCGTGACCGAACTTCCGTCGGCCGACTCCTTGAGAAAGGCGATGCGCTGGCCGTCGAAGGTGAGCGAGGTGATCCGGTCGAGTCCCTCCCCGATGCGACGAGGTGTCAGGGCCTGGCCGCCGGTCAGCTCCCACACCTGGAGTTCGGTCGCCTCCTCGCTGCCGTCGGCTCGGTACTCGACAATGGTGAACGCCACGGCCGCGCCGTCCGGACTCAGGGCGACCGACCCGTAGGACGGACGTCCCGGGAAGGTGCAGACGGGCTCGACGGGCAAGGTCAGGTTGAGATCGGTCCCGGTGCGGTTGTAGAAGCGGAGGGTGCCGCAGTTGTCGTCACTCGTGGCGATGACCTGGAGGTCGGCCTGGGCGGAGAAGCTCTCGACCTTCTCACCCTCGGCGAGCCGCAGGTGGGGTTGACGGGAGCGGCTGACCGCCTCCTGTTCGGAGACGAGCTGGACCCAGTCGATGACATTGTCACCGACGAGCAGGAACGCCCGGGGCGAGCCGCCCCAGTAGCCGACATCCAGGAGCTGGGCGCCGACGTCGTCCAGGATTTCGGGTTCTCCCTGTCCCTGAACGTAGACGACCGGCCCGTTGACCTGCCCGACCACGAGCCCACCGACGAGATCGTCGGCCATCCTGGCCACCGACAATTCGGCGATGACCCCCGGGATCTCACTGGCCACGGTGCCGGCGGTGCGCATCGACTGCGGTTCGGCGGCGATCAGGATCTGCGGCACGTACCCTTCGACGGAGGGGACGAAGTCCTCGACCTCCTCGGCGGCCGACGACGTGTCGTTGATCTCCGCCGACGCCGACTCGGCCTCCCCGATCACGAGGGTCGAATCCGGTGCCGGCGAGTAGGCCTCGGGCCGCTCGAGCTCAGTGCAACCGACGGGCAGCAGTAACAACACGGCGGCCCCGACCAGCGCGGTCGCCCGATGGCCGCGCAGCGTCAGCCGTGACTGCGACCGCTGCGACTGACGGGGACGACCAAACATCGGTCTCCATGGTGGCACCCAGGGAGGCGGCCCGGGCGTCGACGCAACATAATTTCTGCGCCACCGTCGACCGCCCGATGAAAAAGTGCTCCGAACCCTCCCCACGCCGCTAGCCTTTTCTACGCCCCTGTGGCGCAGTCTGGTTAGCGCAGTGGACTTTTAATCCATTGGTCCTGGGTTCGAATCCCAGCGGGGGTACTGACACTCAGTCGCCAGAGCTTGAGCGCGGCACACTGAACTATTGGTGGGGATGCCGAGCCAACTTCTTGGCCGAGACCACCAGTGACTTCCCGACGTTGCGGAGTGCCGAGACTGGCTTATGGCTCGGTATCGCTCACAAGCGGGGCCTCAGAGCGACGACGCTGGCACCGTGATCGGGATTGCCGCGTACCGCGCGCCTCGCGTTGCTGAGCAGGGCCTGCCCGGTCGTCGCTATGCTCTACCCGTAGGCGCGGTGGCCGATCCTTCCAGATAATGGTCGCAGACCAGGTGACAACCCTTCCGGTGGACCTGGCGCTTGAGATCGTTGACGTGAGCGAGAGAGGAACAACGATGGTCGATCACCCTGAGTATGTGCCTACGGCTGAGGTCCGGCGGGCTTGCTCTGAACTCGGGATTCGCGACTGGACCCGCCTCGATGCAGCGGCGGTCTTGATCGAGGAGGCGGAAGCCATCCGGGCCGAGCTCGGCGGAGAGACGCTCGAGATCCCCATAGAGGAGTTTCGGCGTGGCTTGGAGGTCGAACTCGAACACGGACTGCGATTCGCCGACGCCAACGTCACCAACAACCACCCGCTCCTGACCGGCAAGATCGTCCTTGCCCACCTCAAAGAGATGCTCGACTACTACCTCCGGTTGCAGGTCGCAGAGCTCGAGGGCGACATGTTCAAGGCGCTCGTCGCCGGCGACCCCGCCGAGGTGGCCGCGTCCTACTCCCGAGTTATCGAAGCCCGTGAGGAACTGGCGCGATCAGAGGCGCAGGCCCGCAGCCACCAAGGTTGACATCCCGGCCGTCAGCAGGTTGTCACCGGAGCCGTGGCGTTCCGCAAGGCTTGGCCTGGCGGAGGAGTGAGCTTCATCTTCAGATCGCCAAACGCGGCGCTGATTCGTTCGAGGAACCACCGGACGCCTGGCTCGTTGCCCTCGGCGGCGTTGCGGAACAGCGAGAGTCCCATGGGGGCGAGGTCGAAGGGTAGCTCCCTGTGATCGAGGTCGTAGGCGGCTGCCGTGTCGCCCATGGCCACGGACGGGACGGTGAGGAGGAGGTCGGTCTGGGCGAGCACGGGTGCGGCCATGGAGAAGTGGGGAACGACGGCTTGGACGACGCGGTGAATCCCGAGTTCGGCGGCCCTCCGGTCGGTGGGGCCTCTTCCCTCGAGGACTGATGTGCGGACTTGGAGGTGGGGGTAGGTTGACCAGGCCGTCAAGGACCAGTCGTCGAAGGCCGGGTGGCCGGCTCGGGCGTACACTTCCCACGGCCAGGTGCCCAGTGGCGCCGCACGTAGGTCGTCGCTGTGTGCTGCGGCGGTAGCGATGAGTGCGTCGTAGCGGCCCTCTGCGAGATCCCCAAGGGCCGATGAGGAGTACCGTGCCAGCTCGACCCGGACCCCGGGCGCTTTGGCGTGGATGTCTCGAAGGAGGGATGGCACGAGAGGTGCGATGAAGTCGGGTGCCGCCAGTCGGAACGTGCGGCTCGACGTCGGGGGACTGAACGGCTCTGGCGGCTCGATCGTGCGGGCCACCTGGCGCAGGAGCCTGGGCAGTGTCTCGGCCAAGCTCTCGGCGCGAACGGTTGGACGCATCCGCCGCCCATCGCGCAGGAGGAGTTCGTCGTCGAACAGCTCGCGGAGACGTTTGAGTGCGTGGCTGACCGCAGATGGAGTGAGGTCGAGCTGTTCCGCGGCGCGGGTGACACCCCGTTCGCGGAGCAGCGCGTCGAGCACCACGAGAAGATTGAGGTCTACATCCCTGAGTTGAATCACATTCATTCACTGTGAGTGCGTTCTATTTGATTCATCTTACGCCAGCCAGTAGGGTCCACCATCGGATGGCCACTCGTGCTCGGCCAAGGCGGCGAGGGCGTCCTCGACGAGCTACCCCGGAAGGACCGATGAACGTGCTCAGCAGGATCAAAGCCTCTCCCATACCGCTGTGGGTCAATCTGCTCCTCGTCGTCTTGATCTTGTTCATGCTGCCCCAGGCGTACTGGAACTACTTCGACAACCAGGTGCTACTGGACTCTGGAATCACCATCCAGGGTGACCCGGATCAGAACGTGATCTACACGACCGCAGGCAGGCTGGTGGCGATGATCGCCGCGTCGGTGCTCGTGCTGGTCACACAGAACCCGGCACAGTACGTCGTCGTCATGTTCATGAGCGCGATCCGTGAGGCCCAGGAAGGATTCATCGATCCGCTGTACCCCATGGCCGATGCGCCCGTCAGTCCCATCGTTGACTTCCTGGTCCACGTCTTGATCGTCGCCGCGGAGGTCGCAGCGCTCGTTGTCGTGTACCGACTGGCCAGACAGCAGAACGCAGCTCCGCCACCGCAGCTGGAAAGCGCGTGATGCGTGCCCTCGAGACGGTTGCGGAGTCCCGCGTCGACGGCCCCACCTGGGACCTTGGCCTCTGGCACGGCGGACGCTGATCGACGAGCGTGAACGAAAAGGCACGAGCTGAGGCGCTGGGCGACCGACGACCCAGAGGAGCACATCGTGGGGTACCTGACGAAGACGACGGACCGATCCTGGTGGCATCGCAGCTGGCGATTGCTGGTGGGTGTGCTGGTTGTCGCACTGGTGGCAACAATTCCCGCCGCGGCCTTCGCGAGCCTGGCGGCCGAGGATGTCGAACTCGGCGGGACCCTCCGGACCGGAGACGACGTCAAGGTCCCGGTCGATGAGACGTTCGACGGAAACCTCTATGTTTTCGCCGGTCAGATCACCATCGACGGCACCGTCGATGGTGATGTCGTGGCCGGCGGCGGCCAGATCGACGTCGATGGGACGATCACCGGAGATCTCCTCGTCTTCGCCGGCCAGGTGACCGTCTCGGGCGATGTGGACGGCGACATTCGGTTCGCCGGTGGCCAACTCACGGTGCCCGGTGATGTCGGGGGAGACGTCGCGATGGTCGGCGGGGCCGGCGACATCGACGGGACCGTCGGCTCCGACCTTCTCTTCGGCGTCGGCCAGATGACGCTGGCCGGTGACGTGGACGGAGACGTGTACGGGGCGGGCGGCGATTACGAGCGCTCGGGCACGATCGGAGGAGAGGAGAAGGTCACCCTCCCGACGCCGGAGGACGAGCCGACGGTGGGCGATCGGATCGTCGACATCCTGCTTCGGACGATCTCCGTCTTCGTCGTCGGAGCCTTTGCCCTGCTCCTGATGCGTCGGCCGCTCGACAACGTTCTCGACCGGGTGCGGAGCCGACCCCTACGCTGCCTGCTCTTCGGCCTGCTGGCACTCGGCGTACTGCTCACCGGCGTGATCGCTGCCATCGTGCTCGGCATCGTCCTGTCGATTCTCTTCGCGTTCCTCGGTCTCAACCTGCTGGTCGGGACGTACTGGCTCGCCTTCATCGTGGCGATCGTGGTGACGGCGGCGCTTCTCTTCCTCGTCGGGGTGTTCGGAGCACCGATCGTGTCGGCGTTGGCCGCAAGCGAGTTCGTCACCGGGCGTGACGCCGGGCTGTCGGTCCGACTCGTGGCCCTCGCCGGCGGGCTGCTGGTCTACACGGCGCTGACCGCCCTGCCGGTGATTGGCGGCATTCTCACCTTCCTGGCCTTCCTGCTCGCCCTCGGAGCAATCGCCCTCGGCGTTCGGACCATCAATGCGATCGGCCCAAACCGGGATACTGATGCCGTCGGAGACGTCGAGTACAGCTCCGGTGCCGAAGCCGACGCAGGCTGATATCAGGGCTACTGCGTGCGCACCATGTGGTTCGGCGTCTTGACGCCGTGACTCCGACCGTCAGTCGACCGGCATGCGGTGGGCGAGGCCGTATTGGATGAGGGCGTCGTATTGCTGCCGGAGCGGGGTGACGTAGATGACGTCCTCGGAGTTGAAGGCGATGGTGCGCTCGGAGAAGATCGGGTCGTCGAGAGGTAGGAACACCGTGTGGTCGGGCAGGGTCTCGGCCAGGAGGCGGAACACTTCGTTGTCGGGTGAGTTGCTTTCGACGATGTTCCAGGGCGTACCCCCGGCCCCCGGTTCGAGTTCGGTCACCGCCGACGCGAACTCGATGACGATGATCGATCCGTCGACCGCGCCACTGCTGTTGACGAGATAGTCGCCCAGCCACTCCTGCTTGGTTCCCATCAGATGGGACTTCTGCGCATGGTGGCCGCCGATGTTGATGACGGTGCCGCAGGAACAGTCGACGACCCGCTGATCGACGAGCCGTTTGATGACGTCTTCACGCGCCCGGGCGCCATCGTTGTCGTCGTCCGCCCTCTTGGCCCGCACGTCGATACTGGCAAGCTCGACGGTCAACAGCTCGACAAGCTCTTCGTATCGGTCCAGCCCCCAGGAGTCGACCAGGTCGTCACGACTCGATTCGATGGACTCGATCAGATCGTCGATGGCTTGTTGCTGTTCGGGGGCGCCGGCATCGACGTAACCCCCATCGAGGAAGGGCGTGAGCGGACCCCGGGTCGGGAGTGTGTCGGCGAACCAACCCAGAACGAGATGAAAGTCTCTCGCACCGCCGTAGAAGTTCTCGTTGGCGTCGATCCCCCGTACGTGGATCGGATCGGCTGCGGCGGTGGCTGTCTGGTTGAAGTCCCGGATCGCCGTCAGACGGCGCTCGTAGAATGGCGGCGGCTTCCAGTCCGGCATCCGCCGACTGCCTTGGACGTAGTCGTCAATGAGCCAGCTCGCCATGTGCGGCGCCTCGATCAGGAGCTGCCGGAAGCCACGATCGTAGAGTCGGGCCACCAGCGCGGCGACGAACTCCCAGTGCTCACGGAGATGATGGGTTTCGCCCAGCAGCACGACCCTGTTGTCGGCCAGCCGATTCACGACCACATCCGGTATGGCGTCGTCGATGATGATGGCGTCGGACTCGACGACCGCCTCGAGCTCGGACGCCGTCACATCGGCCGTCGGGGACGAGCAAGCGAGCACGGCGACTGTCAGCGCCGCCAGCCCTGCGACAGCCCATTGCCGCTTCGCCGTGTTCCCGTTCCAGCTCATCAGAATCCGATCATCGCAACGGATCGACGGTTTGCCCAGGGCCCGAAGTCACTCAAAATCGATGTCGGCGGCGAACCCCGCCGCGATGGAGGGGTCCAAGGCCTCTGGTCAGCGGGTCGGCCCGAGATCACGATTGACGTGTGAAAGCATGGCCGGCGGACGAGTCTCGACAGCGTCGAGCGAGCGGTGCGCCGTCTCTCCAGTCGACGCGTATCGGCACGACGCCCGACCGACGCGGACCCCGGCTGATCTCGGCGTTCGTGGTCGTCATTGCCGTCCTGAATCTTCTCTCCGGTTGCGGTGTCGACCAGGATGGGTCCGTCGCCGGTCCGGGCGATGGCGTCTCGATCACTCCCGATGACACGGCGGCGGACGGGGGGACGACGACGCCGGACATCACCGGCTCACCCTGCACCCCCGCTCCGACCACCGCCACGGCCACAACCGCCACCAGCGCGACGTCGGTCCAAACGACCACAACCAATCCGACCACGACCACCACCAAGCCGACCTCGACCGAGACCGAACCGTCAACCTCGGCGACGACACCGTCAACCGCACCATCCGATCCCGAACTGGCCAACCAGCAGCAGCGATTGGCCGATCTCGGCTACTGGCTCGGAACGGTCGACGGGCGGTTCGGATCACTGACCGCCCACGCCGTCACCGCATTCCAGAAGGCCGAGGGTCTAACCCGTACCGGCCAACTCGACGCCGCCACCGTCGACCGGCTGGCGATCGCCGCCACCCCAACTGCCCGCAGCGACAGCGGCACCGTTCTCGAGATCGACCTGAGCCACCAGATCCTGCTCGTCGCCGTGGACGGACGGGTCACCCGCATCTACGACATCGCGACCGGTGCGTCGGCAACACCGACACCGCCGGGTCAATTCACCATCTACACCCAGATCGACGGCTACCGCCACGCTCCCCTGGGCACCCTCTACCGGCCCAAGTACTTCAACGGAGGCATCGCCCTGCACGGCTACACGTCGGTGCCGAGCGAGCCGGCGTCACATGGCTGCGTCCGCCTCACCTATCCGGCGATGGACGATCTGTGGGCCAGCGGTGCGGCCCCGATCGGCACGCCGGTCTGGGTGTATTGAGGAGGCCGGCATCCACGCCAACCCCGTCGACGGCCGCGCTTCCTCGATGCCGGCGAGCGAAGGGCCAAAGTCCCTGGTCGGCGCGGTCCTCGGTGTCACATACTGATCGGGCTGAGAGGATGCTCATGTTCCCAAACCCCTATATGAAGGCCGCCGTCCGGACCCACGACCGGGGGCGACGCTCCGGGTCGGCGCTGGCCGGCCGGTGGCGAAATCGACTCGGCTCGACGATGTCGATCGAGGTCGATGATCATCACCGGATCCGCGGCACGTTTCACACCGGCGCGGAGATCGGCGATCCCACGGCGGGCTACGAGATCGTTGGCTTTGCGGAGGGCGATGACTTCGCATTCTGTGTCGACTTCGGCCGCTCGGGCTCCGTGGCGTCATGGACGGGCCACCATGTCAGCGGCGAGGAGCACGGGGAACGACTGGTCACCGTCTGGCACCTCGCCCAACCGGTCGACGACCCCCACAGCGAGATAGACACCTGGCGGGCGATCCTGACCGGTGGCGACGAATTCCACCGCACCGACTGACGAATCATGATCCGATGGCCGGGTCACCGGCCACTACGATGAATACGGGGCCGCCACAATTTTCGGCGGCCGACACGGCGACCAGAGCAGGTGTGTCATGGAAGAGCCCTTCAGCGAGCAGCCGGCCGGTGGAACAAACCCACCTCCGGGCTGGTATCCGATCGATGGCGGTCAGACCCGGTACTGGGATGGCGAGGCGTGGACCGATCAGATCGCTCCCGCGCAACCGGTCGGCGGTCAGGTGACGGCCGCCGTCTCGTCGATCAATGAGAATCAGATGGCCATGTTCGCCCACCTCGGACAGCTCGTCGGGCTGATCTCCGGTGTCGGCGGCTTCGTCGTGCCCCTGATCATCATGGTGACCAAAGGCAATGAGTCACCATTCGTTCGGCGGGCCGCCGTCGAGTCGTTGAACTTCTGGATCACCGGACTGCTGGCGTTCATCGTGGCCTTCGTACTCCTGTTCGTGTTGATCGGCTTCATTCTGCTACCGCTTGTGGCGTTGATCTGGTTGATCCTCCCCATCTACGCCGGGATCAAGGCCAATGAGGGGGTCGACTACCGCTATCCGTTCAACCTCCGGTTGATCAAATGATCAGCTGACCCGTGCACCCGGCGGCGGTGGCACCATGAGCACACTCACCTTCGAACCGGTGGTGAGGGGGAGGCGACATCTTCACCTGCGCTACCGGGTCGGGGGCTTTGCCTTCACGACCACCTACTGGTACGACACCGTCGACTTCGGCGAACTCGAAGAACGCTACGGCTCCGACCAGATGCGTCGGATCGAGTTCCACCTCCTCGCCTTCGAGGCCAACAAGGCACTCAGCCTCAAACCCGCCACGGTCGACTTCGGACCGTACGCGGATCTCGTCACCAAGGCGTTCTGGGAAATCTGGGAGACGGTGTTTCACAACGTCTGGGCCGTCTGGCGTTACGAGAACGACCTTCCCGACTACAAGCTCCCTGCGCCGCAACCGGCACCGAATGCCGACATCGCCCGGGTCACGGTCCCCGTCGGGGACACACCCACCCTGATGCTGTGCGGTGGCGGCAAGGACAGCCTGACCTCGATGAAGCTGCTCGAGCGGGGCGGGATCCCCTACGACGCATTCGTCTACTCCCACTCGACCTATGGTCGCGGGTCCATGCAGCACGAGCTGATAGACGGCCTGCTCGCCTCGTGCACGCCGGGGCGGGTGCATCGAGCCTGGGTCATCGACGATGGACTCGACGCACCGGTCGTCACGGTTCATCCGCAGTTGGGGCTGCGACGAATGATCGCGGCAGAGACGGTCAGCTCCTACTTTCAGGCGCTTCCACTGGCTCTGGCCCACGGCTACACCGACGTGGCGCTTGGCATCTCGCGCAGCACCGACGAACACAATCTGACCTGGGACGCAACCGGTGAGGACGTCAACTACCTCTGGGGCATGAGCTCGATCGCCGAACAACGGATCCACGACTACATCCGATCCCACCTTGCGTCGAACGTGGCCGTCTTCCATATTCTGCGTCCGATCTACGACGTCAATGTCTTCGCCCTGCTCAATCGCGACCTGGCGTCGGTCCCGGCCACGCACTCGTGCGCCCAGCTCAAACCGTGGTGCTGCCGGTGCGCCAAGTGCATCTACGTCTGGATGAACTATGTGGCGTGGCTGCCGGTCGAAACCGTCGCTGCGACCTTCGAGAAGAACCTCTTCGAGATTCCCGAGAACCGCACCCTGCTGCGCAAGATGCTGGGGTTGGAGAGCTACAAGCCGGTCGATTGTGTCGGCACCGTGAGCGAAGCCCGACTGGCGTTCTTGATGTGTCGCAGGAAGGGCGTGTCGGGGCCGATCGCGGATGACATCGACCTCGGGCCGTTCAAGGCCGAGGCGGCGGGTGTCCTCGACAAGTATCGGGCGGTTGCCCCCCTGGCGTCCACGATGCCCGAGCGAATCGGCACGGCGATCGAGCCGCAGCTGGCGGAGAGCGCAAGACGTGCCGCCGCCATCGCCGCGTCGGTGCTCGACATTGATGCCGGGTAGCTTTTGCGAGAAGGGATCGGAGCAGCGATATGGCCAAGAGACGGAAACGCGGCGGAGGGCGGGTGACCCCACGGGGGACGCGGCCGAGGAACTGGACCGGAGCCGACGGTGCGTCGGCCGGCGGGTCGGGTCCGGCAGGCTACGGCATGCCTCGGCGGCTGCGCCGAGCACCGACGATGTTCGATGTCCTCCTTGCCGTCTCCAGCACGGCCGAGGCCATCGCTCCGGTCGATCACTTCACGGGAGCTCCCGATCTGACGCAACTGCCGGAGGCGCTGATCGGGGAACTCGACAAGGGTGACGACGACACCGAGGCGCTCGCGATCCTTGCGCGACTGTTGCACGACGATGACCTGGTCGCGCAGGTGGTCCGACGGCGTGCGCCGGGTGAGGCGATCCAGGCCGTCCTCGACGCGGTGCGTGATGCCCGGATCGACGAGGCGCTCGAAATTCGTGAACCCTACGACGAGCAGCGTCAGTATGTGGTGGCCGCCCGACTGGCCAACAGCGAACATGTTTCGGCGATCATCCGAGCCGAGGTGTACGGGTCTCTCTGCCTGACCGACGCCTTCGCCGCCCCCGTCACCGCCGACAACATTCTCCGGCTCGCATTCGACGAGCCCGAGCTGCGCGTCACGCATTCCTCGCTCGCCGACATCCGGCACGATCTCGACAGGGCCCTGTACTCCGCCTTTCACACGCTGCCGCCACCGGAGACCGACACCTGGCCGACCCATGCCCTGCTGGTTCAGTGGATCCTTGGCCTTCTGCCCCAGCCGAGCCCCGAACCCGACTGGGAGCCGATCAGCGACGAGGCATCCAACCGCTTCATCGGCGAGTTCCTCGACTCGGACGAACGCCGACTCATCCACGCCACCGACGACGACGTCGCCTCGATCGTGTCGTCGCTCATCTGGTACAAGGACGGCTACACCAACGGTGACCTGTACCGCTGGGGTCCCAACCAGGTCGGGTTCCTGCTGTCGGACTGGGCGCTGCGCAAACTGATCGTCCCCGAGGAGGAGCTGCGTCGCATCCCCGAGATCCTCCGGGGCCTGATCCCGTGGGCCCACCGTCAACTCGACGACCTCGCCTCGCATCACACCGACGAGGTCCTGTCGGCCGTGGACCACTACGAGCCGGCATTCTTCGCCGGCCTCGTGCCCGACCGCCGCCAGGGCATCGACGCCCTTCTCGACGCCGCAGCACCGTACTTCGGCTTCGAGCCCGGCGGTGCACCCGGTATGAGCGATGAGGAGTACGAGCGTTGGGAAGCCTCCCGGCGGGCCGCCGCGGTGGGCGGGCACGATGTCCTCGAACAGTTG
>JAOTVU010000040.1 GCA_029863385.1 Acidimicrobiia bacterium
CGCTGGCGATGCTGCTGGTCTCGGTGGTGTTCGTTGTTGTCGGTCTGCGGGTCGGCACTGGCTCCATGGAGGGGGAGTCGTCGATGGCATTGATCAGTTCGGGTGGGCCGACCATCGTCGAGCGCGAGGATCCGTCGGCGTCGACGGCCGCCGACGAACCGGCTGTGTCGGATGGTGTCCCCGCCACGACGACCGGGTCGCAGCGAACCGGGGCGGCGGCCTCCCCGTCGGTCGCATCGCTGGACGGGTCGTCGTCCGAGGACGTTGCCGAGGCACCGCCGGGTCGAAGTCCGCAGGAGCGGGGCCGCTGGGCGCTCGACCGGATCTCTTATCCGTGGCAGGACAGGTTGCCGGGCTGGACCGTCGAATTCGATGACGGCCGGGAGGGTCTGTTCGGACTCACCCTTGTCGACGACAAGCGCATCGAGATCTATGTGCGCGACGACCAGTCCGACGACCTGCTGGTCCACATCGTGGCCCACGAGTTGGGTCATGCGGTCGACGTCACCCTGAACGACGGCGACGATCGTCGGGCATGGCAGGCGGCCAGAGGCATCGAGGACGCGCCGTGGTGGCCAAGCTCGGCCGCGTCGGACTTCCGGACCGGAGCCGGCGATTTCGCCGAGAGCTTCGCCTACTGGCAGGCCGAGTCCGACAACTTCCGCTCCAAGCTCGGTCGTGCGCCCGATGCCGTTCAGCTCGAGCTGATCGCGGAACTGGCCGTCGACTGATCGGGTCGTTGCGAACGACCTCGACTAGGTTGACGGGATGTCCGGCGCAGCTCTCGAGACGGTATCCCTTGACACGGTGGCCCCGTTGCACGGGATCACCACCTGGTTCCACGTGTTCATCTATTCGGCGTCGGAGGCGGTCGAGGAATTCGAGCAGGTCGGGCTGGAGGGTCGTAGCGGTTACTTCGCCTCCCGGGCCGCCCCGATGGGACCGGTGCCGCCCGAGGTCATCACCGCCACGTTTTACAACTTCCCCACGATCTCGTCGAGCACTGGATGCGGGACCGGTGGGACTCGGTCACGCCGGCCGAGGCCTCGGCCGCCCGGTGGCGGGCCGTCGGCCGGGTTCTGAACACGCACGTCCGCCCGGTCCTGTCGGCCGACGCGATCGCCGAGGCCACCGACATCGCCCGGGAATGGCGGGGTGACGGTCACGTCGCGCTGCTGGCCACGGTGCCGTTGAGCGGCGCCGAATGCACCGTGATCTCCTATGCCCTCGGCAAGGGTCGGAGCTTCCTCAAGGCATCACGCAGCTGGGCCGACGGCGAGTGGTCGGCCGCCGTCGACCGGCTCACGGCCGATGGCTGGATCAGCGCCGAGGACGCCATGACCGACCAGGGCAAGGTCCGGCGTCGGGCCCTCGAGGCCCGGACGAACGAATTGGCCGCCGCCATGTGGGACGGCTTCGACGACGCCACCGTCAACCGGCTCGGGGATCTCCTCGAACCCGCCGTCGAGGCGCTGACCGCCGCCGACTACTTTGCCATGTTCGGTCGCCCAGCACCAACGGCCGAGGGCTGACGTCTCCGGACCGGCTTCCTAAATGGCGTCGACGTCGCGTTCACCGGTGCGGATCCGCACGAGGGTCGACAGTTCGGTCACCCAGATCTTGCCGTCACCGATCTTGCCCGACTTTGCGCCGGCAATGATGGCGTCGACCGCGTTGTCGACCTGACTCGGCTCCACCACGATCTCGAGCTTCACCTTCGGAACGAACTCGACGCGGTACTCGGCTCCCCGGTAGGTCTCGGTGTGACCGCCTTGGCGTCCGAAGCCTTTGACCTCCGAGGACGTCATTCCCTGAATGCCGACCTTGGCCAACTCGTTCTTCACATCATCGAGTTTGTGAGGTTTGATAACTGCCGTGACCAAATGCATCGGCCCACAGTAGCGGGCGGGTCAATTGATCGCCATGGTCGGGTGGCGAGGCTCGAGCCGCCTCGGTCAGGCGTCGAACTCGACCGGCGGATCGATGTCCGGCCGGGGTGGTGTGGCGAAGTAGGCGGTCAGATGGCCCGAGGGCCTGCCCGACAGCGTCACCGGTCCCGCGGCGTGGGGCACGACGTAGGCCTCACCGCGGCGGACCGCCGTGTCGACCTCGGTGCCGCCGCCGTCGCCCCAGTTCATCGTGCCCGAGCCGCCGGTGACGAGCAGGACGCCGAACGATGTCGGCAGCGTGACCGAGTCGGTCATCGCCGAACACCGGTGCAGCTCGAAGTAGGGATCGGCCGCCGCGGGAAGCGCTCGCCCGATGGTTTGTCCTTCGATCGCGGCGGTGGCGCGCCTCGTCAACTCGTCCAGATGGCCGGCGTCGAACGGCTGCGGGTTGATGGCCCCGAGCGCGGTGTCGAAACCGAGGTCGAGGTGCCCGTCGTTGGGGCCGTCGAACTCGAAGCCCTCCCACTCCAGCAGGATCGAGAAATCGGTCGGCTCCTGCAGCTCCAGAACCAGAAGTCCCTCGCCGATGGCGTGCGGTGACCCGGCGGGCACGAACACCCCGTCGCCCGGTTCGACGATGATCGGGTTGAGAAGCTCGAGCATGGCGTCGGAGTCCTGTGCCGCCATCAGCTCCTCCCAGTGGGCCCGTTCGACCGGCCGGTTGGTGCCGACCCAGACGGTGGTGTCGCTGCGGTCCCGGTCGAGGACGAGCCAGGCCTCCGATTTGCCGAACGGGCAGTCGAGGTGGCGGGTGGCGAAGTTGCGGGTCGGATGGAGGTGGACGGGCAGCCGTTGTCCGGCGTGGAGCAGTTTGACCAGCAGGGCCGGTGAGGTGCCGTAGCGCTCGACGTGACCGGCACCAAGCCATTCCTCGGGCGCCGCGTCCAACAGATCGCGCAGCGGCACGCCGTCGATGCGTGTCAGCCCTGCACCGTCGGCCTCGGGATCGGCTCCGAACCGTGTCGTGGCCGAGCCCAGCCACTCCTCGGGTCGGTTCGGTCCGCCGGGGCCTCCCCTCAGTGCAGCGATCAGATCACCGCCGAAGTACTGATGCTCGATCGAATTCGGTGGAAGCAGAACGGGTGCGGGCTCCCAGGATGGCAAGGTTGTCACAGTCGCACCCTAGCTCGCGCGGTGTATCAGCCTGACTTCCGTAACATCTCGGCAACTTCTGGTCTGCTGAGCATGCCGACGGTCGCCGATTTCCACTACGGTTTGGGCCGTATGAGTGGATCAGTGATGCAGGCCGAAGCCGATGCCCACGAGTCCGAACACGGGACCGACTCGGCGCCAGGACGTAACCAGGGATCCGGCATGACCGCCAGCAAACTCTGGTTGGGTGTCGGATTGATGGTCGCTCTCGTGACGGTGCTGTCGGGGATTGCGGCGACGGTCTTCCAGTTCCACGATGATGCCGAGATCCAGCGCGAGGTCTTCGTCAACGTCCCCGGCTCGTTCAAGCTGGCCTTCTACACGGTGATTCCCGTGCTGTTGGTGTGGGGCTCGCTGCAGCTGTCGTACCGGGTCCGCAACTGGGAGCGGGGAGCCCCTGATCGGCGCACCACCAACAGCCGCAACATCAAGAAACGGTTGGCGGATTTCCGGTCCGGCGTCTACATGCAGACCCTGATGCGGGAGCCCGGCGCCGGCATCATGCACTCGCTGATCTACTTCAGCTTCATCATCCTGCTGGCCGTGACCACGGTGCTGGAGATCAACCACCAGGTACCGGAGAGCCTCAAGTTCCTCAAAGGCGACGTCTACAAGGCCTATTCGCTCGTCGGCGATGTGGCCGGTCTCGGTTTTCTCGCCGGTATGACCATCGCCATCATCCGCCGCTACGGCCCCCGGCGCTGGCGTCCCTACCGCATCGCCATCAAGTCCCGGCCCGAACACGCCGTCATCCTCGGTGTGCTCACCGCCATCGGTGTCACCGGATTCGGGGCGGAGGCGTACCGCATCGCCGTCCAGGGTTCGCCCGAATTCGAGCAGTGGTCGATCATCGGCTACCCGCTGGCCCAGCTGGTCGACGGCTCGGCCAACCTGGCCGGCTGGCATCAGGCCTGGTGGATCGCCCACGTCGTCAGCTTCTGTGCCTTCCTGGCGATCATCCCCGGCACGATGCTGCGCCACATGTTCACGTCGCCGCTCAACATGTACCTGTCGGACCGGGATCGTCCGAAGGGGGCGATGAAACCGCTGCCCGACCTGGAGTCGACCGAGCTGGAGACCTTCGGGGCGTCGACCGTCGAGTCGTTCACCTGGAAGCAGTTGATGGACACCGATGCCTGCACCATGTGTGGTCGATGCACGTCGGTCTGCCCCGCTCATGCCACCGGCAAACCGCTCGATCCCCGCGAGATCGTGCTCAAAACCGGTGAGGTGATGGCCCGCACGGGATCACCTGCGGTCTCACCTCCGATCGGAGTCGACCCCGAGATCACGGTCGAGGCCAACTGGGTGTTCGACCGGATCACGACCGAGGAGATCTGGTCGTGCACGTCGTGCAAGGCGTGCGACGAGATCTGCCCGGTCAACATCGAGATCCTCGACAAGATCCTCGACATGCGCCGCTACCTGACGCTGATGGAGTCGAACTTCCCCAGCGAGCTGGGCAACGCCTTCCGGGCCATGGAGAACTCGTCGAACCCGTGGGCCATGAGCCAGACCCAGCGGCTCGACTGGGTGAAGGACCTGGCCGTC
Organism: Acidimicrobiia bacterium; assembly: GCA_029863385.1. GTDB lineage: Bacteria > Actinomycetota > Acidimicrobiia > Acidimicrobiales > SZUA-35 > JAHELU01. The sequence goes on from JAOTVU010000040.1 coordinate 4,653, forward strand.
GAGGTCATCGAGCCCGACGACGTCCGGGCGACCATCGAGGCCGGCGGTGTGTTCTCCCACGAGTACCTCTATTGGGTCGGCTGCGCCGGTTCGTTCGACGACAAGAACCAGAAGGTCAGCCAGGCCATGGCCAAGCTGATGCAGCGGGCCAGCATCGACTTCGCCATACTCGGCCCGGCCGAGCTGTGCACCGGCGACCCGGCCCGCCGTTCGGGCAACGAGTACATCTTCCAGATGCTGGCCAAGCAGAACGTGGAGACGCTGAACGGGATCGGGGTCCAGAAGATCGTCACCCAGTGCCCTCACTGCTTCAACACGTTGAAGAACGAGTACCCCCAGCTCGGCGGCAACTACGAGGTCGTGCACCACAGCCAGTTCCTGGAGTGGCTGATCGACCATGGCCGCCTCGACGTCGCTGACGCCACCCTCGAGGAGCGGGTCGTCTACCACGACTCCTGCTACCTCGGTCGCCACAACGACGTCTACCTGTCACCCCGCAACGTGATCGGATCGCTCAAGGGCATCCAGATCGTCGAGGCCGGTCGTAACGGCACCAAGGGCATGTGCTGCGGCGCCGGCGGTGCTCGCATGTGGATGGAGGAGGACATCGGCACCAAGGTCAACGACGAACGCTCACTGGAGCTTGTCGAGACCGGAGCGAAGCGGATCGCAACCGCCTGCCCGTTCTGCTACGTGATGATGGACGACGGCGTCAAGGGCCACGGCTACGAGGAGTCCGACGTCCGCGTCGCCGACATCTCGATGCACCTGCTCGAGGCCATCGAAGCCGCCGAGTCGTAGTCGCCGATCCGAAGGATCGGCGGGACTCTCGCTTCGGCCCCTAGTTCGCGACGCTGCTGGCCCGGGCCAGCTCTTCGGCGTAGTGAACCGTGATCGCGTCGATGAGCAGTTCGAGCGCCAAATCGAACTCGGCGTCCCTGTCGGCGACGGACGTGCCCAGGGTGGCCAGCGTCAGCGGATACAGGCTCGGATTCAGCTTGGCCCGGATCTCGGCCAGACGATCCTGCTCCGTCCCCGGAGCCGGGTCGGCCACCTCGGCCAGCACGTGACCGACGACGAATCCGGCGATGATGTTGAGTAACCGGCGCCCGGTCTCGGGATCGACGCCACCCCTGACGAATTCGGCCAACGACGCTTCGACCAGCAACATCGAGCCCTCGGTCGCCACCGGGCGAACCGCAAGGATGGGAGCGACGTTCCGGTTCTGGAGGAGCGCTTGGCGGTAGGCGCCGGCGTAGGCTTTCAACCGGTCCCGCCAGTCGTCGCCAACGTCACCGACGGTCACTTGGCCGTAGACCAGCTCGCACAGTCCGTCGAGTATCTCGTCCTTGTTTTCGATGTGCTTATAGAGCGACGGGGCTTCAATGTCAAGCTCGGTGGCCAGGGCGCGCATTGTCAGGGCGGCAGCACCACGCTCATTGACAAGACTCAGCGCCGCGTCGAGGACGCGGGCGCGAGTAATAGGGATTTTGGGTGGCATGTTCGTTCCTCAGTGTTTAGACAGCAAAACTACCCCGGGTTTGGCCATCTCGTCCATTTGCATCGCGTTGGGTGGCCGCCGTTGGATGACGGGCCCAGGTCAGCGTTCGAAGTTCTCCCAGTAGCGCGAGGGGCGGGGGCCGACCTGGCCCTGGTACTTCGATCCGAGCTCACCCGAGCCGTAGGGGTTGTCGGCGTCGGTGGTCATGCGGATGAAGCTGATCTGCCCGATCTTCATGCCTGGGTAGAGGGTGATCGGGAGGCTGGCAACGTTGGAGAACTCGAGCGTGAGCTGGCCGTCCCAGCCGGCGTCGACGAACCCGGCGGTGGTGTGGATGAGCAGGCCGAGACGGCCAAGGCTCGACTTGCCCTCGATGCGACCGACCAGGTCGGCCGGGATGGCGACCCGCTCGGCCGTCGAACCCAAGACGAACTCGCCGGGGTGGAGGATGAAGGGGTTGCCGTCGGTCGCCTCGACCGTGTCGGTCAGCGCTTCGAGATTGGCCTTCACATCGATGTGTCCCATGGTGTGATTGCGGAACACGATGAACCGGTGGTCGAGGGTGAGGTCGACCGATGACGGCTGCACCGCCCGTTCGTCGAACGGCTCGATGATGATGCGGCCCTCCGCAATCTCCTTCTTGATGGTTCGGTCCGAAAGAATCACAACGGCACCCTAGCACTCAGAGTTCGAGCAGGATCGCCTTGCGGACGGCGTCGATGGCCCGGAGCGAGTCGACGATGCCCGGCTCGGGGGTGGTGTCGAGGTTGATGAACGACAATGCCTCGTGCCGGTCGACGTTGCGCCCGAGGCGCCACTCACCGATGTTGATGCCGTACTCGCCGAACACATTGCCGACGGCGCCGACCACACCGGGAACGTCGGCGTTCAGCAGCAGCAGCACGGTGCCGTTGGGTTCGGCCTCCAGGTGGTAGCCGGAGATCTGGACGATGCGACCCCGGTCGTCGCCGAAGATGGCCCCGGCGACCGTGCGCAGGCCGCCGTTCCAGCGAACGCGGCACGTGATCTGGTTGAGGTGATCGGGATTGCCGAGCCCGACCGAGCGGGAGATCTTGAGCCCGCGGTCGCGGGCCAGCAACGGAGCGTTGATGAAGTTGACGGTGCCGGGCATGACCGATTCCAGCAGGCCCTTGAGGAGGCCGGCGGCCACCGGGCGCATGAGGTCCTCGGCGTCGTCGGTGTAGAGCTCCAGCTCCACGCTCTCGATGGGGTGGTCGGCCATCGCCGCCTGGAGCCGCCCCATCTTCGAGGCCAGGGTGATGAAGGCGTTGACCCGCTCGAAGTCGAGCCCGGGAGCGAAGGCCAGGTTCACGCAGTTCGTGATCCGGGTTCCCCGGAGTGCGTCGATCACCTGCTCGGCGATCTCGATGGCCACGCTTCGCTGGGCCTCGGTGGTGGAGGCACCGAGGTGGGGGGTGTGGACGACCTTGGGGTGGTTGACGAGCGGGTGGTCGGCCTCGGGCGGTTCGGTGGCGAACACGTCGAGGGCGATGGCCCGCAACCGGTCGGCGTCGAGCGCCTCGGCCACCGCGCCCGGATCGACCAGACCGCCCCGGGCGGCGTTGATGATGGTGGCGGTCGGCTTCATCAGCGCCAACCGCTCGCGGTTGATGAGGTTGCGGGTCTCGTCGGTGAGCGAGGTGTGGAGTGTGACGAAGTCGGACGCCGACAGCAGTTCCTCGAGGTCGACCAGCTCGACCCTGGCCGTCTTCGCCACCCGCTCGCTGACGAACGGATCGTAGGCCAGGATCGACATGCCGAACGCCTGCGCCCGGACGGCGACGGCCCGGCCGACCCGACCGAACCCGACCACGCCGAGTGTCTTGCCGCCCAGCTCGGTCCCGGTGAAGCTCGACCGCTCCCAGCGGCCGGCGGCCAGCGAGTTGTGGGCCGCCACCACGTTGCGGGCGGTGGCCATCAGTAGCGCCATGGCGTGTTCGGCGGTGGCGGTGGTGTTGGCCTCGGGCGTGTTCATGACCAGGATGCCATGACGGGTGGCCTCGTCGACGGCGACGTTGTCGATGCCGACACCGGCCCGACCCACCACCTTGAGGCGAGCGCCGCGATCCATGACCTTGGCGGTCACCTGGGTGCCGGAGCGGACGATGAGGGCGTCGTAGTCGCCGATGATGTCGCACAGCTCGTCCTCGGAGAGGCCGGTGTTGACATCGACGGTGATGTCTTCGGCCTGTTCGAGCACGGTGAGTCCGTCCTGGCCGAGTTTGTCGGAGACGAGCACGCGGAACTTCTGGTCTGGCATTTCGGGGCTTCCTTGCGTGGAATGGGGGTTCAGAAGGACGAGTCGAACCTGGTGCCCAGCGCCTCGTCGTTGAAGCGGAGGGCGCCGTCATCGATCGCATCCCAGCAGGCCCGGGCGACGTCGTCGTGGGGGCCGCCGATCATGTCCTTGACCTCCTGCGGACCGAGCGCAAGGGCGAGGATCGGAGAAATGCTGGCCGAGGTGATCACGACCCGGGCCGCGTCGGTGACGGCCGGCCGGTCGACCACTCCGGCGTAGGCGACGAACAGGTCGACGGCCTCGGCGGCGGCCAGGTCGCTGGCTCCGTCACCGACGAGCAGCTTGCGGCCTTTGTTGGTGACGTTGGCTCGAATGACGTCGGCCTTACCCTCCGAACAGGTGAGGTGACCCTTGTCGTAGTCGGCGTAGCGGGCCTTCCCTTTGCGATGGCCGTCGGCCGGTTCCCACCAGTCGCCTTCGAACGGGTCGAAATGTGCTTCGACGGCCTTGACTCGGTCCGGGTCGACACCCAGCCAGGTGGCGAACTCGAGGACCGGTTCGGCGAGACCACCGCTGACGATCCAGGTTTCGTTCTCGGCGTCGGTGAGTGCGGCAATCACGGCTTTGACGTCGGGGACCGCGCCGGCCTTGTAGCGGTTGCGTACGGAGACGACGTCGGCCTGCGTCGGCTGGAGGAGTGACAGGCGCTCGCCGTAGACGTCCTCCAGCGGGACGTTGCCGGCCATGGCGGAATCGGTGAGTTCGGCAATGGCCTCCCGATGGTCGGGTTCGGTTGCCAACTCGTCGATCCCCTCCACAGCGGACAGGGTCGAGTCGCAGTCAAAAATGGTTACCGAGTACGGTCGCCAGGGCACTTACCCAAGGTTAGATGGTTCTGCGGTCAGCGCGTCGACAGTTTTCTCCACTTCGGCCTCGCTGTTATAGAGATGAAATGAGAACCGGGTCCGCCCGTCTCGGGACGCCACATTCACGCCGAGCTCGTCGAGGGCCCGCACCTGGCCGGGGGACAGGTCGGTGCTGACGATCGCGCTGTCACTCGGCGGCATCCCGAGCCCGGTCCGGAGCCGGTTGGCCAGGCCGATGTTGTGGCTGCCGACGGTGGCCGGGTCGAGCGTGGCCAGCAGTTCGAGCGCCGGAGCCGCCCCCTCCCAGCACAGCCAGGCCGGGGAGACGTCGTAGCGGCGGGCGTTGTCGGCCTGTCGGAACGGAGCCCGGTAGGTGGACGTCCACGGGTCCTGCCCCGAGTACCAGCCGGGGGCCAGCGCCGCCATGCGGTCCCACAGGTGAGGGGCAACGGAGAAGAAGCCCGAACCCCGTGGTGAGCACAGCCACTTGTAGAGGCCGGCCGACGTCATGTCGAACCGGGAGGCGTCGATGGTGATCCAACCCGCGGCCTGGGTGATGTCGACGTAGGTGAGTGCGCCCGCCTCCTTGGCTCTCGTGGCGAGGGCGTCGAGGTCGAGCCGGTACCCGTCGGCCGACTGGACGGCGCTGACCGCCACCATCTCGACCGAGGGGTCGATGTGATCGAGCAGCTCGGCGATGGGAACCTGGCGGACGACGATCCCGTCACCCTCCCGGGCCAGGAACGGGAACAGCACCGACGTGAACTCCTCTTCGGCCACCAGCACCGTCTCGCCTGGCCGCAGGAGGGCGGCGGCGTGACCGGTGGCGACCGACACCGGGGTGGTGATCGCCAGCCAGTCGACCGGGCAGCCGACGATCGTGGCGTAGGCCTGGCGGGCCCGGGCGATGGCCAGGTCGTAGTCCTGCGCCGCGACCTCGCCACGGCTCCCGGCTGCGATCGCGTCGGCGAGGGCCGCCGTCGTGGCCGCGGGGGCCAGACCAAGCGATGCCGAGTCGAAGTGGATGCGGCTGGGAGAGAACTGGTCGCGGACGTGGGCGGGAATGGTCATCGCCTCCATCCTAGGGAGTCGCCGTCTGCCCTCGATTCGTCGGGATTCGCCGCTCGTGACCGGGGTGGATGCTAATCTGTCGACCGATGGTGTGGGGCCGTCGACTGAGTCGAGAAGGGGCGGGCGAGGGGTTCTGAACCGGCGCACGATGTGTCGGTTTTGGCTTTCGTCTCCGCATCAGCCTGGCGCTGAGAAAGGGAACAAATGCAACTCAACTACTATCTGGAAGTACTGCAGAAATATGCGGTGTTCGACGGTCGGGCCCGCCGGGCCGAGTTCTGGTGGTTCGCGCTGATCAACTGGATCATCTCGGTCGTGCTGCAGATCTTCGACAACGCGATCGGCACCGGAGGAATCATCGGTGGCCTCTACGGGCTCGCCGTGCTCCTGCCGAGCATCGGCGTGGCCATCCGGCGACTGCACGACACCGACCGTTCGGGCTGGTGGCTGTTGCTCGTCCTCATCCCGATCATCGGCTGGATCGCGCTGATCTACTTCTACGCACAGGACGGCAAGCCCGAGCCGAACCAGTACGGGCCGTCTCCCAAGTACAACCAGCTTGCCCCGCCGCCGATGTAATCGGACGACGATCGGTAGATCATTTCGAACGTGGTGCCGCCCTCGGGTGCTCAGGCTCCGAGGGCGGTAGACTGCGTTCGTCTGCGGATGTAGTTCAATGGTAGAACATCAGCTTCCCAAGCTGAATACGGGAGTTCGATTCTCCTCATCCGCTCAACGTGCTGACCTGATTCTCCGAGCGCACGAGACCACCGGTGCATGAACTCGATCATGCGACGGCGATGTGGAGGTCGATGGTCATCTCGGAGCCGTCCGTTGTTTCGTACTGTCGCCAACGTTTGACGACATCGGCTTCGAGGTTGCGCTGCTCATCCAGGTCGAGATCTGCGGTTGCGGCGGCGAGTGGGGTGCCGAGCAGGTACTGCCAGAGGAAGTCGGCCGGCGGGTCGAGCTCGAGGATGAGCGAGTGCGTTTCGACACTGGCGTCACCCCATCCAGCCGTGTGACACAACGCCGCCAGTCGGTCGGGGTCGTCCAGGACGAACACGGCCTGCACGAACGCAGCAACCTCGACGCCGACATGAGGTATCAGAGCATCGTGGAGGTCCTGCATCATCGGCGGGATCGGACCGGGAACGCCGACGGCGAGCCGTCCGCCGTTGACGACGACTCGACGCATCTCGGAGAGGGCACGGATCTTGTCGGCGAAGAACTGCAGGCCGAGCGAGCACAGTGCGACATCGAACGAATCGTCGCCGTATGGCAGGCCGTCGGCGCTTGCGTGGCGCCATTCGATCGGCCGGTCACTGGATGTTTGTGCGACTGCGAGCATGCCAGGGTGCCCGTCGACACCGGCGACCTTCCCATCGGGGCCGACGCGCTCAGCGGCGAGTCGGGTGGCCACGCCGGTTCCGCAGGCGACGTCGATGATGCGTTCGCCGGCCGCCGGTCGGGCTGCGTCCACGAGCAGTTCAGCGCAGGGAAGCCCGATCTTGGGGACGAAATGACGTTCGTAGAGTTCGGCCGGGCTACCGCGGTAGCGGCCGGCGGTTGTGTGCTGATCGTTCCTGGGGGTGTCGGTGTCCATGACTCGGACGGTAGGAAAGAGTCCAGGGAGCCGACATCGGGGAAAACCCTCATTTCGGGTCCTGGCCCGCTAGAGGAGACCGGCTTCGCCCGCGATCGCCGTGGCCGCGGCCCGATTCGGGGCGTCGAGCTTGACGAAGATGTTCGACAGGTGGCGCTCGACTGTCTTCACGCTGATGAAGAGATCCTCGGCGATTTGCTTGTTCGTTCGACCGATGCTCACCCTTCGCAGGACTTGGACTTCACGGGGTGACAGATCAACGTCCAGGCGCTGCTCGGTCGCTGGTTCGAAGAACTCGTCGATCAGGCGCAGACCGACAACAGCGCCGATCTGTGCGAACGTCTGGCGGGCGGTCTCACACTCGAGAGCTGCGGTCCCATCGTCGCCAAGCGCTCGGCATGCAAGAGCGACCACAACCCGGGCCCGGCCTTCCTGGTACGGCGCCTCCAGCCGTCGCCACTGCACGCAAGCGGCTCGCAGTGGCGCCATGGCCTCGAGCGCATCACCCTCGGCGAACCGAACCGACCCCGTGGCGTGGAGAGCGAGCGCATCCAGGTAGGCGGACTCCCCGCGATCGGCCATCCGACGTAGGCGGTCGCTCGCCTGCCGGGCCCGCTCCACCTCGCCGGCAGCGATCAGGATCTCCACGGCGGCGGGCAGGCACTCGACGAGCGCAATCTGGTCGCCGGCCCCGGCGACCGCCATGTCGACCGCAGCCACCGCCAAGTCGATCTCGCCCCGTTGGAGGTGCACGAGTGCCAGCCCGGGTTGGGGGGAGCGTCCGTGCTCCTGGGCACGCCGGTACTCCCGCTCAGCGGCGGATAGGTCGCCCTGCAAGCGGGCCAGCTCTCCCAGTTGGTAGTGGGCCATCCCGATCGCCGGTCGCGGCGGATCGGCCAACCAACGCGCCGCCGCCTCAGCGTCGGCCACCGCGGCCGCGATGTCTCCGTGCATCTGGAGCACCTGGGATCGATGCACCAAGCACTGGCCGCGATAGGACACGAGCTGGGGCTGGGAGTCGCACCACCGATTGAGGGCCCGAGTCCACTCACCGGCCCGTTCGACATCGAAGGCACGTTGGCAACCATCGATCACGGCGCAGTAGACGATGCCGGCCACGACCGGCGAGACCTTGCCGCGGGTCACCGAAAGCATCACCTCATCGAAACGATGGGTGCCGTCGCCTGCGTCGCCGCCCGCCCACTTCGCCTGACCGATGCCGAGACAAGCCATCGCTCGGAGATCAGGGTCGTCGAACCGCTGCGCGATGTTCAGCGAGCGCTCGAAATGTTGGCGTGCCTGTTCAACCTCGCCACTGCCGAGGCTCATCAACCCGGCCGGAATAGCCAGATAGCCGACTCCAACGCAGTCGAGGGCACGTTCGTCGACAAGCCGGTACCCCGTGGCGACCCATCCTCCCCCACGGGCCATCTCACCGCGTTGAAACAGACCGAACGCCGACCAAAAAGCGCTCATCACCGCAAGTTCGGGCTCGTCCGCCGCCAGGTGGGCATCGAACGAACGCGACCAGGCATCGGAGCTCTCCTCGTCACGACCGGCGAGATACGCGGCAGTCGCCCAACAGTCGAGATCGCGAGCGGCCAGAGCTGTGCTGCTCTCAGCGAACGCGAACGCCTCGCACGCCTCGACCCAGGCAGATTGACTGTAGGACGCTCTCGCCTTCGACAGCGCAGACTTATCCACGGCGTCGAACCCCCAATGCAAAATCAGACGAGGTGCCTTGTACCCCAACAGGCCGGCCGTGACTCAATACTACGTCCGGTCTCGCTGGTGGCGCGGAGCACCCTCGTAGCCGGTGGAACCTGTGTCGCCCACTACGATCACGACCGCGCTGCCATCCTCGAAGGTGCGCCACAGCCGGCGGGCTTCCTGGTCCGGGCGTGGGGCATCGAGGATGGCGCCCCCGTTGTTCTGACGAGGAGCGGTGCTGACGCTGTCAGCGCTCGAAACCATCGAGGCGTGCACCGGATGACCGTCCGGGACGGTCGCGTCGAGGCCGAGCCGCTGGACGTGCGCCGCATCTGAACCGAACCAGGTTTCCGGTTACCGGCCAAGCGACACCTGTGGCTCGCTGGGTTTCCGGAGGGTCACCGAACTGGCGGTCGGGGAGATCTGAGGGGTTACTCATCGCTGATTGTGGCCGTCCTGTCTCGTGGCCTCGTCATCAGCTCGATGACCTTGTCGAGGTCGAGCTGCTCCGTCTCGTTCACCAGGCTGACGACCGCGACGTAGGTCTGCCGGTCGCCGGCCTGCATCCACCAGGCGGTCGCTGCGATGCCGTTCCCCGACCCCCCTTTGAAGCCCAGGACGGGCCAGGACCAACGAGGTCCATCAGATGATCGGTGGCGGTGTTGTCCGAGTCCCAGATCATCGTCGTCGCCAGTTCACGGACCGGCAGCGTCGTCCCGGGCTCTTCCTCTGCCGTGGGTCCGCCCAACGAGACGAGCTCGTCGCCGATCGTGACCGGATCGTCCCATGTGATTCCGCCGGCGCCAACCGCCTCGACCAGGGCGCCCAGCAAGTAGAGCTCGAACACCGATGCCAGTGGTAGGAGCGTCTCGTCGTCCTGGCCCGCCAGCACTTCACACTCACCATGCGACGGCGTGGCAATGAGGTATCTGAGGGTCCTCATCTCTTCGAGCCCCTCGACAGCATCACCGTTTGCTTCGCTTCCGCAGGCGGCCAAAAACGCAGCCAGGCAGAGCACAACAGCAACGAAGCGCCTTCCTCGATCAGCCACCTGACAAGTCTGGCAGATCACCGTTGGCGTTCGATCAGAAGTGACCTTCGGCCATGGTGCCGCCATCCATGGTTCGTGATACTTGAGGTCGGCGAGCGACAGGAGTGATCATGGCCCCAGCCGTTCGATCGGCTCTCTATCTGGTGGCGATGGTGGCGATGGTGACGGTGGTCGGCCTTCTTGTCGGCGGCTGTGGCTCCTCTGCTACCGAGCAGCTTGGCCCTGGACCGGATGTGGGACCGGTGGAACCAGCCGGACCCGAGTCGCCGGTCGGACCCGTCGGTCCGTGTCCTGTGTCTCCTGCTCCCGTTCGTGTTCGTGGTTGCAGGGTGTGGAATCGGGAATGCCCCGGTCTTCACGGTGGACGGCGATGAGATTCGATTTCAATCGGGTGGTTTCGAGCTGGTTGGGGACCTGGCGGTGCCCGACGGTCCGGGACCCCATCCTGCGGTCATCATCGTCCACGGAGACGGTCCACAAACCAGAAGCAGCACTCCAGGTACCGGCCAGATCCTGAGCATCTTCGGAGATGCGGGTTTCGCCGTCTTCGCCTGGGACAAACCGGGAAGTGGCGCCTCGACAGGGGAGTTCGAGGAGGGTCAAACGCTTCGGCAACGAGCCAGGATCCTGGCGGACGCCATTGCGGTCCTCGAGGAACATCCCGATGTCGACGCCGAGCGGATCGGATTCTGGGGCATCAGTCAAGCCGGCTGGGTCATGCCTCTGGCTCTGGAGCTGACGGACAACGTGGCGTTCATGATCGTGGTCAGCGGGGGCGGGGAGGACAGTATCGACCAACTCGGGTATCAGCTCGGTCAAGGGGTCGTTTGCCAGGGTGCGTCCTCGGAGACCGGGCGGCTGGTCGAGGAGTATTTCCCTCAGACGGCGAAAGGGACAACCTACGACGAGTACCTGGAGGCGATGGACGTTCTGATGGAGGTGGACGGATGGGAGCAGTTCGCTGGCCCCGAACTCAAGAGCGAGAGCGAGTGGCAGCCCTGGCCGGCGGAGATAGACGCGTACTTCGATCCCATGACGGTGGTGGAGAAGACAACGATTCCCGTACTGGCCGTCTTCGGCGAGTTGGACCGATGGATCGACCCGATACAAGGGACCGCGGCCTACGAGGAGGCGTTGCGGTCAGCCGGCAACAGCAACCACCATGTCGAGTTGATACCCGGCGTTGGTCACCCGATGCTGAACCAGAAGACGAGTTGTGGGGGCGGAGAGACGATTTCCGAGAGGTACCTGGAGTTGCTGCGTGAATTGGCCGAGCGTCTCCAGGAATGAACGAGGTCGGCCGACACGGGCTCGTGGTCGGTTGGTTGAGCTCGCGTCGGAGCTGACGGCGATCATGGAACCATGACCGATCGCCTGGAACGCCTCCGCAAACTCCGTCGTGAGCCCCCGCCGCTGCAGCCGGTCGAGGTGCTGGAGAGGGTCGAACGGTCTCCCCGGCTACTTCGCATCACCCTGACCGGTGACGGCCTGAAAACCCTGGAGGTCGACCAGCCGGCGGCCAGCGTCCGATTGTTGGTACCGGGGCCCGGCGATGACGAGCTGGAGATGCCGACCTGGGACGGCAACGAGTTCCTGCGGGCCGACGGGACGCGGCCGCTGCTGCGGACCTTCACCCCGCTTCGGGTCGACAACGACGCCGGTCGCATGGATCTGGAGATCGTGCGGCACGACGGGGGAGCGGTGTCAGGGTGGGCCGAGACGGTGTCGCCCGGTGATCCGGCCGCCGTCAACGGTCCGGGCCGGGGGTTCGATCTGCCCGACGGGGTCACCCGGCTGTTGCTGCTCGGCGACGAGACGGCGCTACCGGCGGTGGCCCAGCTCATGGAGTGGATGCCGGACGAGGTGGAGGTCGAGGCCCACGTCGAGGTGGTCACCGACGACGCGGTTGTGTCGATGCCCGACGGCAGTGCCGTTGCCGATGGCCGAGCCGTCACCTGGCATGTGTGCGATCCGCCGGGCGCGGCCCTGGTGGAGCTGGCCCAATCGTTGACCGCCGACGATCTGCCCGACACCACCCACCTGTGGGCGGCGGGCGAGGCCTCGGCCATGCAGGCCATCCGCAACCACCTGTTCGACGATCTAGGCCTGGCCCGCTCCCGGGCGACGGTTCGAGGGTACTGGAAGCCGGCGACCGAGTCTTGAACGGCCCAGAGCCGGGAGGTGGTGGGATTGCTGCTGGAGCGGAGGTCGGGCCTCACCGCTCGGCCGGCAACTGCTCGGGCAGCGAAATCGGGCCAGGTGCGAGCGTTGCGCCGGGTGGTGGCGGTGGCGATCTCGAGGAGCTGATCGGGGTATCGGTCGGGGTGGGCCATGATCAGCTGGCGGATGATCCGTCTGGTGTCGCGGGTTCCGGCCCGGGCCGACAACCAGGCGATGAGGGGGCTGGTGGCGTCAACCGTTGTCACCGGGATCGCAGGATCTGACCGCTCAAGTTCTCGTCAGCCCCTGAACAAGCGCGGTTCGAAGTAGGCCGGGGGTTCGATCTGCCCGACGGGGTCACCCGGCTGTTGCTGCTCGGCGACGAGACGGCGCTACCGGCGGTGGCCCAGCTCATGGAGTGGGTGCCGGACGAGGTCGTGATCGAGGCCCATGTCGAGGTCATCACCGGCCTGCTGGAAGCCGAGGGACTTTAGCCTCTTCAGCCTGCAGCCGATCGGCGGAGAATGAAGCAGAGGAGGCTTCGATGCGGCTCGGTCATGGTGGCGTCTGTCTGGTCTGGGTGCTGGTGACCCTCGCGGCCTGTATCCCTCCTCCGCCACCGTCGGCAGAGACGAAGGCTCTGGAGCAATGGCTGCTGACGGCGGATGAGGTCGGTGCCGGGTTTGAGGAGACCTACCGGGGGACGGCAGGCTTCGATGAGGGCAAGCTCTGCCCGTCGGCCGCCGACGTGATTCCCGAACACGGTGTGGTGAAAGTCGATCTGGAGCGGGGTTCGGACTCCGATCGGGCCGAGTTGTCGGAGATCCTCTGGGTGGTGGAGCCTGGCGAAATGGATCGGCTGTTTGCGACGTTCGAGACGGCGCAGCTCGCCTGCGATGGTCAGCAATGGAGGGACTACGGCGACGTCAAGACCTTCACGGCGGTCGTTGCGCCTGATCTGGGGGATGGGTGTCTCGCCGGTCGATTGCAGTTCGGTGATGATCCCGAACAGGGGTGGCAGGAGTTCACGGTGACGGTCCGCCATGGCGACATCCTTGCCGAGTTCATACTGTCCGATGAGGCTGCCGGTTCCTCCGAGGGCGCGGCGATCAGTGATGATGAGTTCTACGCGATCGTCTCCGGTGCGCTGGCCAAGCTCCCTGATTGACCGCTGAAACCGGGCCAGATCGACCATCGATGGCCCGGTCCCGTTTCCCCCGGTTCTGTGCAGCCCTGTTCTTCGTGGTGGGGGCAGGGCTGATCGCGTTGGCGGTCAATTCGTCAGACGGCGTACTGGCCCCGTTGGCCTATTCGGTCGGGGCCCTCTACCTGGTCGTCGCCGTACTCGCATGGCGGGCTGGCACCCAACGTCTCGCGATGTGGGCCTGGACGGCGTGGTTGCTAACGGTGGTCGGGTTCATCGCCGGCATCTTGGTGGCAGGACTCGCCGGTGACCTCCTGGATCTGGACCTTGGTCAGCATCGAATCTCACCGGGTTCCAGGCCGTTACGGCCACCGTCGTGTTTTGGGCCTTCTCGCTCGTTCCCGCCGTTGTCGGCGTTCTCCTCGGCGTCCGGGCAGCTCGGACCACCGCCAGGATCGGACTCGCTGCGGCGATCGTCAATGGCCTCACGCTCACGATCATCGTTGCGCTGCTCATCTCAGACCTCGCCTCGCTACCGCGCCAGGACCCGGACAACCCGAACGGACGCCCACCGAGTTCGCCGAGGCCGTTCCTGTCCAGCGGCCTCAGCCGAAAACGCGCTGCGCCACGAACGACAGAACGTTCAGCCCAGCGAACCCGACAGCGAGAGCGGCGCCGATGATCGCCGGAACCCGTCCATCGGGGCGTCCGAGCCGCACTGCCTGGCGGCCCAGGACGACCGCCGCGACGCCGGGCAGGGCAGAAATCACCAGCGCAGGTATCGCGGCGATGAGGACAGTCCAGGCGGCTGACTCGTTCTCGTCGCCGCCGAGCCACGAGTAGATCCCCTCACCAATGACGAACGCCGCCACCAATGACACGGGATAAAGCGCCAGGAACCACCAGGCCCGACGGTAGGCGACGTCCGCACCGCGTCGATCATCTTGTGGCGCCCCGATGACGTCTCCCCGAGATGATTTCCTCCCAGCGAACACGTTCATCTCCTTTCAATCATCTTGTTGTAGGCGACTGTTGCTGCCAGCTCACGGGCGGAGCGGCGTCCCTCGACCTCGACTGCTAGGCCAGATCGATCGTGACCGGCACCGCGCGCGACAAGGTGTGACCGACCGGCGACGTGCCCACCACCTTGTCGTGCATCGCTTGGATCTCCTCCGGCGATGCGTCACTGTCGATGTTGACCCGTACCGAGATGCTCTCGTATCCGGCATTGCCCTGGGACAGGCCGAGGAACGTGTGCAGATCGAGGTCTCCCTCGAGTTCGATGGTGAGGTCTTTCAGCTCGATCCCGGCGGCGGTTGCGTTGGCGGCATAGCCGACCGCCAGGCAGTTTCCGAGCGCGGCCAGCAGCTGCTCCACCGGATTGGGTCCGGAATCGGTGCCTCCGAGCCCACCGGGCTCGTCCGAAGGTATGGGGGCGAAGTCACGAATCCTGGCCTCGGAGCGGAATCCCCCCTTCCAACTCACGCTGGCGTTCCACTGGGTCGCGGCGACCTCGGGCTGCTCCTGGATCTTGCCGGCCAAGCCGGCAACGGCCTCCATGTTGACATCGTTCAGTGGCGCGGACATACGGCATCTCCTGGGTCTGCTGCGCCTGGCGTCAGCTTAGGTCGATCCGGCCGAGCTGAACAAACGTGGCCACGGATCGGCGGGCCGGCCCCATCAGCTCAGGCCGGTGCGTAGCGGGCGAGGCCGTCGACCGAGGTGCGGACGAAGTCGCCGATGGTACGAAGGTGTTCGAGGTGGGCGTAGGTTTCGCTCTCGGCCATGTCGCCCCACGACCGCTCGCGGAACAGGACCTTCATGTAGTCGTTGACCGTGCCCTCACCCACAGCACCCTCGTGCAGATCACGGCCGGCCTGGCGGATGATCTCCAGCCGGTCCTCGTGGTGATCGATGATGTGTTCCGACCGACCGCTCAGATCGGTGAAAGGATGACCGTGGGCCGGCAGCGCGATGGCGACGTCGTTGATGCCGGCCATGCGGTGCAGCGAAGCGAAGAACAGGGCCAGCGGATCGGTGTGGAGCGTCAACCCGCTGATGTGCGGGGTGATCGTCGGGAGGACGTGATCGCCGGTGAGCACCACGCCGTGCTCCGGGTCGTAGAGGCACAGGTGGTCGTGGGTGTGGCCGGGGGTGTGCATCGCCAGCCACTCTCGGCGGGCCAGGCGAATGGTCTGCCCGTCGATCAACGGCTGGGTCGGCTTCAGCGGCCCGGCGAGGCCGGACGACGTCGGGTCGTCGGCCCACAGCCGCTCCAGGAACTCCCGGGGCGGCCCGGTGCGCTGCCCACCCCACGGCGTCGGCCGGCCCAGGTACCGTTCGATGGCGTCGATCCGCTCCTCGGCCGAGTTGAACACCAGGTCGGCCGAATCCTCCGACGGCCTACCGTCCTCGTCGACCGTGGCCTCACCGGAACCGTCGAACAGGGTCAGGAACGACTTGTGGGTGACGACATCCGCACCGGTCTCGTGGCGAAGACGGTAGGCCCCACCGAAATGGTCGGGATGGGAGTGGGTGACGACCACGGTGTGCACGTCGCTCACCCGATAGCCGGCCCGCTCGAGACGATCGACCAGGTGGCCCCACGATTCGGCGCCGGGCAGCCCGGGATCGACCACGGCGATTCCACGCTCGTCCTCCAGCACGTAGCAGTTCACGTGTCCGAGGCCCGGCATGCTGATCGGCAGCTGGGTTCGAAGGACTCCGGGCGCAACCTCGGTGACGTCTTCGGTCGCCTCTTCCTGCTCCTGTTTGCGCGGTCTGTCCAAGCAGACAACGTTATTACGGTGGCGGCAAGGAAGTGACATTCGGCCCTGACGACGCCCGACACGCCGGCGCAGATTTGCAGTATGAGGAAGCTTTCATCGACACGGCTGTTCCTGGGCCTGTTCGTCACATCGATCCTGGCCAATGCGGTGCTGGGGATCTGGGCTCTGTTGTCCGGCGACTTCGGCGAGACCCAGGGCAAGATCCTGGGAACGAGTTTTCTGGTGTCGGCGGCGATGCTCAGTATTCTGATCAACATCCCCGCCTCCCGGCGTCGGGTCCTCTGGCCGGCCCCGTTGGTGGGCGGCGGCGCCGGCGCCCTGGGCTTCGTGCTCTTCATTGCCCTGATCTGGGCCGAGCCTGACGGCGAGAACTGGTTCAGACTGGCCGGGTCGTTGTTGGTCGTAGCGGCCGGGGCGACGCTGGCCTCCAGCCTGGCGTTGATCGACAGCCCGGGGCGGCTTCGGTTGGTGCACCCGATCGTCGACTCCCTCATCGCGGTGCTTGCCGTCACCGTCATCTACGGGCTGTGGCTGGAGCCCGATACCGAATCTTACGCCCGCCTGGTCGGTGTCGAGGGTGTGCTGGTGGCGGCCGCAACGCTGCTGGTGCCCGTGCTGTCCCGGTTCGCCTCCCGTCGCGAGGTGGACCGCGGGATGGTCCCGCTTGCCGGGGCGCCGGCGGTCCGCTTCTGCCCGTCGTGTGGAGGGCCGGTCCAGCCCCAGCCGCTCGGCTCTGAGACGGCCACCGTCTGTGACCGCTGCGGTCTGGGGTTCATGGTCGGACTGCCGGTGGAGCGGGACGCGTTGAGCAGCGTTCCCTGAGTCGCGGCTGGGCTCCGGGACAGCCCGGAGCCCACCGTCGATCCGCAACGGATTCGGATTATGCAGCGAATCAGTACGAGATGAGTTCGATCGCGTCGAACTCCACACGATGCTCACCGAGCAGATGCTGCGACGGTCGCCGGTGCTCGCCGAGCTGGTCCCGATCGCGGCCGCCCACCACGAGAAGGCTGACGCCTCCGGCTACCACAAGGGTCTCGGCACCGGGGCCTGCGACCGTCGTGCCGCAGTCCTCTGTGCCGCCGACGCCCACATCGCGTTGACCACCGACCGGGCCGACCGACCGGCCATGCCCGACAAACTGGCGGCCGCCGGACTTCGCCAGCAGGCCGCAACCGGTGTCCTGGAACCGGACGCCGTGAGCGCAGTGCTCACGGCCGCCGGTCAGCAGGTCGGCGCGGCCGCCGGTGTCCCGCGCCGCAGGCATCCCGGTGGATTGACCAACCGTGAGATGGACGCGCTCCGCCTGGCGGCCCGTGGGCTCACCACCAGGGAGATCGCCGAACGGCTCTTCATCTCGCCGAAGACGGCGGATCACCACATCCAGCACGTCTACACGAAGATCGGGGTGTCGACCCGGGCGGCCGCTGCCCTCTGGGCGACACGGCACGCGGTGGTCGGCTAACCATTGGGAGGAGGCGAGGGCGAGCGTCCGGCGAATGGTCTACGGTTTTTGCATATCAGCCTGTCGGAAGGAGCAGAGGAATGGAGCTTCCGCAGTTTTCGCTGGAGGGCAAGGTCGCCGTCGTGACCGGGGCGAGTCGGGGTATCGGCGAAGCAACCGCCATGCTGCTTGCCAAGGTCGGTGCCGACGTTGTCGTCATCAGCAGGGACCAGGACCAGCTGGAACGTGTTGCTCATGCCATCGGTGAATATGGCCGGCGGGCCGTCCCGATCGCCGCTCACCTCGGGCGTATGGATCAGCTGGCGCCCGTCATCGACCGCACCGTGGAGGAGCTGGGTCGGCTTGATGTTCTGGTGAACAACGCCGGCACCAACTTCTTCGCTCCCGCCATCGACATGGACGAGCGCGGCTGGGACTCCATCATGAACCTCGACCTGAAGGGTCTGTTCTTCCTGTCGCAGGCCGCAGCCCGTTACATGAAGGACAACGGCGGTGGGACGATCGTCAACGTCTCGTCACTCTCCGGGATCGATGCACAGCTGAACACGGGTCACTACTCGATCGCCAAAGCCGGGGTCATCATGGCGACGAAGGTCATGGCGCTCGAGTGGGCGGCGTTCGGCATCCGCGTCAACAGCGTCGCGCCCGGCACGGTCGACACCCGCCTCCTCAATGCGGCGCTTGAGGTCCTGCCGGCCGACCTGGCCGAGCGGACGCTCGAGCAGATGCGGAACGTGACGCCGATGGGTCGACTCGGCGAACCAAGCGAAATCGCCGACGTCATCCTGTATCTGGCCACCCCGGCCTCGAGCTACGTCACCGGTCAGACATTTGCCGTGGACGGCGGGGCGGCGCTTTACGCTGCGACCAACGCAGTCAGATTGGACGTGTAGCGTCGGAGGTCAGCCGCCGAAGGCCTCATCGAAGAGCGCCGTGAGCGTCGGGTCGGCCGGGCCGCTGTAGCCGCAGTAGTTGACGGTGCCGTTGGCAGCGGTGATGAGATACGGTTCGCCGACCTGGAAGTCGATCCCGCCGATGAGTGCTTCAAGTCCCTGCTCGGCGTGGAGCTGAACGGTGTCGGCCTCCTCGGCGCCGGCGTACCAGGTGTCGACGTCGAGCGTGATCGTCTCACCCTCGACGCTGGTGACGGTGCCCTGGAATGCGGGCGCCATCTGCGACAGCGTGGCGGCGTCTACCGGGAGGCACGAGGCCATGGCGTTGCTCTCGCCGAGATCCAGCTCCAATATTGCGCCGGTGGCGGCGTCGCCTGCCGCCTCATCGCTTGAGCTCTCGGCGTCGCCGCCGCAAGAGGTGGCCAAGCCGCAGGTGAGGAGGACGGCGAAAAGGGTCGGGACAAGTTTCGGGGACAGGGCCTGGAGAGGCCGGGTTGCGGTGCGTTTCATCGCTCTTCTCTTCGTGGATCCGCCGAGCCCATCGGCGGCGTTGATCGTATGGTTCTTTGACGAACACGACGACCTTCTGGTTCCCGCACGGCGATGTCGGTTGGCCGACCTCGCCAATAACAAACAAAGGTTCGAGAATCAAGAGTACATGCACGGATTCTGGATATATTCGCCGTAGTCCACGAACACGGATCAAGGATTTCCGAAGAAACTGCAATCCAACTTCGCCGTTTTCTACGTACAACTCATGAACTTCAGCCTGTTTGTGCGCACGTCCGCTGGAATCGATCGATCAAGGAAAACCAGACATGTCTCAACCGCTTTCCGACTCGCCCGCCGCGAAGCGTCCCGGAGGCCGCGTGCCTCTCTACATCGGGATGGGGCTGGTGGCGGTGCTCGTTCTCGGCCTCATCGCCTGGACCCAGCTCCGGACCGACGCCCCCACCGCCGCCGATCTCGACGCCGCCACCGCCGAGCTTGCCGCCGATATCCAGGTCGAGGCTGACGACGTCGAAGACACGACCACCACCGCGGCCGACGAAGCGACCGATGAGACCGAAGCAGCCGAGACCAGCGAGGACACAACCGGTGAACCCGAAGCCGACGAAGCGGCCGTCACCGTCGATGCCGTGTCCGGCGACTGGACCGTCGACACCTCGATCGGCGAGTTCAGCTTCGAGAACTCGACCGGTACCTACGTCGGCTTCCGCATCGGGGAGGAGCTGGCCACCGTCGGAAAGACCGAGGCCGTGGGACGCACCCCTGCGGTCAGCGGCACGATCACGATCGACGGGCAGACGGTCACCGCCACCTCCATCGAGGCCGACATGACGGCCATCACCACCGACATCAGACAGCGCGACGGCGCCGCCCGCCGAGCGCTCGACACCAACAACTTCCCGACCGCCACGTTCGTTCTCACCGAACCGATCGACCTCGGGTCCGACCCGGCGTCGGGCGAGCCGGTGAGTGCCACCGCCGTCGGTGACCTCACGATCCATGGTGTCACCAACCCGGTCGAGGTGGCCATCGACGCCCAACTCGTGGGCGACACGATCGCCGTCGTCGGTTCAACCGACGTGGTCTTCGCCGACTACGGGGTCAACGCACCGTCGGCGCGGGTGGTCGTCAGCCTCGACGACTTCGGGATCATCGAGTTCCAGTTGTTCCTCACCCGTTCGTAGGCGCCGGCGATGGCGCAGCCAGGCTCGAATCGTCGTCGCCGACCCGCCCGGCCCGAGAGCGACCGGTGGCTGCGGCCGCCAGAAACAACAGTCCGGCCGAGGCGGTCAGCGCGACGCTGATCGAGGCCGCCTGGGCGACGATCGCCATCACCACGCCGCCGGTGATCTCGCCGATCGACTCCGCTTGACCGAGAAACGACTGCACCGTCGCTCGGACGTCACTGGTGGTCCGGCGGTTGACCCAGATCGAGCTGACCGCTCGTATGACCGTCCAGGCCACCCCGCCGACGAGCATGGTGCCGGCGATGCCGGCCACCTCGTTGGGGGCGTGGGCCAGGGTGAGCATCCCGACCGCCCCGACGACGCACGCGACCAGCAGGGCCAACCGCGGCGTACCCTCCCGATGGATGCGGGCCTCGACGATTCGCAACGCCAGTGCCCCGACCACCAGCATCGCCACGCCGAGCACGGTGAACCAGACGATCGGATCAGGCTGTTCGGGGAAACCGAGGTCGATGAGCCGCTTGGGGTGCAGGCGGTCGAACGCCTCCGCTCCACTGCTGACGAGCAGCGTGACCGCCAACACCAGCAGGATCTGCCGGTCGGCCCGGCCGAGCGCCACTCCCCGGTGGAAGATGGCGACAGACTCCTGCCACCGGTTCTCCCGGGTGGGGGTGAAGTTGTGCTCGGTGAACCTCAGCGCGACCAGAAGGCCGAGCGCAAGCATGACAACGCCCGACGCCACGATGGCCGCTCCCATGCCGGCCACCCAGGCCAGCAGGCCGATCCCGACCATGCCGGCGATGGCGCCGTACTGCCGACGTCGGGCGTCGGTGGTGAGGACCTGATCGATGCGGGTGTCGTCGTCGAGCTCGTCGGTGATCCAGGCGATGTCGGCCCCGCTGGCGAACGTGTAGCCGAATCCCCACAGGACCTGCGTGGCGACCAGCGCAGCGAAGTCGGTGACCAGCCCCGTCGCCAGCATCCCGACCCCCATGACGAGGTGCGACACGACGATCGAAGCCCGTCGGCTGATCGTGTCGGCCAGCACACCGGTTGGCACCTCACTCGCCAGAATGGTGAGCTCCATCGCCGTCCCCATGATGACGAGTTGGAACGGCGACAGGTCGGCGACGACCACGAGATAGACGCTGGTCACCAGCCAGTAGCCCCGAAAAGCGAACGCCCGCAGCAGCTGCCAGTTCAGATAGAGGCGGGCGATCGGCGGCATCAGCCCAGAGTACTGTGCGCTGTTCATCGGCTACCCGGGATTTCCGGTCTGCCTCCGGCCGCAGGCTCAGGCGGTGTGGAGGTGGGCCCGCTCACCGTGGCGGTCGAAGATCATGACCGTCTCCGCCGGTTTCTCGATGGCGACCATGGCGTGCGGGGTCATCGTCGAGAACTCGGCGGCCTCGCCGGTCTCGACGACGATGCGACGCTCGCCCAACATCAGCAGCACTCGACCCTCGATCACGAACATCCAGTCGTAGCCGGGGTGGACGTGCGCGCGCGCCTGCAACTCGGGTAGCCCCTCGGCCGGGTCGTGAGGCTCGAGCCGGAACTTGAAGGCGGTGGTCGAACCGTCGGGTCGCGACAGCGGCCAGATCGTCAGATCGCCGTGCGTGCTGGGGGACGGGCGGATGACTACGTCCTCATCGTCATCGGGGGCCACCAGGACATCGACTCCGATGCCGAGCGCTCGAGCGAGGGGCATGAGCACATCGAGGCTCAGTGCCCGGTTGCCGGTCTCGATGCGGCTGATCGTCGACGGGCCGACGTTGGCCCGCTCGGCCAGGTCGTCGAGCGACCATCCCAGACTCTGGCGGATCGCCCGGAGGCGGGCTCGGGCCGTGGCGTCGATATCGGTGCTGGGGTCGGCGTCGGCCATGATCCCAGTCTGCGGCGCTCTTGCGAATTACGCAAGAGATATTGACGAATTCGACAGAGTCGGTACTGTCGTATCCATGCACGATCACGCGCAGACTCACGATCACCACCACGACCATCACCACCACGAGATCGACCACGAACTCGCCCACCGGAATCCGGCCGAGTTCTGGGATGACGTGTATGGCGGCGACGCGGGCGACGTCATGTGGAGCGGCAATCCCAACGGCACGGTGGAGGTCGAACTGGCCGATCTCGAAGGGGGCCGGGCGCTCGACATCGGCTGCGGCGAGGGGGCCGACGCCCTGTGGTTGGCCCAACGAGGCTGGGAGGTGACGGCGGTCGACGTCTCGGCCGTGGCGATCGAACGAGCGAAGCTCGCCGCCGTGGCCGCCGGCATGGCCGACGCGGTGACGTGGCGGGTCGCCAATGTTCTGATCGACCCGCCTGATGCCGCGGCCTACGACCTGGTGCTGATGATGTACCCGGCCTTCCACCACCCCGTGACGGCCGAGACGATCCGAACCATCGTCGGCGCCGTTGCCCCGGGCGGAACGCTCCTCGTCGTCCACCACGTCGTCGATCCCGACGCGGCCGCCGAGCACGGATTCGACCCGAGCGAATTCGTTTCGGTGGCCGAGAT
Source organism: Acidimicrobiia bacterium (assembly GCA_029863385.1). Classification (GTDB taxonomy): domain Bacteria; phylum Actinomycetota; class Acidimicrobiia; order Acidimicrobiales; family SZUA-35; genus JAHELU01. The sequence goes on from JAOTVU010000040.1 coordinate 27,393, forward strand.
CGCCGAGGCGCTCGCCGGTTCCGACTTCACCATCGCAGCGCACGAGACCCGATCCCGGCCGAACCCGCCGCCCGACTCCCATCACGCCGACGACGAAGTACTCCGCCTCATCCGCTCCGCCTGAGGGGCACAATGCGTGTATGAAGACCACGGGGGCAGTGCTACGTCAGGCGCCGGGGGAATGGGAGCTGGTCGAGCTCGACGTCGAGGAACCTCGCCAGGGTGAGCTGGTGGTGGAGATGCGGGCCGCCGGTCTCTGCCACTCCGACGACCACTACGCCAAGGGCGACGCGCCGGTCGCCTCGTTCCCGTTCGTCGGCGGCCACGAGGGCGCCGGCGTCGTGATCGGCATCGGACCCGACACGCCGGGCTGGGAGATCGGCGACCACGTGGCGCTCTCGTTCCTGCCGGTCTGCGGCCGGTGCCGTTGGTGCTCGACCGGCCACCAGAACCTGTGCGACATGGGCCGGTTTCTGCGCGACGGCACCCGGTCCGACGGCTCCTATCGCATGTGGCTCGACGGCGAGCCGGCGGCGCAGATGTGCGGACTTGCCACCTTCAGCCGTCACACGCTCGTCGACGTCGCCGCCGCCATCAAGATCGATCCCGAGCTGAACCTGGAAGCCGTCTGCCTCACCGGCTGCGGCGTCGGGACCGGCTGGGGATCGGCGGTCAACTCGGCCGCGGTCCACCCCGGCGACACCGTCATCGTCATGGGCGTTGGTGGCATCGGGGTCAACGCCGTGCAGGGGGCCCGCCACGCCGGAGCATCCCACATCGTGGCCGTCGATCCCGTCGCCCTGAAACGGGAGGTGGCGTCCCGGGTCGGCGCCACCGAGACCTTCACCACCATGGACGAGGCCATCGACCTCGCCCACTCGGTCACCAACGGCCAGGGTGCCGACGCGGCCATCATCTGCACCGGCGTGCTCACGACCGACGATGTCCGTCAGGCCTTCGCCTCGATCCGCAAGGCGGGCACGGTGGTGGTCACCGCGCTGGGTCACGCCGACACCGATGTCGCCGTCAACGCCCGGGAACTGACCCTCTATCAGAAGCGCATCCAGGGGTCGGTTTTCGGCGAGTCGAACCCACTGACCGACATCCCGCTGATGCTCGAGCTGTATCGCTCGGGTCGGCTGCTGCTCGACGAGTTGATCACCGCCCGCTACTCGCTGGCCGACATCAACCGGGGATACGCCGACCTCCACGCCGGCCTGAACGTGCGAGGCATCATCGTCTTCGACTGACGATCCCGGCCGATCCTCGTGCCCGGGACGACCCGCTAACGGGTCGCCGGAGGCTCGAAGTTCGGTGGGGTGAGGCGGTCGAGCGCCTCGTTGGCCACGGCGACGAGCCGGTTCACGACGTCGGCCACCGGTTCGATCCGCCGGGACCACACGACCCCCTGCCCGGCCGGTGAACCGAGCAGCGGTTCGACCTCGTGCTCGGAGATGGCCGTCATGAGATCACCGACCAACGCATGCTGGTAGGGCATGGGGAGCGGGGTGGGGGCATCGGGGGCCGCCCACTCCTCGGTCCACCCGGAGCGGACCTGACGCTGCGGCTTACCGCTGCTGCCCCGGGTGATGGCCGTGTCGCCGCTTCCGGCGGCCAGCAGCTTCTGTTGCAGGCGGGGTCCAGTGGCGTGGTCGCCGTGACTGTGCTCGACCGTGGTCAGCCAGGCGGTGCCCAGCCACACCCCCTGCGCACCCATGGCCAGGGCAGCCGCAATCTGGGAGCCGTGGCCGATGCCGCCGGCGGCCAGCACCGGAATGTCGCCCGACCGCTGCACGATCTCGGGCACCAACACCATGGTCCCGATGGTGCCGGTATGGGCGCCGGCTTCAGAACCCTGGGCCACCAGGAAGTCGAGTTCGACGTCGACGTATCGCTCGACGTGGCGAGGATGGCCGACAAGGGCCCCGACCAGTTTGCCCGCCTCCCGCAGTCGGGTAACGGCATCGGCCGTCAGTCCGACCCCGAAGGCGACGAGGGCCACGTCGGAGGCGAGCAGGCCCTGGAGCTGGCCCTCGAAATACTCGGGGGTTCGCAGCACCGAATTGAAGAAGGTGCGGTGGGATGACTCGGGTACCTCGTAGCGGCGACGGAGATCTTCGACGAAGCGCCGGTGCTCATCGGGGAGGCGGGCCCGGACCGATTCGAGCGTCTCGCCCTCGGGCATCCCGGCCGGGATCATCATGTCGGCGGCAGTCGGTCCGTCGCCGGTCTGCTGCCGCAGCTCGGTCAACTTGACCGGCACCTGATCGGGCTCGTCGTGGGCGATGCCGTACACGCCAAGGCCGCCCGCCCGGGTGATGGCAGCTGCCACCTCGGTGCTGTGGGTGAACCCCAGTATCGGCAGGTCGATCCCCAGCGCTCGGGCGAAATCGGTCCGCAACGCCGGATGCGGCGACTGGCTCATCGGGCTGAAACCTTCTGCTCGGCGACCGCCGCATCGGCCAGGCCGCGCAGGATCAGATCAAGGCCGACGTCGAACTCGGCGGCGAAGTCGTACCCCGGCGCCAGCACGTGGTCGAAGGTGAAGGCGGCCAGGTTCGGGTAGAGATCGGCCGGGAAATGCTGCACCATGAGCGAGGCGATCTGGGCCGCTTCCTCCGGGGTGTCGAAGGGCAAGCCCGCCTCCTGCAGGGCGAAGCCGTAGATGTAGGCGTCGAGGGTGGCATACGCAGTGGCCACCAGGGGCCACGACATCCCCGCTCGACGGAGGCACCCGAGTACGGCGTCGTGGTGGCCCAGGGTGGCGGGGCCCGGGTCGGTTCTCGACTCCATCAACGGCGCCGCCCACTGGTGCCGGGCCAGAACCTCACGGGCCGACCGGGCCCGGATCGCCATGGCCTCGGTCCACGCCACGTCGGTCGGGGGGAGTTCGATCTCCGAGAATACCGTGTCGACCATGCCGTCGAGGATGTCCTCCTTGTTGGCCACGTGATGGTAGATCGTCATCGGACCGACGCCGAGCTCGTCGGCCAGCTTGCGGATCGTCAACGGCTCGATGCCAACCCGGTCGGCCAGCGCGACCGCCGCCTCGATCACCCGATCCCGGGACAGCGGTGTTCTGCTCACGATTCCTCCCCGCTCAAACGCCGGTCGAACATGGTCTCGTCCTGACACTAGTCGAGATTCTCGTACAAAGTACGTTGACTTCCGTACTAAGTACGATTAGTGTCCACGGTAGCAGATTCGTACTAAGTACGACGTACTAAGTGCGAAGAGTCGATTTCGCAATGAACGAGGAGAACATCAAGATGCTGCAGGAAGCCACCCATCGGTCGCCATCGACCACGACCACGACCACGACCACGGCCACGGGAGTGACCATGACGGCCGTGACCCAGGACCGATACGGCGACAGTTCCGTGCTCCGGACCACCACCGTCGCCGTCCCCACGCCGGGCCCGGATCAGGTCCTGGTTCGGGTGCACGCCGCCGGCATCGACCGGGGGACCGAGCATCTGGTGTCCGGCACCCCCTATCTCGTCCGCGCCATGTTCGGGCTGCGCCGGCCACGCCAGCCGATCCCCGGTATGGACATGGCCGGAACGGTCGTGGCCTCCGGCTCCGAGGTCACCCGCTTCGCCCCCGGTGACGAGGTCGTCGGTGTCGCCTCCGGTTCGTTCGCCGAGTACGCCGTCGCCGACGAGTCGAAAGTGACGCTCCGACCCGACCCGTTGCCGGTGATCGAGGCGGCGGTGGTGCCCATCTCCGGATCGACCGCCCATCAGGCCGTCGTCACCCACGGAGCGGTCTCCGCCGGCGACAACGTGCTGATCCTCGGTGCCTCCGGTGGTGTCGGCAGCTACGCCGTGCAGATCGCCAAGGCCCGGGGCGCCATCGTGACCGGCGTGGCGAGCGGCCCCAAACTCGACATGGTCCGCTCACTCGGTGCCGATCACGTGATCGACTACCGGAGCGCCGACCCGGTCGACGGCACTCGCCGCTATGACATCATCATCGACATCGGTGGCCGCAACCGGTTGTCGAAGCTGCGGCGGGCGCTCACCGACGACGGCACGCTGGTCATCGTCGGTGGCGAGGGGGGCGACACCATCACCGGCGGAATCGGCCGGCAACTGCGGGCCGCGGCGATGAGCCCGTTCGTGTCCCAGCGGCTCACCTTTTTCATCGCCTCCGAGGACCACCGACATCTCGACGAACTGCTGACCCTGGTGGCGTCCGGCAAGGTCCGCCCACGACTCGATCGCACTTATCGCCTGAGCCAGGTTCCCGATGCACTCGACGATCTGGCCGCCGGACGAATCGCCGGCAAGGCCGTCATCACCATCACCGACCCATCCGTCCCCACCAACGAAAGAGCCCGGTCATGACCGTCACACTCGACAATCGGATCCTCGACCTCGACGCACTCGAGGCAACCCACGGCGACAACCGACCGAACCCCCGAACGATGGCACTGCTGGCCGGCTGGTCGTACGTGGCCCTGTTCGTCCTCGCCGTCTTCGCCAACTTCTTCGTGCGGGAGCGCCTGGTCGACACGGCCGACGCGGCCACCCAGCGTCACCGCCCCGACCTTGACAGCACTTAGGAAATCAGGTCAGGGCGGCAATTCTGGCCTTCGTCGCCGTCTTCGCCCTCGACGTCGTGGTGGCCTGGGCGCTGTACCACCTGTTCCGACCGGCCGGTGAGGCGCTGTCGACGCTGGCCGCCTGGTTCCGCATCGTCTACACCGTGTTCCTGGGCGTGGCCGTCGTCTTTCTGTACATGGTGCTCCGTCTCGTCGGCACCACCACCGGCGGCACCGCCGAGCACATCACCGCGCTCGGCCGGCCGACGCTGGAGGCGAACACGATGCTGGCGCTCGACGCCTTCAACGTCACCTGGCTGGTCGGCCTGGTCGCCTTCGGCGTCCACCTGATCCTGCTGGGTGTGATGATCCTGCGCTCCGGGATCGCCCACCGGCTCCTCGGTGTCGTCCTCGCCGTCGCCGGGGCGGCCTACGTCTTCGACACGACCGCCTTCACCCTCTACCCGGACTACCCGGCCCACGCCGAGGTGTTCACCGCCATCGTGGCCGGTCCGGCCGTGATCGCCGAGGCCGCGTTCACGCTGTGGCTGCTGCTGAAGGCCGGCCGGGTCGGACGCGCCCGCCGAACCGCCGGGTGATACGCTCGGCTCCACGACCGACCAGCCACCCGACCCGAGACGGTTTCAAGCCGACGTCCGAGCCTTCTATCGGGCGCTGCCGGAACGGCTGGCCGACATCGCCGGAGACGACCGGGTCACCCGATTGCGGACCTACCGCCGGCTGCTCGACGAGGCCGGACTGTCGGGCCTGAGCTACCCGGTCGAGTTCGGTGGGCAGGGCTATCCCGAGCGCTACGAGCAGCTGTTCATCGAGGTCCGCAACGAGTTCCAGCCGCCCGAGGAGTTCGGCTTGGCCATCGGTATCGGCATGTGTCTGCCGACGATCCGCGACCACGGATCGGACGAGCTCCGGCGCCGGTTTCTGGCTCCCGGGTTGCGGGGTGACGAGCTGTGGTGCCAGCTCTACTCCGAGCCGTCGGCCGGATCCGACCTGGCCGCCCTGTCGACCCGGGCCGAGCTCGACGGCGACGAGTGGATCGTGACCGGCCAGAAGGTCTGGACCTCGGGCGCCGAGATCGCCGACGTGGCGATCCTCCTGGCCCGCACCGACGTCGACGCCCCCAAACACGCCGGCATCACGATGTTCGTGCTCGACATGCGCCAGGCCGGAGTCGAGGTCCGTCCGCTGGTGCAGATGACCGGCGCCGCCGAGTTCAACGAGGTGTTCCTCGACGGCGCCCGCATCCCCCGCGATCACCTCGTCGGTGAGGTCAACGGCGGGTGGCGGCTGGCCGTCGCCCTCATGGCCCACGAGCGGGCGGCCATCGGCAGGGGCCACAAGTCGACGACCGGCCGGCGGTCCGGACGGTATCCACTGCCGCTGGACGATCTGGTCGGGCGGGCCCGAGCCCAGGCCCGGCTCGACGATCCGATGGTGCGCCAGGATCTGGCCCGCGTCCACAGCGGCGAGCGAATCATCGACTGGCTCAACCGGCGCTCGGCCCACCCGTCGATCACGAAACTGTGGCGATCCCGCCAGGGTCGCCTCGCCGCCCAGGTCGCTCACGAGCTCGGCGGGCCGAACGCCGCCGCCTGGCCGGCGGAGAACGACCTCGACGACTACTTCGCCTACCACGTGCTCAACTGTCGGGGCATGTCGATCGGCGGCGGCACCGACGAGATCCAACGCAACACCCTGGGCGAGCGCGTACTCGGGCTTCCCCGG
>JAOTVU010000180.1 GCA_029863385.1 Acidimicrobiia bacterium
CTCCAGGAGGTGGGTCGGCGCCTGAACGACGGGACCCGTCGAGGTGAGCTGAGCGCCCGGATCGGCGGCGAGGAGTTCGCCATCATCCTTCCCGACGTCATCGAGGGCGAGTTGACCAGCGCGGCCGAACGTATGAGGCAGTTCATCTCCGGCGCCCCGATCGAAACGGAGGCCGGACCGATCTCGGTTACGGTCAGCGCGGGTGGAGCCTGCACCTCCGTCATGAGCTCGCGAGTCGACAAGATGCTGTTCGATGCAGCCGACTCGGCACTCTACGCGTCCAAGGATCGAGGCAGAGACCGGGTCACCGTCGCCTCCATCGAGTAGGCGAGCAGTTACTAAGGTCGTGCCGCGACCGTGCCGATGCACGTGTTCGTGAGTCGTCAAACCAACCAGGTGATCGAAAAACCGATCGACCGTATCCGGCTTCCCCTCGAGCGGATCATCCACTTGGAGAACCTCTCCGGCCTGGCGTTGATCGCCGGCGCCGTCACTGCGCTCGTTCTGGCCAACACCGGAGCAGCCGAGACGATGGATCATTTCTGGCACAGCCACCTCGAGGTGGTGGTCGGTCCCGTCCATCTCGACGAGTCGCTGGTCCACTGGGTCAACGACGGCCTCATGACCATCTTCTTCTTCGTTGCCGGTCTGGAGATCAAACGGGAGCTGGTCGTCGGCGACCTTCGGGAGCCCAGGAAGGCCGCCCTGCCGGCCTTTGCCGCTTTCGGGGGCATGGTGGTCCCCGCTCTGTTCTACGTCGTGCTGAGCGGCTCGGAGACGAGGCACGGCTGGGGGATTCCGATGGCGACCGACATAGCCTTCGCCGTCGGTATTCTCACCCTGCTCGGCAACCGGGTGCCAAGCAGGCTCAAGGTGTTCCTGCTCACCCTCGCCATCGTCGATGATCTCGGTGCCATCCTCGTCATCGCCGTGTTCTACACGACCTCTCTGAACACGACGGCGCTGGCCGTCGCCCTCGGCCTTCTGGCGGCAATGGTCACGTTGCGGGTGCTCGGCGTCTGGTGGATGCCGGTCTATGTACTGGTCGGATTCGCCATGTGGCTCGCCGTGTTCGAATCGGGCGTCCACGCCACGCTCGCCGGTGTGATCTGCGGACTCCTGGCTCCGGCAAAACCACGTCGCCCGGACCTGACCGAGGTGGTCGCCCATGAGAGCACCACGATCGACGAGCTGAAATCGATCGTCTTCGACACTCGGGAATCGCGGTCGGTCGTCGACCGCCTCATCCACGGCCTCCATCCGGTCACCGCCCTGTTCATCGTCCCGGTGTTCGCCCTGGCCAACACCGGCGTCGGCGTGTCACCGGCGGCGCTGTGGGCCGGTCTGTCCTCGTCGACCGGTCTGGCCGTGTTGATCGGCTTGACGGTCGGCAAACCACTCGGCATCGGGGCCGCGTCCTGGCTTGCGGTGCGATCCGGCGTTGCGGCGCTCCCGAGCAGAACCGGGTGGAACCACATCATCGGCGTCGGCTTCCTCGGCGGCATCGGTTTCACCGTCTCGCTGTTCATCACCGAGCTGGCCTTCGAGGGCAACGCGACCACGGTCGACCACTCGAAGATCGCCGTTCTCTCCGCATCGATTCTGGCCTCTGCCCTCGGTGCTGCTCTCCTCGTCCGTGCGAAGTCGCCCATCGAGGATGACTCCAACGGCGATCTCGGCCCGATCACCTTCGAGGAGCTCGACGCCACCGTTCCGGAGGCGATGATCGCTTCGACCCGGGAACACAACGTCGTCAACTGATCCGATCCCGTCGCACCGTCCCCAGCGGGACGGCAAAATGACGATGGGTTAGCCTGGATCCGTGCCGACGACCGACGACCACGGTGATCGCGATATCGATGTCGAAGAGGGCCATGCTCTGTACGAGCTGATGAGCACCCTGCGTGCGGTGCGTCGGCTCCGACCGGACCCCATTCCCGATGATGTACTGGCCCGGGTGCTCCAGGCGGCGTGTTGGGCGCCGACCGGTGGCAACACGCAACCCTGGAGGGTCCTCGTCGTCACCGATCCCGAGTTGAAGGAGGGAGTGGCCGAGATCTACCGGCCGGAGTGGGAGCGCTACGTCGACTTCGCCCGCAAACGTTCCGTGGCCGCCGGACTCGACGCCGCCGCCAGAGCGGCACAGGAGCGAACCATCGCCGCCGGCGATCATCTTGCGGCCCACATGGGGGAGGCGCCGGTGCTGCTGCTTTTCGTGGCCGACCCGGCTCGCATGGCGATCACCGACGCCAAGCTGGACCGTGTCTCGATGGTGGGCGGTGCGTCGGTCGACACCGCGGTGCAGAACGCCATGCTCGCTTGCCGGGCCGAGGGTCTCGGCTGCACGCTCACCACCTTGCACTGTCACCGGGAGGACGAGGTCAAGGCACTGCTCGACATTCCGGATTCGTGGGCCACCGTGGCCCTGGTGCCCATCGGCTATCCGAAGGGCAGAGGCCACGGCCCGATCACCCGACAGGGTCCCGAGACCATGGCCTACTCGGATCGTTTCGGTCGATCGTGGCCGGTGTCGTGACCTCGGGGTGGGTCGGTGCTGCGGGCCCACCGCGGTCGGCTTTGGCATCGCCGATGATGTGGGCGGCCCGTGACTCGATGCGTTTGATCCTGTCGCGGCGGTGGTCGACGAACCACCACACAACCAGGAAGACCAGCGCGGCGGCGGAGATCAGCAGCCCGAGCCCGGGCACCGCGGTGGATCGGACCTGGAACTGGTTGGTGGCCAGCACGCGGGCCCCGTCCGGCGTCCAGACCGACACCTCGAGCTGGGACGCGCCGAGGGAGAGCGCCTCGACCTCGACGTCGATCGAACTGGTGCCCGGTTCGACGACGATCAGTTGCGAGTCTTGTTTGACGACCACCTTGTCACTGCGGAAATGCAGCTTGACGAGGCGCGGCCCGGCGGCCCGACTTTCGACGATCAGCGGGATCGAACCCTGACGGGCGGCCATCGTCACCGCCTGGGCATCGGGCAGTGAGATGACCTCCAGCTCTCGACCGAGTTCGTCGGCGAACACGACGAGAGCCCGCTGTCGGTCCGCCGGGTTGCGGGCCAGCGACAGCGCCGACTGGAGTCGCACCCGGTAGTCGTCCGGGCCGATACCGCCACCGGAATACATCATCTCGTAGCTGGCCAGCAGTGCTTGGCTGTCCTCGATGAGTCCGGAGACCGAGGCGAGATCCTGGCGAGGGTATTCGGCCGGCTGCCGCTCGAAGCTGCTGGCGGTCGCGTCGGGGAGGAGCACTGGCTGAGGGGCGCCGGCATGAGCCAGGGCCCTGAAGAACACGTGGAGCCCGCGCGCGGGTCGGGGTCCGAGGGAGGCGCCGCCGACCACGACCGGTGACCGGTTCGACTGGCCACGAACGGTGAGGCGGGCCAACGCCTCGTTCGCCTGGCTGACGCCCGAGGACGGCTTGCCGAACACTCCGCTCACCGGCCCGTCGTAGCGAAGCAGATACAGCCGTCTGCCGTCAACGGTCACGTAGCCGTTGGGAGCCGGGCTGGAGCTGGCGTCGATCACCACGGCGACACCGGATTCGATGAGCGCCTCGGCCCCCGGCCCGGTGAGTTGTTCGGTGATCACCGTGATGTCGGTCACCGGTGTCAGGCCGAGTTCGGTGAGTTGCTCGACGGTCGCGGTCATCGCCTGGTCGTACAACTCCATCTGGCCGATGGCGGCCAACGCCGAGGGGTCGAGGTCGATGTCGGGTGTGGCCACGAGCGGGCGGTCACCAAGAGCCTCGGCGAAGCCGGCCGTCAGGGTCGGGTCGTCGGTCAGTTGCGAGACGACGCCGCTGCCGAGCAGGACCGTGACCGGCAGGTCGGGATGGGTGGCCAGCAGCTGCTGAGCGTCGGCGATGGTGATCCCCTCGGCCGGAACCACCGGCAAGACGGTCGCCACCTTCAGCGGCTGGGTCTCCTCGGTTGGGTTCCGGGGCAGCCGGATGAGGTTGGTTCGGGTGGCGGCCACCACCCCTTCCGCGCTTCGGAGCTCGACGTTCACCGGGTAGACGCCGACTTCGGCGAGCTGCAGTCGGGGCAGGTCGTCGATCGGGTCGGAGGACGACTGCACGGGGATCTCCAGCCGGTACCGGTTGGCGCCGTTGGGTGTCAGATCGGCCAGAGCGACCGGCTCCAGCCGGCTGGCGGCCCGGCTCGGCGGCTCCTCGACCTCCGACTCGGATCGAATACGGTCGAAGACCGTGACGGCCAGCTCCAGTCCGTCGCCGTCCTCGCCGTCGCCGGTTTCGATTGGATCGCCGTCGACGACGATCTCGATCACAAAGCTTCCGTTGGGGGCCACGAACGCCGATTGGCCCGTGATGCGGATGCCGGTGATGTCGGCGGCCGCGGCCGGCGGCCCGTGAACGAGAGCCACGGCGAGCACGAGCAGTGCGGCGAGTTTCTTCGATGGGGAGTTGAGCTTCGTCCGCCGACGAGTTGCTCTCACGTACTCCAACGCAGCACGATGAGGCCCTCCGATTGTCGGACGAAACCGTGGCGTTGGTACAGATCGAAGGCGCGCTCGTTGATCTCCTGGGTGTTGACCAGGGCGAGGGAGGCGCGGCGGTGGCGAAGCCAGGCGATTGCGTCGTTCACCAGTGTCGACCCTACACCCTTGCCCTGTGCTTCGGGCACCACGGCGAGGCGTTGCAGGTAACCGCGATCGCCGGCTCGGCCGGTGATGGCGTAGCCGACGGTCTTGCCATCGAGTTCGGCCAGGCGGGCCCAGTAGTGGGGGGTGGCGTTGAGCGCTTCACCGAGGGATACCGCGTCGAACTGCCAGAAGCCCTGGAAGGCCCGCCGATCGACGTCGAGCATCCGCCGCCGATGCCAGAAACGGGCGGTGGAGATGTTGAGATCGTCGGGTGGGGGATGGATCGGCGCGGTTCCGGGGTCCGAGTCCGGTGCCGACAGATTCTTCGCCAGCAGGTGCAGCCGTTCGTGCAGAGTGAAACCGGCCTGGAAGAACGGCTCGGCCTCGTAGTGGCTGAGCGCCGGGGTGACAACCGTGGTGACGCCTTTGCGGACCAACCGGTCGATTCCCTGACGGATGGCGTCCACCTCCGGACTGCCCCGGCCTCGGGCGGGACCCATCAGTGCGGTTTCGGGATCGCCCTGCCACGGGGCGACTCGGAGATGGCGATAGCTCATGGCGTGGAAAACCTGGCCATCACGGTACTCGACGCCGTCTGGGATCGTCACCCGGTAGGACCGGCATCGACATCAAACTCGACCCACGGCCGGACGTTGAACGGAAGCGTCGACGAATCTCGGGGGCTGCTCAGCCGCCCTCGCAGCCGACACCGTCGCCATTGCCGTCCAGCTCGTACGGATCCCAGCCGACGTCGTGCAAACGAACGTCGGTGATCGTCAGATCCTTGCAATCGAGATCTTCGGCGAGGTCGAGCGGTACACAGTCGACGTACGCGGGGTGGCAGCTACTCGCACTGACCAGCCCGGTTTCGGGCTCGGATTCGGTGCCGTCCGCCCCGTCGTCGACCACGGGCAACACCGCCGACTGGATCTGGTTGGCGGCCACGCCGGACGAGGCGGTGGTGGCGGCAACCCGGCTGCCGACGATGAACGCTGCGATCAAGAGGCTTGCCATGGCGACGACTGCGGCGTACCGGCGTTTCCGGCCCGGCGACGGCGATCGCTTCGACGTCTCCACCGGCGACGGGCCGAACGCAACGTTCGGGGGCATGAAACCGTTCTGAACGGATTCCCGGCGGCGCAAGCGGAACGAATTGGACGGGGAAGGCGTCGTGACCGGCGGAAACGGCTCTGCCGCAGCGGGGTGAGGGGTGGATGACCGGGCAGGCCCCGTCGATCGCCACGGGTGGTTCGGATGCGGGGGAGCAGACGGCGTAGCGGGCGGTGCGGGCACCGGTGGAGCGACGGCGACGCGGTGATGGGCAGGCGGTGGAGGCGGTGGGCGATGCTTGGGGATCTCCCGTGTGCGCTGGAAGTCCCAGGTCTGGCGGTCCCTCACCGACGCGACACTAGCAACCAGCGACAAGCAACGAATGAGGAGATTTGCCGGGTGGGAGGACCGCAACTGGATTGTGTTCCCAACTTTTAGAGACCTCAATAGTTCTGAGACACGGATGCGATCGGGTTGATAGCCAAAACAGATCCACCGTTTACACGTCTTCGCCGACGTGTCACGATCGGAATCAGCTCCAAGATCCACGAGGCACCAAGCGGAGGCGCAGACCCACGGCACGCTCTCACGAGCGGAGATCATGGCCACTCGCCTCAAGACTTTCCGGGTCAATTCGGAAGAGTCCTCGTGGATCTTGTTGCTTTTTGCCGCCCCGTTTCGCCGTTCGCCCCGCCGGTTCTTGACGGCTCCGGTACCGTCGGCGGCCTTGCCGCCAGTACTGTGGTGGTATGGCAATGACGGGGCTTCTGGTGGCAACCCACGATCTCTGCTGGCTGCACGATCCGGGGCCCGGGCATCCCGAGAACCAGCACCGGCTGACCGCCGTGAAACGGGGACTGACCGCCGCCGGACTCGACGAGGCCATCGGTTGGATCGAGGCTCCACCCGCCGACCGTGCGGCCATCGACGCCGTCCACGACCGCTACCTCTACGACCGACTCGACCAGCTGGCCGAGGCCGGGGGAGGGGCCATCGACCCCGACACCACCGTGTCCGCCCACTCGGCCGCCGCCGCCCATCGAGCTGCCGGCGCAGGGCTGGCCCTCATCGAACGCCTGCAGGCCGGCGAGGCTGCCGCCGGATGGTCGGTGGTCCGCCCGCCGGGGCATCACGCCACGTCCGATCGGCAGATGGGCTTCTGCCTGTTCAACAACATCGCCGTCGCCGCCCGCCACTTGGCCGACCGGGGTGAGCGGGTCATGATCGTCGACGTCGACGCCCATCACGGCAACGGCACCCAGGACATCTTCTACAGCGACCCCGATGTGCTGTTCGTCAGCTTCCACCAGTTCCCCTGGTACCCGTTCACCGGCCGCCCCGACGAAACCGGTGAAGGGGCCGGCAAGGGCAAGACGGTCAACATTGCCATGCCGGCCGGCGCCACCGGCGACAACTACCGCCTGGCCTTCACCGCCGTCGTCGAACCCGTGGCCCGACGATTCGATCCGACGTGGATCCTGGTGTCGGCCGGCTTCGACGGCCACCGCCGGGACCCGCTCACCGATCTGGGGCTCACCTCCGCCGACTACACCGACCTGATCGACGCCATCTGCGATCTCGTCCCGGCCGGCCGGCGGCTCCTTTCCCTCGAGGGGGGCTACGACTACGAGGCGCTGGCCAACACGGCCGGTGCGGTGGCCGCCCGCATGCTCGGCGTCGACTACCGACCCGAGGAGCCGACGAGCGGCGGCCCGGGAGCGGAGCACGTCGAGGTGGCCCGGGCGGTCCACGAACATGCGGAGTCCGGGAGCTCCTGATTCTGTGGGAGCCCCGATCAGCATCGACTTCGAGGCGCTGGACGCCTTGGCGCCCGTCATCAACCCGGTCGCCAAGCGATTCGTCGCCGCCGGCCACCACCTCTACCTGGTCGGCGGCATCGTCCGAGATCTTTCACTCGGCCGTCTCTCCGGATTCGACATCGACTTCACCACCGACGCTCACCCCAAAGCGATCAAGACACTCCTCGGCCCGCTGGCCGAACACGTCTGGACCCAGGGCGAGCGATTCGGCACAATCGGCGCCCAAATCGACGGTCATGCCCTGGAGATCACCACGCACCGGGCGGAGCGCTACGACCCGGAGTCGCGCAAACCGATCGTCACGTTCGGCGACCAGCTCGACGAGGATCTGTCGCGGCGTGACTTCACGATCAACGCGATGGCCATCGAGGTGCCGGACCGCACCCTGCACGATCCGTTCGGGGGCGCGGCCGACCTGGAGGCCAAGGTGCTGCGGACACCGCTCTCGCCCGAGGTGTCGTTCGGCGACGATCCGCTGCGCATGCTCCGGGCCGCCCGGTTCATCGCCCGCTTCGAACTCTCGGTCGACGAGAAGGTGGCCGGCGCGGCAACGGAGCTGGCCGGTCGGCTGGACATCGTCTCGGTCGAACGGGTCAACGACGAAATCGAGCGGTTGCTGGCGACCGACGATCCGTCGGCCGGATTCGACTTCATCGCCCGGACCGGTCTGCTCGCCCATGCGGTGGCACCGATGTCGGCCGACGAGGTGATCGTGGTCCGTGAGCTCGCTACGGCGCCGGGCAACGCACTGGTCCGACGAGCCGGGCTGCTGTGGCCGACCGATGTGGCCGCCGTCGTCCGGAGGCTTCGCTACTCCAACCAGGATCGGGCCGAGACCACGGCCCTGGTCAGGGGAGTGCGGGACTGGGTCGACCACGACCGATCGTCGCCGGCCGCCGCCCGCCTGCTGATCGCCAAGACCGGGGCCGATGCCCCGCGGTCGCTGGCGTGCAACGTCGGCGCCGCAACCTCGATCGATTCCCGACGCCGGTTGGCGGCGGGCCGCCTCGTCGAGGTCATCGACGAGCTGGTGGCGGCCGGCGATGTGGGTCCCTACGACTCACCCCTGTCAGGCTCCGACATCATGGAGCTGCTCGACATCGAACCCGGTCCCGTCGT
>JAOTVU010000041.1 GCA_029863385.1 Acidimicrobiia bacterium
CGAGTTCCGTATGCTGTTCGACTACACAGTCGCCTCCGTCCATTCCCACTTCGATCAGAGCGTCGCCGACCAGACCCGCCGGCTGATCACCGCCATCGAGGATCCGACCGTCAACTCGATCGGGCACCTCACCGGCCGGTACATCGGCCGCCGGCCCGGTATCGAACTCGACATCGAACCGGTGCTCGACGCCCTGGTCGCCAACGACGTCGCCCTCGAGATCAACGGTGCGCTGCAGCGACTCGATGCCGCCTCCGACGTCGTGCGGCGGGCCGTCGACAAGGGTGTCAAGCTGGTCATCAACACCGACAGCCACCACATCTCGGAGCTCGGCCGAATGGAATACGGTGTTCTCACGGCCCAGCGGGGCTGGGCACCGAAGGAGCTCGTCGTGAACTCCTGGACCCTCGAGCGGTTCAGCAAATGGGCGGGGCAGCGCCGGTAGGTCCCGGTCGATGGTTCAGCCGGTGCGGAGAACCCGGTCGGTCACGAACCGGTCGATCAGCTCGGCGATTTCATCGGCGTGCGTGGATTGGTGCATGTCGTGCGCCCCATCCTCAACGGCCACGAACCGGCAGTCGGGCATCTTGCGGGCCAGATACTCGCCGGCGCCTGCGTACTCGGGCCGATCGGCCGTCCCGGCCAGCACCAGTGTCGGCACGTGGATCTCGGAGAGACGCTCCATGACGACGCCGTCGTGCTGAAGGTTGATCTCGGCCGCCTGGGGCGCAACACCGAACCGGTGGGCGTTGCGTCGCGAACGCTCGTTCCACGCCTCACGTTTCGCTTCATCACGGAATCCGGGGCCCGTGTTCAGCACAACGAGTCCCGGGGCGACGCCCAGGCGGGTGGCGGCGTGGGCCAGCGCAAGGTAGCCGCCAAGTGAATGCCCGACCAGAACCGTCGGTGTTCCCAGTTCCGTCATGAGGTCGTCGATGTCACCCAGTGCGGCGTCCCGGGTGAACAGCTCGGGGTCATCAGGTGTGGGCGAGTTCCCATGACCCAACAGATCGAAGGTCGCGACCGGGTACCGGTCGGCCAGCCGGTCCATCACGGCAGACCACGTGGCCGACGACGATCCGACGCCGTGGAGGAAAAGTAGTGCGACCGGGGAAGACAGCGGGTCGGCGCCACGAATGACCGTGTGAACACGCATTGCTGAATCATCCGCTCTCAGATGGTGAACGCCAGGTTGCGGGCCGCCCGACCACCCCATTCGTCGTCGCCGGTCCAGGTGACCCGACCGGCGGCGATGGCCTCGTCCGAATCGATGCGGCCGCAGGCGAGCTGAACGAAGGTGAGACTGTCGGCCGTGACTTCGACCGAGGGCGTTCCCGCGATCTGCTGCACCACCTTGGCGCGGCCGTCGACGGCGGCCATCATGGTCCGTTCGACGGGGCCGTGCACGTTGAAGGCGATGCTCATACCGTCGGGCAAACCGATCTTCTTGCCGACGATGTAGCCGAGCGAACCGTGGATCTGATCCATGGCGGCCTCGGCGGCCGGTCCGGTATCGTCGGTGTGCAGACCGAGTGGTGTCGTGATGTCACGATGATGGACCCAGACGTCGAAGTTGCGCACCGCCATGAACGTTCCGTAGGGCACCTGGCCGACGGGGCTCATGCACAGGTGTGCGAGGTCGTCGTCGGACGCCGACTCGAGTTCCTGGCATCGCCGTTCGAAGATGTCGCGCCCGAGCTCGGCCAGGCCGGCCGGGTCGGCGCCGCCGTGTTCGACCATGAACGGCCCGACGGAGGCGAATGGCGGCATGTCGTCATCGGCCTCCGGCTTCCATCCGACGAGACAATCCTCGATTCCGAGGACGTGCAGGACGACTCCTCTGACGTCCCAGTCGGGGCACAGCGACTGAACGGTGAGCTGGTCGGCCGAGAGCGATTCGATGAGAGACTGGAACGCCGTGGACGATGTGATGAGGTTGTCGACGGCCTGGCGATGCGGACTCATGAATCTCTCCTGTGGTCGGTGACAACGTAGTAGCCGGAAAGCCACCGTCAACCATAATCGTGAGGGGGGTCTCGACCATCTGCGCTCAGCGGTAGCCTGCGCCACCGTCGGCGGTGATCACGGTCCCGGACAGGAAACCCGCTCGATCGGAGGCGACGAACACCACGAGGTCGGCGATCTCCTCGGGCCGGGCAGGAGGTGGTCCGCTCAAGAGCAGGTCGTCCCACCGTTCGGGGTTTCCGAAGCGATCGGTGGCCTGTCGTCTGAGCAGCGTTTCGAGCCGGTCGGTGTGCGTCAGACCCGGGCTGATCCCGACGACCCGAACACCCTGTTCGAAGGTTTGGGCGCCCAAGGCCCGGGTGAAGTTGGCCAGGGCGGCATTGCCGGTCGCCCCCACCAGGTAGTCGCTGCGAGGGAACTCTGCGGCCGCACCGATCACGTTCACGATCACGCCGGAGCCCCGGCGCTGCATCATCGGCAGGACGAGTCTGGCCAGGTTGATGTAGCCGAACACCTTCAGATCCCACGCCTGCCGCCAGTCCTTTTCGTCGACACCGAGCAGATCACCGCCGGGGATGGCGCCGGCGTTGTTGACCAGGATGTCGATATCACCGACGACGTCGGCCAGCGCCGACTGATGTTCGGGTCGGGTCAGATCGCAGGAGTGGCTGGTGACCTCGACCCCGTATTCGGTCCGTAGGTCGCGCGTGGTCTCCTTCAACGGGCCGACCTCCCGAGCGGCAATGGCCAGATCGACGCCTTCGGCGGCGAACGCATGGGCGCAGGCCAGACCGATACCCTTCGAACCGCCGGTGATGAGCGCCCGCTTGCCCTCGAGATCAAGTTCCATCGCCGGTCCAAGCTACCGCGCCGGGACGATGATGATCCATCCGTGTCCTGGTCCGTCGAGACGTGAGCTCGTCATGTTGCGTCGGCTTTCAGGAGTTTCAGCCGTCGATAGCCGAAACCCGAAGTGAGGCGCTTCGCGGCGAAGCCGATAGTGTTCGGCGCGGTGACCGCATTCCGAACCATGCCACCGATGATCTCCTTCGTCGCACCCTCGGGGACCGGAAAGACCACGTTGGTCGAAGCGGTCATCGCCCGCCTCACCGACCTCGGCTATCGGGTGGCGGCGGTCAAACATGATGCCCACCGAATCGAGCTCGACACCGAGGGCAAGGATTCGTGGCGCTTGCGGGCGGCGGGAGCGGTCGACACGCTGCTCGTCGGTCAGAACCAGATCGCCTGGATGGGGGCGGTCGACGGGGGTCCGTCGCTGGATTCGCTCGTCGAGCTGTTCTGTGGATCCGCCGACCTGATCGTCGTCGAAGGGTTCCGCTCGGCCGGTCTCGACACGATTCGGGTACGGCGGCCCGAGGCCGACGATCCGAGCTGGACGCCCCCGGACCCGGAGCGGGTTGTCGCCACCCTGCACCCCGGAGAAACCGACGCAGCCGTCGATCTGCTGGTCAATCGGTACCTGACGGCGTAGCAGCCACCGCTTCCGGAGACCGAAGATCGAATTTGCTCAAACCGGCGGCCAAGGCGTCGATGATAGAAACATGGCCATTAACGGCGAGCCGAACCGTGTTCCCCAATTCCGACAGAAGCTCGAGGAGAGCTTGGCCGACCCCGAGCCGATGTGCCTGGCCATGGTGCGGGTCGAAACAACGGCGTTCGGTGGTGACAATCACGGCCCGAGTGACGTTTCAGAATCGGACGTGGACCAATTGATGGCGGCCGTGCAGGCCCGCCTCAGCCACGTGCTCCGCCGCTACGACCTCATGGCGCGGGTGGAGAAGGACACGTTCATGCTGGTGGTCAAGACCCTTGCCGACACGAGGGTTCTCGACGCCCGGATGTATCAGCTCTACGGCGCCCTGTCCGAACCCTATTCCGTGGGAGGGAAAACGGTTTCGGTGCCGGTCACCCTGGGAGCTGCCGTACGCCTCCCAGCCGAATCGGCGGCATCGCTCATGAAACGAACGGACAAGGCCCTCGCCACCGCCGGTGCGGCGGGCGGCAAGGCACCGGTTCTGATCTAGTCGGGGGCACGGTGACGTTGGGTGAATTGATCCGGCTTCGAATGCCGATCGCCACCCTCGGCCTCAGCGCAGCCGACTGAACGAGCGGTTCGCTCGTCGACTATGGTCGGCGATCTCCACTGAGCGCTGTCCCGGCACCCCGGAACGCCTCTTGGACATAGGAGTCGGAGTATGGGTAGCTGACATACTCGTTGGCGATCAATCCGTCTTCGTCGTAATCGTCCAAGCTGATGCCGACAAGTTCGAAGTCGTTGCCGGCCGAGTTCTTTCCGTACCAGACCCAGAGGAAGCCACCCTGGGAACCGTCGTTCGAAAGCCAGCTGTCGTAGACCGCGATTTTGGCGTCGGTTGCGCCGGAGAACAGCGTATTCATGAACGCCGTCCGGTAGCTGACACCTCCGAACACGTCGTCGACCATTTGAGCTCCTGGCGCCGCCAGCTCGCCCAACCGATCAGCGATATCCTCCTCGGTCCCGTACGACTCAGGACTCTGGAGGATGTCCATGATTGCCGTCTGGTTGGCCAGTGCCCGCTCGTAGCGGTCAGACGGTCGGTCGGGGGTTGGATCGGCACGGACCTGATCGAGCTCGGCCGTTGCCTCCTCCAGGTCGGACGCAAGCCGATCACGTTCGGCTTCGACAGCCGCCAACCTCTGCTCGAGGTCGCTGGTGTCGTCGGCACATGAAATCAGAAGGCTGCCGGTCAGAGCGATCGCCACGGCCAGTGCCGGCAGGAAACGAGTAATCCGCATGATCTTCAATCCCTTCTCCCCGAGGACGAGTTCACCCTTTTCGCTGAGGACGCGTTCAGGCAAACGATCACGTCCCTTCCTACCCACACCGTCTGTCTGCGACTTCCGTCTGGGTAGAGGCCTTGGTCGGATTTTGTGCCGCCGCGGACGCTGACGGTTACCGCAACGCCCGCCTGCCGAGGTGGCAATCCCTCGAGTCACAACAGACCGGACTCATAACGTGTTGGATGTGTGTGCCGACACGAGTTCGTGCCGCGGCACGAGCGCCTACTTCCAGCGGAATTCAGGTTTCCGTTTCTCGGCGAACGCGGCAATACCCTCCTGGGCGTCGTGGGTCCCCATTGCCCGGATGATCGTCTCGGACTCCATCTCCCCGGCCTGCTCCAAGGGTGATTCGAACCCCTGATACACGACGCGCTTGGCCATGCCCATGGCCCACGGTCCTCTCGCCAGCTGCGCTGCGAGATCCGCCGTCGCCGTGTCGACCTCGGCGTCATCGACCACCCGGTTGACCAGACCCCAGGCCTCCGCCTCCGCCGCGTCGAGCACCCGGTTCGTCAACGTCAGATCCAGCATCCTCCGGAGCCCGATGTGGCGGGCCAGGAAGTAGCTCGATGTGCCATCGGGGGTCACACCGGCCCTGGTGTAGGCCATGGTGAACTTGGCCGATGACGAAGCCACCACCAGATCGAATGCGCTCGTGAGCGAGAGGCCGGCCCCGCCGGCCGAACCCCGCACCCCGGCCACCACCGGCTTGGGGATGCGGTTCATCTTGTAGATGGCGCCGTGGAAGTCCACCAGCATGTCCGAGGCGAGCGCGCCGACGTCGCTTCCGGCCGCGGCAAAAGCCTTGAGGTCGCCGCCTGCGCAGAACACCTTTCCCTCCGCGGTCACCGACACCGCTCGCACCTCGTCATCTGATTCCACTGCCAGCATCACGTCGCGCAGATCCCTGGCGAAGGCCGGGGTGACCGAGTTCGCAGCCTCGGGACGGGTGAAGCGCACGTGGGCCACATGGTCGGTCACGGTGTAGGTCATGGTCGTGGGATTCACGTCGGTGTCCTCCTGGACGGATGTGTAGTCGGTTGTGATCAGGGTCAGCCGTTGTGGCCGGACCAGTATTCATCGCGGAGCAGTCGCTTGTAGAGCTTCCCGGTCGGCAGTCGAGGCAGTTCGAGCTGGAAGTCGATCGAGCGGGGTGCCTTGAACTTCGCCAGGCGTTGACGGCAGTAGTCCATCAGTTCGCGGGCCTTTGCGTCGTCGCCTTCGACGCCCTCCTCGAGCTGGACGACGGCCTTGACCTCCTCCCCCATGTCTTCGTTGGGGACGCCGATGACGGCGACGTCGGCCACTTCCGGGTGCATGATCAGACAGTCCTCGATCTCCTGAGGGTAGATGTTGACCCCTCCGGAGATGATCATGAACGCCTTCCGGTCCGTGAGATAGAGGAACCCGTCGGTGTCGACGTAGCCGACGTCGCCCAGCGTCGACCAGGTCGGATGGTCGGCATGGATGGCGTTGCGGGTCTTCTCCGGGTCGTTGTGGTACTGGAACGACACCTCGTCGCGTTCGAAGTAGATCGTGCCGGCCTCCCCCGGCGGGAGCTCGATCCCGTTCTCGTCGCAGATGCGGACGGTGCCCAGGATCGACCGGCCGACCGTTCCCGGATGGTCGAGCCAATCCTGAGGGGAGCAGTAGACGAAGCCGTTGACCTCGGTGCCCGCGTAGTACTCGTGGATGATCGGACCCCACAGTTCGAACATCCGCTTCTTGATCTCGACCGGACATGGTGCGGCGGCGTGGATGGCCACCTGGTGACTCGAGCCGTCATGTGCGGCGAGCACGGCGGGATCGGCCTTGAGGATCCTTCCGAACATCGTGGGTACCCACTGGGAGTGGGTGATCGAATACTCGTCGATCAACTCGAGCGCATGCGCCGCGTCGAAGCGCTCCATGACCAAACAGGTTCCACCGAGGCACTGGACCCCGGTGGTGAATCCGAGCGGTGCCGCGTGATACAGGGGCGCCGGCGAGAGGTAGACGGCTTCGGCGTCGAAGCCGAACAGCCCGCCCAGAAGGTGGATCGTTGTCGGAGCCGATGCGGGATCGTCGATGGCCAGCCCGCTGATCCTGCGTTTGATCCCCTTCGGTCTGCCGGTCGTTCCCGAGCTGTAGAGCATCGACTCGCCCCTCGGTTCCTCGTCGAGCCGTTCGGCTGGGATGTCGGCCACGGCATCGGCCAGATCGACGAACCCATCGCCGCCACCCTCGTAGCGCAGCCAGTGCCGCACGTCGGGGGCCAGCTCGACCAGGTCGGTCGCCACGGATCCCATCTCCCGTGACGTGATCAACGCCTTGCAGGCCGAATCCTGCAGAATGTAGGCCGCCTCGGGCGGCTGCAGGTAGCGGTTGATCGCGGTCACGTACAGGCCGCTCCGCATGCCGGCCCAGAATGCAGTGAAGTACTCGAGCCGATTCTCCATGAAGATCGAGAGGTGGTCACCGGGCCGCAGGCCACCCTCGTGGAGCAGGCGGGCCAGCCGCCGCGACTCGTCCTCCAGCTGCCGATAGGTGAGGAGCTCTCCACTGCCGGCCATGATGACCGCCGGCTTGTCCGGCGTGGATCCGGCGTGAAGCCCTGGGTACATCGCAAATGCTCCAATCCGTCGGTCGGGCCGGGCATCCACCGGCATCCGGCTGCCGATCGATCGTAGGGCATCGAGACGGGGACCACCCAGCCCGTCCGTCGAATGGTGTCGGCGGCCCGGTGGTGTCGGCTGGCGGGTTATCGCCGATCGGATGACGTCAGCGGTTCACGAGGTGGTTGGCCGCCATGGCGAAGTAGTCGTTCATTGCCGCCTTGATCTCGTCCGAGGCGCCCTGGGTCGCCTCGATGGCGGCCGCCATGTGCGTCAGCCAGGCCTTTCTCGCCGCTTCGTCGACCGGGAACGGGGCGTGACGCATCCGCAATCGGGGGTGCCCCTTGCGGTCGGAGTACGCGGTGGGACCACCCCAGTATTGGCCCACGAAGTCGACCATGTTCAGCTTGGATTCGGCCAGATCCTCGGGGTACATCGGCCGCAGGAGTTCGTCGGTCTCGATGCCGTCGTAGAACAGATCGATGAGCCGCTCGAAGTAGGACCGGCCACCGACCGCCTCGTACACGGTCGACGGGATCGGGGAACTGCGGATCTCCACGCTTTGGCACTCCTTCGGTGTGATCGAGTGTGATCGGGGGGGTTTCGGTTCGGTCAGGGCTCGTCGAGTGACGAGTCGACGTACCGTCGACGGTAGCGGCCCCCGAGGGCCGTCAGGATCTCGTAGCCGATCGTCCCGGCGTCGGCGGCAACGTCGTCGATGGGGCGGTGTGGGCCGATCACCTCGACCCAGGCGCCTTCCCCGACGCTGTCGGCCGGCAGGTCGGTCACGTCGACGGTGATCAGGTCCATCGAGATTCGCCCCAGGATCGGAGCCAGGTGTTCACCGATGGCCACGGCGCCGCGACCGGAGCCCGCACGGAGGAAGCCGTCGGCGTAGCCGATGCCGATCGTGGCCAGCAGGCTCGGCCGGTCCAGCGTGTGGCTCGCACCGTAGCCGACCGTCTCCCCCGCTTCGCCCCGGCGCAGCTGGAGGACCGGAGCATCGAGGGTTACGACGGGCTGCATCGGGTTCGGTCCGGTGTCGGGTTGCGGGTGTCCGCCGTAGAGCGCATAGCCGGGCCGAACCAGGTCGAAGTGGTAGTCGGCGTGTCGGAACACCCCGGCCGAATTGGCGAGGCTGGCTCGGCCCATGGGCAGACCCTTTCGCACCCATGTGAACCGTTCGAGTTGTTGTTCGGGCTGCTCGCTGTCCGCTTCGTCGGCCGACGCGACATGGCTGGCAACCGTCGTCACGGTGAGGCCGTCCAGCAGCTCGGGCCGCTCCACCAACCTGGTGAACTCGCCGTTGTCGAGCCCGAGACGGAGCATGCCCGTGTCGACATGGATGACCGTTGGCAGCGTGTCGCCGAGTCGCTTCGCCTCGGATCGCCATCGTTCGAGTTGGGGCAGACTGTTGATGACCGGCACCAGGTCGGAGCGGGCGAACTCGGCGGCCGACCCGGGGGTGACGCCGTCGAAGACGTGGATCGTCGCCTCCGAAAGCTGTTCCCGCAACGCCAACCCTTCGTCGAGACGGGCGACGAAGAACTCGCGGCACCCCGACCGCCACAGGCGCCTGGCGATCCGAGCCACGCCCAGACCGTAGGCATCGGCCTTGACCACGGCCGCCGCCGTCGCATTCGGACCCACCCGGTCGGCGATGAGACGGTGGTTGGCCACGACGGCGTCGACGTCGATGGTGAGTTTGGCTGTTGACGATTCCGTCATCGGCACACGACCCGTTCGAACCGCATCGGTCAGCGAAGACTGGCTTCCAGCACCTCGATGAAGGTGGCGATCTGCTCGTCGGTGACCACCAGAGGCGGGCACCAGATGATGGCTTCGCCCACTCCGCGGGCCATGACACCCCGATCGAGCATGTCGAACTTGACGGGTGTGGAGTCGCGGCCGATGTCGGCCGCCCACACGGCGCCGATCCCCCGGTAGCCCTTGATGGTGCCGTCGGCCACCAACGCGTCGAACCCCTCGACCGTCTTGTGGCCGATGTGTTTGGCCCGCTCGGCCAGCCCCTCCGATTCGATGATCTTGATGTTGGCGATCCCGGCGGCGCAGGCCGCGGGGTGGCCGGAATAGGTGTAGCCGGTCCGGAGCAGGAAGCCGGGCTCGCTCAGCTCCTCGACCAGCGGCTGATTCACGATCACCCCGCTCAACGGTTGATAGCCCGAACTGACGCCCTTGGCGAAGGTGATCAGATCGGGCATCACGCCGAAGGTCTGGCTGCCGAACCACGAACCGGTGCGCCCGAAGCCGCAGATGACCTCATCGGCGATGAACAGGGCGTCGTACTGGTCGCAGAGGCGACGAATGCCCTGGAGGTAGCCGTCGGGCGGCGGCCACACACCTCCGGCGCCCTGCACGGGTTCGGAGATGACGGCGGCGATCCGCTCGCCGTGCTCGGCGAAGACCTTGGACATCTCCTCGATGTTGTCGTTGGGTACCTCGACGAAGTGGGGAACGAGGTCGCCCCATCCCTCCCGATTGGCGACGATGCCCTGGGCGGTGGTGCCACCGAAGTTGGTGCCGTGGTAGCCGTGGGTCCGACGGATGATGATCTGCTTCTCGCCTGTCCCCCGCCGCTGCTGGATGAGCCGCGCGATCTTCAGAGCCGTGTCGACCGCTTCGGACCCGGAGCAGCCGAGAAACACCCGACCGTCGTCGAAGGGTGACTTCTCCAGGATGAGTTCGGCGACGGCCCTGGCCGGATCGTTGGTGAACGGATCGAAGATGTTGTAGGCGTCGAGGGTGTTGAGCTGGGCGGTGATGGCGTCGATGATCTCCCGGCGCCCGTGGCCGACCTGGCAGTACCAGAGACTGGCCATTCCGTCGATGTACGTCTTCCCGGTGTCGTCGGTGAAGGTCGAGCCCTCGGCCGACACGACGTTGATGAACTCACCCTCCGCCTTGGCCGGTTCCGCAAACGGATGCAGCAGCTTGCCGGAGGTGTTGTGGGCCGATGCCATCATCGTCCCCCTTTCTGATGTGCTCGTGATGTGTGTCTTGCAGACGGATGATCTGGTCGACCTCAGGCCATAGTGAGGCCGCCGGATACCGACAGCGTCTGTCCCGACACGAAGCCGGCCTGGTCGGAGCAGAAGTAGACGACCGCCGAAGCAACCTCGTCGGGCTGCCCGAGACGTTTCATGGGCACCGCCCGGGCCATGGCCCCGATGATCTTCTCACCGTCGTCGGACGCACCGGTGATCTCGCCGAGCAGTGGGGTGTCGGTTGGGCCCGGGCAGACGGTGTTGGCCGTGATGCCGTCGCGGGCCACCTCCCGGGCGATCGTCTTGGTGAAGGCGATGATGCCGCCCTTGGCCCCCGAGTAGACGGCCTCCAGTGATGATCCGACGCGCCCGGCGTCGGACCCGATGTTCACGATCCTTCCCCACTTGTTCTCGATCATCGCCGGGAGGCAGGCGTGGGTGGTCCGGAGGGCACCCTTGTAGTTGATCTCGATGATCCGATCCCAGAAGTCCTCGTCGGTGTCGAGGAAGGGCTTGAGCTCGTCCCAGCCGGCACAGTTGACCAGAATCTCAACCGGACCGAGCTCATCGGCCACCTGATGCACACCCTCGACCACCGAGTCGGAGTCGGCCACGTCCATCGCAACCGCGATGGCTTTGCCGCCGGCGGCCCTGATGGCCGTCGCCGTCGCCTCCGCATCGTCCGATCGCAGATCGGCGACGGCCACGCGACGTCCGGCTCGGGCCAACCCGTAGCAGATCTCCCGTCCGATCCCTCGGCCGCCGCCCGTCACCATCGCAACGCGGCCCGGCTCGGGCTGTCCGTCTCGGCTGTTGTCTGTGGCGTCGGTCATAGGCCAAACCATAGTTTGTCGGTGGGCCGACGGTGGACATCGCCGGTCGGCCGATTCGACTTCCGATCAGCCAATGGACGGCAGGCGGGACGGCCGGGCGAACACCTCGTCGAGGGCCGGAGCGAAGGCTTCGATCGGCAGGGTGTCGTAATCGGGGTCGAAACAGTTCTGGTCGTAGTCGGCGCAGAATCGGCGGCACGCCTCGTAGTGCGGTGAGTCGGCGTAGCGGTCACGGGCGTTGCGATCTCCGCCGAGATGATGGAAGTAGTAGTAGCCCTGGAAGATGCCATGGTGTTTGACGACCCAGTGGACCTCATCACTCACGTACGGGGCCAGGAGGGCGGCTGCCGCCTCGGAGTGGTTCTCGGGGGCGAACACGTCACCGATGTCGTGAAGTAGCGCGCCGACCACCCAGTCGGCCGACTCGTCGGCCCGCAGCGCCCGGGACGCTGATTGCAACGAGTGGACGTAGCGGTCGACCTGGTAGCCGAGCTTCGGTCCCTTCAGCCTGGCCAGAATCGAGAGCAGGTTGTCGACGAGACCACCCCGGGCGTGGTCCACATAGACCTTGTCAAGATAGCGGTAGTCGTCCTCGGTGCCTTCGGCCATCTCGGTCCAGGTAACGGTCCTCATCTGCACCTCCGAATCGTCGCGTTCCCCTTTGCACAGTTAACACCACGGCCGACCGCTCGGCCAGACCCATTCGGCACCACCGAGTGGCCCAGCGGATAGGCTGCGAAGCGGCTGTATCAGCGCCGAGGTCCACGTCGACGAGGGCCGACCTGGTGCCGAGGCCCCACCCTGCACATCGAGACGGAGCGCGACGTTCGGCCATGAGTTCACCGACCATTCTCTACACCCACACCGATGAGGCACCGGCGCTGGCCACCCGCTCGCTCCTGCCGATAATCCGGGCCTACGCCGCCGCGGCGGGGATCGCCGTGGAGACTCGCGACATCTCGCTGGCCGGTCGCATCCTGGCCGCGGTTTCGGACCGTTTGCCGGCCGAGCAAAGGGTGTCCGACGATCTGGCCGAGCTCGGGCAGCTGGCGTTGACCCCGGAGGCCAACATCATCAAGCTGCCCAACATCAGCGCTTCGATTCCGCAGATGCGGGCCGCGATCGCCGAACTGCAGGCGGCCGGCTACGCCATCCCGGACTACCCGGACGAGCCGTCGAACGACGAGGAGAAGGCCGTCAAGGCCGCCTACGACAAGGTGAAGGGCAGTGCCGTCAACCCGGTGCTGCGTGAGGGCAACTCCGATCGCAGGGCGCCCAAGGCGGTCAAGAACTACGCCCGCAACCACCCCCACTCGATGGGGGCCTGGTCACCCGACTCGAAGACCCACGTCGCCACCATGGGCGACGACGATTTCCGGTCGAACGAGAAGTCGGTGACGATGGCCGACGACGACGTCCTCCGCATCGAGCTGGTGGCCGGTGACGGGGTCGAGGTGCTTCATCCGGGCGTGGCCGTCGAAGCGGGCGAGGTCGTCGACGGCACCTTCATGTCGGTGAGCGCGCTCAAGGCGTTTCTGGCCGAGCAGGTGGTCGACGCCAAGGCCCTGGGCGTGCTGTTCTCGCTGCACCTCAAGGCCACGATGATGAAGGTCTCCGATCCGATCATCTTCGGCCACGGGGTCAAAGCGTTCTTCGCCGACGTCTTCGACCGGTTCGGCGATGAACTGGCCGCCGCCGGGGCCAATCCCAACGACGGCTGGGGCGACGTGCTCGCCGCCCTCGACAATCTCGACGCCGACACTCGGGCCGACATCGAAGCGGCGATCGCCGGGGCCTACGCCGACGGGCCCGATCTGGCCATGGTCAACTCCGACAAAGGCATCACCAACCTCCACGTGCCGTCCGACATCATCATCGACGCCTCGATGCCGGCCATGATCCGCACATCGGGCCAGATGTGGAACGCCGCCGGCGAGCAGCAGGACGCCAAGGCGGTCATTCCCGACTCCAGCTACGCAGGGCTCTATCAGGCGACGATCGACTTCTGCAAGGCCAACGGGGCCTTCGACCCGACCACCATGGGTACGGTGCCCAACGTGGGGCTCATGGCCAAGAAGGCCGAGGAGTACGGCTCCCACGACAAGACCTTCGAGATCCCCCACACCGGGACCGTCCGGGTCGTCAATGAGGCCGGCGAGACGGTGCTGTCGCACGAGGTGGAGGCCGGGGACATCTGGCGGATGTGCACGGTCAAGGACTCGGCAATTGCCGACTGGGTGAAGCTCGCCGTGACCCGAGCGCGGGCCACAGACACCCCGGTGGTGTTCTGGCTCGACGAAGAGCGGGCACACGACGCCAAGCTGATCGCAAAGCTCCAGGCCTACCTGCCGGAACACGACACCGAGGGCCTGGAGATCAAGATCCTCGATCCGGTCGCCGCCACCAACTACACGCTGGAGCGAGTGGCCAAAGGCCAGGACACGATCTCGGCCACCGGCAACGTGCTGCGCGACTACCTGACCGATCTGTTCCCGATCCTCGAGTTGGGTACCAGCGCCAAGATGCTGTCGATCGTGCCGTTGATGAACGGCGGTGGGCTGTTCGAGACCGGGGCCGGTGGCTCGGCCCCCAAGCACGTGCAGCAGTTCGAGGCCGAGAACCATCTCCGTTGGGATTCCCTCGGTGAGTTCCTGGCGCTGGCCGTGTCGTTCGAGCATCTCGCCGGCCGGACCAACAACGCAACAGCCCAGATTCTGTCCATCACACTCGATGAGGCGACCGGACGGTTGTTGGAAGAGGGCAGGTCACCGTCCCGCAGGGTGAACGAACTCGACAACCGGGGCAGTCACTTCTACCTCGCGCTGTACTGGGCCGAGGCGCTTGCCACCCAGACCGCCGATCTGGTGCTCGCCAAGCGGTTTGTGCCACTGGCGAATGCGCTGCGGGACAACGAGGAGCAGATCGTGGCCGAGCTGAACGGTGTGCAGGGTCAGCCGATGGACATCGGCGGCTACTACTTCCCCGACGAGGACCTGGCCCGGGCCGCCATGCGCACGAGCCCAACCCTCAACGGCATCATCGACGACTTCGCCGCCGCCATCTGACCCGTTGGCTTCGACGTCGGCGATCGCTGGCCGCGGGCGACAAGGGTGTTCGTTGCGGTTCTGAGGGCGTCAGCCGTCAACGCTGAGGGCTGACGCCCTCAGAACACCTGGTCGGGCCTGACACGCGGTGGTCCGAGTCCGGGTTCGGGGGGCCCGGCTTGCGGGGCAGGGTTTGCGGGTCAGGTGACGGCGGTCGCTGTCGACTCAGAAGTAGCCGTCCCACTCGTCTTCCGGACCACCCTGATACTCGGGTAGTGGTTCGGTCGGGTCGGCCGGCGGTGCATCGACCGGGGCCGCCGGTCGGCGACTGGATCGTTCTCGAGCGCCTCCGTTCGACGATCGAGGAGCCGTCGTCTTCTGTGTGTCACCGCCGTCGGTCGAGGAGTCGTTGTCGCCGTCGTCGGGTCCGTATCCGTAGCACATCTCCACGCCGTCGACGTCGAACGGCTTGCCCAGCGAGGCGACGACGAAACTCGACCAGTCGCCCGAACGTTTCTGGACGTCGATCCTGCCCCCCTCGGCCAGGGCCTTCTCCAGGTCTTCGACCGGGGCCATGACCGCCCACTTGTCCGACTTGGTCTTTCGGAATCGGGGAGGAATCTTGTCGGACATGGTGCTCCTTCCAGGAACGGGGATCGTTCGGTCTCGCTGTTTCGACGGCCGGCAACTGCAGTGTAGGGGCCATCCTGCTAGGGGGTCGTCGGGCCGTCGCCCGGCTCCGCCTGACATCGGGGGCACCAGTAGGTGCTACGGCCGTATCGACCCTCGTACGATCGCTCGATCGGGGTTCCGCAGCGACGGCAGGGCGCCCGGAAACGGTGGTAGACGAACGTATTGTCGATCCGCCGAACGTCGCCCGGAGTGGGGGCGGTGGTGGTTCGCCGAGGTCCCGGCCGGCGGGAGTTGCGCCACAGAAGCCGGGACGCCGTGGTGAACAACACCGACAGCGTCTCGTCGCCGAGCTGCCCGACGGGGGTGAAGGGCCACACGCCGTGACGGTGGAGCACCTCGGATTTGTAGACGTTGCCGATGCCGGCCGCCACCTCCTGATCGAGGAGCGCATCGGCGATGAAATCCGACGCCGGGAGGCGGGCTCGCAGTCGTCGTACCGCCTCGGCCACGACGGGCCGGGCCTCGTCGTCAGGCACACACAGATCGGGGCCGAGGTTGGACAGCGGGGTCAGATGACCGGGATCGTCGGACCGCAGGAAGGTCTGGATGGTCGGCGCCGCGTAGCACAGCGCAACGCCCGCCGAGGTGCCCAGGTAGAGACGCAGTCTGGGGTCACGACGGAAGCGGGTGAACGTCTCGTCGTCGTCGACCGCTCCCGCCGGCACCGACCACCGGCCGGCTATCCCGAGATGTACCTGAAGGGTCAGCTCACGATCGAAATCGATCAGCAGGTGCTTGCCGTGGACCCGGACCGCCTCGATGTGCTGCCCGACACGGGGCCGGTGACCTCGCAGCTTGCCGGCCCAGAACCGGTCAAGCGTCCGATCCTCGAGGACCGGGGCCACCCGCTGTCGGGCCAGGTGAAGGGTGTCGCCCTCAGGCATGACGACAGGCGGTGACGCCGATGATCCGCCCCGCCTTCATCTCACCGACCGGTTTTCTCGACAAAACGGTCGGCCGCCTCGACCGAGCCGGCGATCACCAGGTGGTCGCGCCGGCCCACAACCGTGTCGGCCGTGGCGTAGGTGTAGCTGCCGCCGTCGGGTTTGATGCAGACGACGGTGACCTGATACTTCGCCCGGAGGTCGGTGTCGGCCAGCCGTTTGCCGATCAACTCGTCCGGAGCCTTGAGCTCGGCGAGAACGAACCCGTCATCGAGTTCGAAGTAGTCGTCGACCTGACCGGTGACAACATGGGCCACCCGCTCCCCCATCTCCTTCTCGGGGAACACCACGTGATGAGCGCCCACCCGTTCGAGAATCCTGCCGTGTTCGGAAGTGATGGCCTTGGCCCAGATGTTGGGCACTCCGAGGTCGGCAAGGGCGGCCGTGCTCAGCACGCTGGCCTCGATGTCGGTACCGATGGCGACGACCACAGCGTCGAACGAGTTCGCTCCCAGTTGGGAGAGCACAGCACTACTGGTGGCGTCGGCCGTCCGCACATGGGCGATCTTGTCGGCCCACTGATCGACCAGGCCCTGGTCGATGTCGACCGCCATGACCTCGATGCCAAGAGCACCCAGCGTCTCCGCCAGGGCCGTGCCGAAGCGGCCGAGCCCGATGACCAGCACCGATTTGGCCGACACCCCCGGCTGGCTCCCGGTGACGCCTGCGGCCCAGGCCCTGAGCCTATTGAGATCGGGCATGCTTGTGCTCCTCGATAACGGGGGTCGAACAGATGCGGGCCGGCGTTCTAACCAACGATCAGCCCTTCGGTGGCGTACCCGTAACGTTGCTGCTGCGGGCGCAGGAGGACGGCCGTGCCGAACGTGATCGGCCCGACGCGGCCCACGAACATCAAGACGATGATGACCACTCGTGACGGGGCCGACAACTCCCCGGTGAGACCGGTCGAAACCCCAACCGTGCCGAACGCCGACGCGGCCTCGAAGAGCAGATCTATGGCGGGCAGGTCGGGGTCGAACCAGGTGAGCAGGAAGGTGGAGGTGCCGATGGCTCCGAGCGCGGCGATCACCAACGACAGCGCCTGCCGTTCCAGGTTCTTCGGAATGCGGCGGGAAAAGACCGTGGCCTCGGGATCACCGCGCAGCTCGGCGATCGTGGCCCTGATCACCAGGGCGAAGGTGGAGGTCTTGATGCCGCCACCGGTCGACGCACTCGACGCGCCGATCACCATCAGAAGCAGGAAGATCAGGAGGCTTGGGGTGCGCAGCTCGCCGATGGGCACGGTGTTGAAACCGGCGGTACGGCTGGTGGCCGACTGGAAGAACGAGGCGAGTACCTTGTCGACGGTCGACGAGCCGCCGATCGTGTCGGCGTTGTTCCATTCGACGGCGGCCAGCATCAGCGTCCCGGCGAGCAGCAGCACCGCCGTGGTGGCCAGCGTGACCTTGGTGTGCAGCGACCACTCCCGCGGTCGACGCCAGGCTCGCCTCAGCTCGAAGACGACGGGAAAGCCGATGCCGCCGACGATGAAGGCCGCGGCGACGACCAGGTTCATGAACCAGTCGCCGGTGTAACGCTCGAGCCCGCCGTTGAGCGTCGAGAATCCGGCGTTGTTGAACGCCGAGACGGAGTGGAACACCCCGAGATAGACCGAGGTGACGATGCCTCGCTCACCCTCGATGGCGAACCGGATGCTCAACAGCAAAGCGATCACGAACTCGGAGATCGCCACGAAGACCACAAGATCACGAATGAGGGTTCGCAGCGTCCCCAGTTCGGTGAGACCGATCTCGGCCCCGGCCAGGACCCGCCTGCGTATACCCAACCGTCGAGTGAAGACGATGCCCAGGAAGCCGGCCAGCGTCATGATGCCGAGGCCGCCGATCTGGATGAGCACGAGGATCACCAACTCCCCGAACGGCGACCATGTCGGCCCCGAGTCGACCACCACGAGCCCGGTGACGGTGACCGCCGACGCGGCGGTGAAGAACGCGTCACCCCAGGTTGCCGTCGCTCCGATCTCGGAGTGACTGACCGGCAGCGTCAGGAGGGCGGCGCCCACAAGTATGAGTCCTCCGAAGCAGGCGACGACCAGACTGCCTGGATGTCGAATTCTACGATCGTTGGAAAGAACCATCTCCACCTGAATCTGTCGGATGAAACCATACCCGGTGGGTGGGAAACCCTGGTGGAATCGGATGGGCCGGCAACCGAGCGCGACTGCGGCCGGATCCCGGTGGTATTCGGCAATACTGGACGAGCGATGCCCGACTCCACCCCCACCGCGCAACGGCCCCGCTCCGACGGCGGCACCCAGACGCCCGACGGTGGTCTGGTTCAGGCCGAGTCGCTGGTGAAACGCTACGGGTCGGTTCCCGTCCTCGACGATGTGAGCTTCACGATCAAGCGGGGAATCACCGGGCTGCTCGGAGCCAACGGGGCTGGAAAGACCACGGTGCTGGGGCTGATTCTGGGGCTGCACCAGCCGAACGGGGGCCGGCTCGAAGTGCTCGGCCGCAACCCGTGGCAGGCTGGGCCGGAGGTCAGGGCCCGCATCGGCTACGCCCCCGAACACCACACCCTTCCGCCCGACCTGCAGGCCGCCGAGTTCGTGCGCCATGTCGCCGAACTTCACGGCATCCCGCCCGAGGAGGCCAAGACCCGTTCGAGCGATGCGCTGTGGCTGGTGGAACTGGGCGAGGAGCGGTTCCGACCGATGGGGACCATGAGCACCGGTCAGCGCCAGCGGGTGAAGCTGGCGCAGGCCATCGCCCACGACCCGGAGTTCGTCCTGCTCGACGAACCGACCGACGGACTCGACCCGACCCAGCGTGAGGTCATGCTCGAATTGATCGGTTCGCTGCACAAGGACTTCGGGATGAACATCGTGCTCTCGTCGCATCTGATCGACGAAGTCGAGCGTGTATGCGACCGGGCGGTCATCATCGGGGGTGGCCGAACCATGGCCGAGGGAACCGTGGCCGAGCTGCGGGGCACCGCCGCCGAAACCGTGACGGCGGAGATCGACGCCGACCCCGATCAGATGGTGGCGCTCGTCGCCGCGTTGCGTGGTTCCGGGCTGTCGGTTCGGACCGACGGTCGACGCCTGACCCTGGCGGTCGACGATCGGTCGGATTCCGCAGTCGACAAAGCGCTCGACGAGCTCCGTGACCGGTGTCTCGACCATGATCTCGGTATCGTCCGGCTCGGCCGGCGACGGCTCAGCCTGGAGGATGTCTTCCTGGAGCATCTCCGATGACGGACGGTCCGCCCGCTCCGCCCGAGCCTCAGGAGCGGGCCCGCATCTACGACCAGGGTTTCCGCCGCTACCACGGGGCCCGGACCGGTGTCGGCGGTGCCGTCCGCTCGCTGGTCAAACACAGCCTTCGCCAGTCACTGGGGATCGGGCGATCGGCACGCTACAAGCTGGTACCGCTGCCGATCATCTTCATGGCATTCGTGCCGGCCATCGGTCTGATCGCTCTGGCTGCGCTCATCCCCGTCGGCACCGAGGACTTCCTGCCGACCTACGCCGAGTACTACGCCCTCGTGGTCGCCGCCCTCTACCTGTTTGCCGGGCTGGTGTGCCCGGAGCTGTTGTGCAACGACCGCCGGACCGGCATGCTCGGCGTCTATCTGGCGTCGCCGTTGGATCGCCCCCGTTACCTGTTGGGCAAGGCCCTGTCGGTCATGCTTCTGTTGCTGGTGGTCACGCTCGGTCCGCCGCTGCTGACGTTGATCGCGTTCACCCTGCAGAACGAGGGTCCGGACGGGTTCGGCCAGTGGATCACCGTGTTTCTCCGGATCCTGGCCTCGTCCGCCGTTGTCGGAGCCATCTATGGCGCCGTCGGCCTGGCGATCAGCGCGTCGACCGACCGTCGGGTCGTTGCCACCGCCACCATCCTCTCGGTCATCCCCGGCTCGGCGATCGTCACGGACATACTGGTGAACGACGGCGGTATGTCGCCGGTGTTGCGCCTGGCCAACGTCATGTTCCTGCCCCGTGCGCTCGTCCACCGCATCCACGCGGAACGTGGCGGCTGGCCGTTGGGCGAGAATCCGACGTGGACGCTGTGGCTGGCGTTCTTCGGCTGGCTGGCGCTGTCGGCGGGCTGGATCTGGTATAGCTACCGTGACCTGGTGGTCCAGCGGTGACGGTCGACGCCGAGGAGGTCGACCCCTCCGCTGCCGCTGCCCGCTCTGTTCCCGCCGACGCGTCGGTGGTGTTGCGCCAGGTGTCGAAGTCGTTCGGTCCCCTCGTGGCGGTTTCGGACATCGACCTGGTCGTCCGCCCGGGAATCACCGCCATCCTCGGGCCGAACGGTGCCGGCAAGTCCACGCTGTTGCGCCTGATCTGTGGCCTGGCCAAACCGACCACCGGGTCGGTATGGGTGGCCGGCGGTAATCCCCGGTTCGACGACACGGCTCGAGGCCACATAGGTCTCGTCCCTCAACAGGACGGCGTGTTCGAACGGCAGGCCGCTTTGGAGACGGTCACGCTGGCGGCCACGTTGAGCGGGCTCGAGAATCCAGAAGCGCAGGCCCGGCGGGCCCTGAACACGGTGGAACTGGATCCCGATCTCGGTCGGCCCGTCGGCACCTTTTCCAAGGGGATGCGGCAGCGGGTGAAGGTGGCACAGGCGCTCGTGCACGATCCGACGGTACTCGTGCTCGACGAACCCTTGAACGGCCTGGATCCCAGGCAGCGGCAGCACATGATCGAGCTGTTCCGGCGGCTCGGCGACGCCGGGCGCACGGTTCTGGTGTCGAGCCACGTGCTCGACGAGGTCGAACGCTTCGGTTCCCGGGTCGTGGTGGTGGCCAAAGGCCGGCTGGTCGCCGAGGGCGATTTCCACGAGATCCGCGATCTGCTCGACACCCAACCCCACCGGTTGCGGGTGAACTGCGCCGACGCCCGCTCCCTCGCTGCCGAACTGATCCGCTCCAGCGCTGTCCTCGGCTGCGACATCGTCGACGACGAGACCGTGGAGCTGACCACCGACGACGTTCGAGCGGCCCGACGCCTCCTGCTGGCCGCCGGTCGGAATCTCGACCAGACACTGCACGCCATCACCCCGCTCGACGATGACCTCGAAAGTGTCTTCCGTTATCTGGTGGGGAGATCGGCATGAGCTCGGCGCGGCGGATCCGGGCGCTGTATCGGGCCCTGCTCGACCAGCAACTCACGAAGAGCCGGTTGCTGTTGATCGGCGGATTTTCGGTACTCGCCCTTGTCCTTGCCCTGTCGATCGGTAGCCAGGTCGAACCCGACTCCCGGACCGAAGCCATCGTCGGCTTCCTGTCGGTGTACGGCCTCGGTTTCATGGTGCCGATCCTGTCGCTGCTCTTCGCCTCGACCACCCTCGGTCAGCTCGTCGAGGACGAGACACTGGTGTACCTGTGGCTTCGCCCGAACCCCCGGTGGCAGCTCGCTCTGGCCGCCTGGGCTGCAGCGGCCACCATCGCCCTGCCGATCGCCGTCATCCCGCTGTCCGCTGCGGCGGCGATCGGAACCGGGGGCGACGGTGGCATCGTGGCCGCCACCGGGCTGTCGATGGGCTTGGCCGCCGTCGGCTACAGCGGATTGTTCGTGCTGCTCGGTCTGGTGTTCCGCCGGGCCCTGTTGTGGGGGCTGGTCTACATCTTCATCTGGGAGCTGTTCGTGGCCCGAGCCGGAGCGGGAGCGGCCCGTTTGTCGCTCAACACCTACCCGCATTCGGTTCTGGCCCGACTGACCGACATCGAGCTGCCGCTGGCCGAACGGTCGATGGCCGCAGGGCTGATCGTCCCGGTCGTGCTGGCCGGGCTGTCGGTGGCGGCGACGGCGTGGTGGCTGAACCGAGCCGAGATCACCTGAACGTCGTCCCGTCCGGGTTCGGTGACCGGGCATCGGAATAGACGACGAACACTACCGGGTTGGGTGATGCATGGAAGCCCCCCGCACCCGCGTCTGGCCGGTCTGGGTCATTGTTGCGCTGGGTGTGGCGGTCGTCGCCTCAACGATCTGGATGGCCTCGACGTCCCAGCGCGGAACCGAGCTGTCGGACTCCTCGACGGCCTTCCATCCCGACGATTGGGACGGAGCGTCACCCGACTTCGACCGAGACCTCTAC
The DNA here is from genome assembly GCA_029863385.1 of Acidimicrobiia bacterium. GTDB lineage: Bacteria > Actinomycetota > Acidimicrobiia > Acidimicrobiales > SZUA-35 > JAHELU01. Next base: position 21,994 of record JAOTVU010000041.1, read on the forward strand.
AATCCGGTGTGGGAGGGGGAACAGTTGCCCGCCGGGTACCGTCCCGTCATCGCCCGCGACGGGATTCGGCCCGTGTACCGCCCGCTCTTCGTGCGGGCCGAGGACAGCGCCTGGCCCGATGACGAGCTGATCATCGGGGTGGAGATCGACGGTGATGCCCGAGCCTATCCCGTCGGCTTTCTGACCCGCCGGGAGATCCTGCTCGACATGCACAGGGGCATCCCCACGTTCGTCACCTGGTGACCGTTGTGCGGCACGGCGATGGTCCATCGTCGCGAGATCGACGGAAGAGCCATCGTGCTCGGCAACCAGGGCGACCTCTGGGGCAACGCCATGACCTGGTTCGACCACGACACCGGCAGCGTCTGGAGCCAGCCGCTCGGCGAGGCCATCCTCGGTCCCCTGACCGGTGAGACGTTCGACCTGATACCGTCGACCGTCCTCACCTGGGGGGGATGGCGAGACCGGCACCCGGAGACGGTGGCACTCGACGCCCCATCGCAGTGGAGCGGGTTCTCCCTCGATCAGATGGCCATCGTGGTCGAATTCGGCCCGGACTCGATGGCGTTCCCCGTCACCGATGTCCGTGAAGCGGGAGTGGCCAACGCCGTGGTGGGTGAGGTCCCGGTCGCCGTGACCGTCGACCCCGAGGGTGACTCTTGGACCGTGCTGTCGCGCCGTCTCGACGGTCGCACCGTCGAACTCGAACGAAACGGCGATCAGCTGGTCGAGGTCGGCGGCGACGGCCGGTGGGACGCCGACCGGGGTTTGCGGATCGACGGCGCCGACGACTCACTCGACCTCCTGCCCGGCTTCACGTCGTTTCCGGCCGACTATGTGACGTTCTTCCCCGAGGGCTTCTTCTGGCAGCGTTCGGGCCTGGTCCCGGCCATGCCGTAGCGGGTACCGGGTGTCAGTCGAACAGCTCGATGTCGAACCAGTCCCGCAGGTAGCTGCGCCAGGCTCGGCTGCCGGGTTCGACGGTCGTGTCGGTTGTCCGCCCATCCTGCACGAGGCGGAGGCGATCGGTGGTCAAAGTGACCCGGTCCGGTCCATGGTCGAGCAGGCGAGTGGCCACAGGGCCCTGACGGAAATTGGACTGCCGGTCGTGGTAGAGACGGTCCGACGCCGGCTCGAAGTCGATGCGGGTCAACGCCACCCGCCGGAACCGGTACTGGGCCTCGGGAACGTCGCCGTCGCAGCGGACGAGGGTTGTTCCCTCGGCGCTGGCCATGAAACCGAACGTTCCCGTGCGCCCGTCGAGTCGCTTGTCGGCCGACGTATTCAGTGGCAGCGGTGCGGCGAAGCCGTCACCGAAGCCGACATCGACCAGGTACGGACGGCTCTCGATCGTCACTTCCAGGGTCAAGTGGTCGACGATCCGATTCGGTCCGCCGAGCAGCACCGCGGCGCCGAGCAGCCGGACCTCGAAACCGAGAGCCTCCAGGAGGGCGGCGAAGGCGCCGTTGAGCTCGAAACACCAACCACCTCGACGCCGATCGAGCACTTTCGACAGGCTCCAGGACCGATCGGTGGCAACACCGCGCTGGAAGTAGACGTCGAGATTCTCGAACGGCACCTGGGTGAGATGCACTCGCATGAGCTGCTCGACACCCTCCACGGTCGCCGGTGGAACGGCGTCGAGGCCGATCCGGTTCAGATACCGGGCAACGAGTTCATCATCAGGAGCCAAGGGAGGCCAGGGCCTGCGAGATGTCCCGGTACAGATCCTCGACGTCCTCGAGGCCGACCGAGATGCGGACCAGACCGTCGCCGATGCCGACCGCGGCACGGGCCTCGGGACCCAGACGCCGATGGGTGGTGGTCGCCGGGTGGGTGACGAGGGTCTTGGTGTCGCCGATGTTGTTGGAGATGTCGCACAGCTCCAGCCCGTCAACGAAGGTGAAGGCCCGCTCCTTGTCACCGACGTCGACGGTGAGGATCGTGCCACCGGAGGCCATCTGGCGCTCCGCCAGTTCAACCTGGGGATGCGACGGCAGGCTTGGGTATCGCACGGCGAAGCCGTCAGCGCTCAGCCGCCGGGCCAGCGTCAGTGCCGCCACGCTCTGGGCGTCGACCCGCAACCGCAGCGTCTCGAGGCCTTTGAGCAGCACCCAGGCGTTGAACGGGCTGAGGCTCGGGCCGGTATGGCGCGTGAACGGGACGAGGTACTCGGTGACGAACTCGTTGGACGCCAGGACCGCACCGCCCAGCGTGCGTCCCTGGCCGTCGATGTGTTTGGTGGCCGAGTACACGACCACGTCGGCCCCGAAGGTCATCGGCTTCTGCAGGATCGGTGTGGCGAAGACATTGTCGACGATCACGATTGCGCCCACACCGCGGGCCCGCTCACAGACCGCGGCCAGGTCGATCAGCTCCAGGCTCGGGTTGGACGGCGTCTCCAGGAACACCGCCCGGGCGCCGGAGGCCAGGGCCCGTTCCCATTCATCGACCGACGTTCCGTCGATCAGCTCGGTCACCACACCCAGGCGGGGCAGGATTTCGGAGAGGATGACGAAGCACGAGCCGAACAGCGCCCGGGAGCCGACCACCCGATCGCCGGCTCGAACGTAGCAGGCAAGAGCGGCGAAGACGGCTGCCATGCCGCTGGCGGTGGCCCGGCAGGCTTCGGCTCCTTCGAGCAACCGGAGCCGTTCCTCGAACGTGGTGACCGTCGGATTGCCGTAGCGGGAATAGATGTACCGATCGTGGTCGCCGGCGAACGCCTTCTCGGCCTCCGCCGCCGACGAGTACACATAGCCGGAGGTCAGGTAGAGGGCCTCGGCCGTCTCGTCGAAGCGGGAGCGTTCGAGTCCGCCCCGGACCAGGGCGGTCGCCTCCGACCACTCGCCCGGGTTCAGCCCTGAATCCACGGCAGCTCGTCCTTCCAACCGCCGTGGCGGTGTTGGTCACCGTCGAGCGGCCCCTCGAAGCCGGGTGCGATGTTGTGGACGTTGACGAAGCCGTTGGCCTGGAGCGTCTGAGCGCCGTCCTGGGAGCGGGCCCCGGATCGACACAGCAGCAGGATCGGCTGGTCGGGTTCGAGCCCCGCCGTGGCCTGTTCAACGAAACTGGGGTTGGCGGCACCGGTCGGGTACGTGGTCCACTCGACCGTTCGCAGCTCGTTGGGCAGGCCGCTCAGGTCGGGGACGCCGACGAAGTTCCACTCGGCCGTCGTCCTGACGTCGATGAGCACGGCCGACGGATCCCCGCTCAGCATCCGCCAGGCCTCGTCGAGGTTCAGCTGCGGAATGGGTTGGGAGCTCATGGGCGATCTCGTTTCGCTTCGGTCTTCTTGTACGTCCGGCTACCGATCGGGACCACCAAAAGCCGACCCAATCGGTAGGGAATCGGGCCAGCCTACCGCCGTCCGGCGACAGCACGGCCCGGTCCTGATCGACCTCGATCTCGACCTGCGGGACAGCGAGGTCCCGTGGGCCTCGATCCGATCCGTTCTCTCGGCGCCTGGAACCGCGCGGTCGAAGCGCAGGCGGTCAACGAGTCGCCGACGTCATCCTCGTCTCCAGGAGAACCGAACCGAGAACCACGGCGGCGAGAGCGGTCATGGCGAGCACCTGGACATTGACAACAGCCGGTAGCGAGGACCGGGCCAGCACAACCAGCACGGTCTGACCGACTGCTCCGATGACGAGGAGCCGGCTCTGGATCGTTCTCCCGAGGGAGAGCTGGTGGGTGACGACCAGGTTGGCCACGGCGAACAGCGAGGTTGCGGTGGCATAGCTGACCAACATCGACGCGGCGGCCTCGTACTCGGGACCGAGTATCGAACGGAAGAACAGGTTTCCGAACAGCGCGCTCGCTGCGACCATCCCACCACAGGCGACGCCGACAACGGCCAACCCGCCGACGAGGAGTTCGTCGGTGTTGGAGCCGGTGGCCTCCCGCCGGGCCACCGCCGGGAACAGGGTGGCAACGGCCGACCAGGAGAGGAAGAACACCGCACGTCCCATCAAGGCCACTGCGCTGTACACGCCGGCGGCATCTCTCGGGAACGCCGCCTTCACGATCAGGACATCGCCGTTGTTGATCAGAATCTGCCCGACGAGAAAGACGGCGGTCGGGGCGACAAACCGACGCAGATCTCTCACCGCATCGGGCTCGAGGCGGTCGGCGGATTCGAGCGGCTGCAGGAAGCGCACGACGATCCACGTGACCACGAACGAAGCCGAGAGACCCGCCGTTGCACCGGTCACGCCGAATCCGGCGGCCACCAGTCCGGCGGCCACGCCGAGTCGTGCCAGCATCTCGGCGATGAAGCTCGCCGCCAGTCGACCGAATCGTAGATGTCCCTGCAAGGTGCCACGTCGGACCGACTGGGTGAGGTAGGCCGGCATGCCGGCTGCAAGCAGCACGAACGGCCACGGATCTTCGGTTCTGAACAGCGTGGACCACAGCGGCGCCGGTAGCGCGATGATCGCCGCCATCACCAGCCCGGCCACAGCGGCACGGCGATACAGCCAGGCCACGACGGCCGCCCCCTGGGCGGGGCTACCCGACGCCTCATGCATTCCCACATAGCGGGCGGCGACCAGTTGCAGCGGGGCGGCGACCGCGGTGACGAGCAACATCAGCGTCACCATCAAGTTGGCGTCGGCGAACTCCGCAGGAGTCAACCATCGGCCAAGCAGCAGGTTCAGCAGATAATTGCCGCCGTTCGCCCCGAGCATGGCCACGGCCAGCACGGCGCCACCGCTGATCAGCGATCGACCACCGGTCACATCCGGCGCGTCATCGGCTTCGGTGGTCTCTACGTGGCCCACGCGCCTCCTCCAGAACGGTCTCCTAGATGCCTCGGACCACGGAGGGGAAAACTTGACCAAGAACCAACGTGACCGAAACGGGGTCAAGGACGGCCCTGTCCGGCCGACAGGAGAACGCGAAGTCGCGCCACGATCCAGGAGCTGCCATGTCCGAGGGAACCAGAGCCCCGAGCCGAACCATCCTGCTCCTGGGTACGCACGGTCAGTTCAATCTCGGTGATGAACTGCTGCTCGAGACCTTCCTGAGCCAGTTCGGGACCGAGCACCGCTACTACGTCAACTCCTACGCCCCGTCCAAGACGGCGGCCCAGCTCGATCAGCGTTTCACCGTGGAGGTGTTCGATACCGCGAAAGGTCGATTGGACCTGCTTCGACATCTCCGTGCGAGCGACCTGGTCGTCTTCGGCGGAGGGTCGATTCTGAAGGAGCTGTATCCCTCGACGGGACGGTGGCGCTACGCAACCCTGTTCATGGTTCTCACCATCGCCGTCTTCTGCCGCCTGGTCGTTCGCCGTCCGATCTTGATGAGCAACATCGGCGTCGGGCCGATCACCACGGCGACGGGTCGGAGATTGACCAGATGGATTCTCCACCTCGTCTCGCTGGTCGCGGTGAGGGACCGGGGATCACTTGAGACCTGCCTGGCCGTCGGCGCCGACCCGGCGAAGCTCCGGCTCGTGCCGGACGCCGTGTGGGTCAACGAACCAGAGGTTTTCCTTCCGGAGCCGCTCCGTCAAAAGGAGGCCACGACCCGTCCTGTCCGCATCGCGTTGAACCTCAACCGGGACATCGAAAACGGCGCCCACTGGGAGCCATTCCTTGATCTCCTGGAGGAGGCCCTGCGGCTCGTTGCGGCCACGACACCAATCGAGTTGCACGCCCTGCCGATGCAGAGCCGATTCAAAGAGCACCACGATCTTCGGGTTCTGGAGGAGTTTCTGGCCCGCCTGCCCGACGTCGCCTCGATATTCCACGACACCGAACACCATGTGGACATCGGACGAATCATCGCCGACTGTGACGTCGTCGTCAGCGAACGGCTGCACGCCATCGTCATCGCCGCCATCCTGGGTCGGGCCACGGTGGCCCTGATGTACGACGTCAAGGTGCAGGAACTGGTCGAGCAACTGGAGCTGGTTGATCGGGCCGTCGACATCAACACCACGTTCGACCCGGCCTCACTGGCCGACATGATTGTGGCCGCGGTCGACGACGCCGAGGGCGAAGGTCGACGGCTGGCGGCCCGAGCGGACGAGCTCCGGGCCGACGTGTCACGGTACTTCGACGATGTGCGAGCCTGGGTGGCGGAACCCTCCGGGGCCGGCTGGTCGATGGCACCACCGACCTTGTCCGAGGTTTGATGGGCGCTGCGGGAGAGTCGGCGGGGGCACACACGGCGGACCGGCCGAGCGATGAACCGTCCGCCGGCCTGTCTCGACGTTTCCGCAGCCGGCTCGCTCCGCATCATCGCATCGCCATCGGGGTCGGAATCTTCTATTTCGTGGCCTCGTGGTGGATCTTCCGGGACGTGATCGTGGCGATCCCGGACATCCTGGCCGGGAAGCGGATCCTGGTCGGCGACGAACTGGTCCCGTTCTTCAATCCAACCAGCCAGCTCATCGAGCAGGCGAGAGGCGAGTACTCGCAGCTGACCAACGGCTACGAGTTCCGGGTTCGCTATTCGTTTCTCACCACGTGGCTACGCCATTATCAGGTGCTCCCGTTCGCCGTGCTCCTGGTGATCCCGGCGATCGTCACCGGTGCCTACCTCACCACCTCGTGGTTCATGGCCAGGGTGTTCCGTTCCCTGTCGGCCCACGCCGTCTACCTCGGTGCGGCTTTCCCCACCGGTCTGATCTACATGATCATGATCTACGCCAAGGTCACCCATTTCTACACCCTCGTGTTGGGGCTGATGCTGATGTCGATCAGTGCCTTCGTCATGCTCGACGCTCTGCTGTTCCGCTCCGATCAGTGGATTCGGCGAATGGCCCTCTCCTGCCTGGTGACGCTGTTGAACCCGGCAGTCCATTACCTGATTCTGTTCGCCCTCTTCCTGTCGCTGACCACGGCGACCCTCCTCCTCGGAGAGCTGGCCCGCTGGCTCCGCCGGGGTGGACCACGACACCTGCGCCGAACGCTGCGATCCTGGCGAACCGGTCCAATCCGTGCACCGCTCGACCGAGGTTCGGACGGGGGTCGTCGGCACCGTCTGCTGAACACGACCACCGGTCGCTGCGTGGTGGCCATGGCCATGCTGGTCGGCGTCGCCGTCATCCCCTACGGACTCTTCGTCAAGTTCATCGTCCTTCGAGGTATTCCGAATCTGTCGGAGACGGTGCCCGGCGACTACTACTTCATACGCGATGCCTCGGTGTCGCTGGTTCATGTGCTCTCGTGGGACCTGGCCGGGATCATGGACAAGATCCGGTTCGGTGACTACCTGGCAAAGGTGCCCCGGGTACCGAACATGCTCTACACGATCCTCGTTTTCATCCCGGTGCTGGTTCCCCCCATCCGGCGTTCCCTGTTCACCAGCCGGGCCCATCGCCAGCTCTTCGGCGTGATCTACGTCAATGCCGGGTTCGCCATCTGGGCAACCGTCGGCTACGGCGAACCGACCTGGCTCCCGACGTTCCACCGATCCCTGTCGGCGGTGACCCGAGCCCTCTACGCCACCGACTCAGCGGCCGGCGAACTCACGCTGTCGGTCAGCAGCACCATCGTCCAGGTTCTCCGCTTCCCCCACCGCTTCCAGCTGATCCTGTTCATGCTGGGTCCTCTACTCATGGCCCTTCCGCTGGCGTGGGCTGCGGATCGTCTCCACGGCAACATCCGCGGACGGTCCGAGACCACAGCCCTCGATGACCGGATCCGACCGTCGTATCTGGCGCTCGCCATTGCGATCGGCACGGTGTTCTTCGTGCCTTTCCTCTCCAACACCCCCTACCGATCGGTGTACGGCTCGGGTGACTTCGACGGCTTCTTCAGCGCCTATCCGGTCGTCGAGCTGAAGGAGCTCAAGAACGCGCTCCAGGAGCTGCCGACGGGCAAGACCGTGGTGCTCCCGCCGACGGAAACCTCCAAGCTGGTGATCGGGCCTGACGGCGTGCCCCACAAGTTCATCGACAAGTTCTACATCTACTACCTGGACGAACCGAGTTTCTACTACGGACTGACCGGCGACTCCGAGAACAAGTTCGAGTTCTTCCTGCTCCTCCGATCCCTCTACTACCAGCAGGACTGGTGGCTGAACATCGCCCGCGATATCGGCCTCGACTACATCGTTCTCAACAAGCAGATCGAGGACAATCGAGGTGTCGGCGCCGAGTATCTGCCCCGGCTCGAAACCTATCTGCGGGAACAGATCGAAGCCCAACCCGACTATGTGGACACCGTGTTCGAGAACAACAGCTTCGTTCTCTACCGGCTGACCGATCCGCCCCGGTCACAACGGGACGTCCTCCTGTTCGACACCAGCTGGAAGGACTACCTCGACGCCATCTACGCCCGGCTGAACCTGAGCCGCTGCTACGACTTCCAGTATCTGCCCCGGTACGACGGCGTGGCGACCGAGGGGGCGACGGTGCATCTTGTGGCCACCGACCGTGAGAGCGCCGCCGTCGACCTCTGGGCTCGAGACCACCTCGACCACTTCTTCACGCCGAGTTCGAAGACCTTCGCCTTCAACCCCGATGTCATTTCGAGCGCCTACTACCTTTCGCCGATGTTCCGCCTCTATCTCTTCTTCTCCGACACCAGATGGAACCGTAACGAGATGATCACCCCCGGTCTGTTCGGAACCCTGACCGGATCGTTCGTCGGTCTTCCGAGGTCGACCCAGCTGAAGGTCTCGGTCATCGCTCCCGAGACGGACCGCTACCGTCTGCTCCTCCGTGCCTCGGCCACGGCGAACCGGCTTCACCTCCACAGCGGATCCGTCGATCTCGACGACGAGCTGGAACTGCGTTCGCCGGCCGACGCCCTCAAGCTGTACGACTCCTCGACCATCTACGAACCGGATCGACGTGCCACCGACGGCTCCCGCTACTCGGTGGCCGAGCTGGAGGAGCTCGTCCCGAGCGAGCTGGTTCCGGTGAACCTTCGGCCGGTCTACCATGACCTCGGCGTCGTGGAGATGGACGCCGGGACCCACGTCGTGGTTCTCGACAAGCTGGACGAGAACCCGATGCTGGTCGAAGGGGTGCTGCTCCTACCCGAAGCCGACCATCGAACGCTGAGCGTTCCCGATGAGGTGGTCGTCGTCGACGACATCGGGGAGCTGGAATGCTCGGACGTGGTCGAGGTCCGTAGCGGGCTGGGCGACGGAGTGGCCAGTGTCGCCAACGATGCCCACGCGGACCTGACCCAGGACGAGCTGCTCGAACTCATGGGGGTCGATGACCTCGTGACCCCGAATCCGAGCGGGATCGGTGGGCGGGAACTCCACCTGATCGCCACCGCCCTCATCGTGCTGGCTTGCGCCGGGGTGATTCGCCGGCATGCGACCCGGGAGCCGGCCGAGGATGCCGAGGCTGCCGAGGAGACAATCTGACCGGAGTCGGTCCGACCGGAGTCAATTCGACCGGATCGACCGGTCGATCGGGACGTCGATGGCCACCCCGCTGTCACCGCAGTCGGTGACCGGTCGCCAGCGACCACCCAGGGCACGCACGGCCACGCCGATCAGGGCCAGGCCGAGATGGGCCGGGCGATCCCCGGTGGTGGTGGAGTCGCCATCGAGACGGAGTTCGCCGGGAGCGACGTCCAGGTCGGCCGGCAAACCTTCGCCCGGATCCAGTACCTCGATGCGGAGGAGTTGACCGCACTCGGCGTTGTCTTGGCGCCCGTCGATCAGCCGGGCCCGGATCCGGACCGCCCCCGGACCGGCGTGATCGACGACGTTGGCCATCACCTCATCGAGGGCGAGATCGAGGGCCGGGTGGGCGACGGTCACGGCGTCGGCGACATCTTCGACGCTGAGCAGCTGACCTGCGTGGAGGCAGTCGGCCAGCCACCGGTCGTGGAGAGCCGAGACGATATTGGTCGCCGAGCGGTGCATGGGTGACGACGACAGGTCGGCACCTTCGAGATCGGAGTAGGTGATCAGGCGGGACACCAGGCGGTCCAAACGGCCGGCGGAACGAAACGCCACGGCCAGACACTCTGCGGTCGGCTGGTCGAGTGCATCCACGTCGACCAGCTCCAGCATTCCCATCAAACCGTTCAGCGGTGTTCTCAGCTGGTGGCTTATGGCGGCCAGGAATGCCGACCTGGCCTCGCCGGCCTTGGTGACCGTCGCCAGCGCTCGATCCAGCTCGGCCGTACGTTCGGAGATCCGCCTGTCCAGGTCGCGGTTTGCCTCGTAGAGGGCGCGGGTCCGCGATTCGGCTATGTGCTCCGCAGCACGACGGGCCGCACGCTCGCGGGCCAGACGACGTTCAAGCCGACGGATCCGGTCGGCGTCGGCCATCACACCGGCGTCGTTCACGACACGTCCACACGAACGAGGAAGACGGCGTTGGCGTCGCAGTCATCGGCCAGGCGCTGCACGACAACCGACTGCTCGAACTGATCGTCGACCGCCTCCAGGAGACCGTGGGCGAGGTCGGGCAGATTTCGAGACGAGCGGTAGTGGACGACCAGGCCGTCCGGTGTCGACTCGCAGTCGAAGACCGGTGGACGTGCCGCGGGATACAGCTTGAGCACCTCCGGGTGGATGATGTCGTTCACACTGCGAACGAAGGCCAGCGGTTCATCGGCGTGCTCCACCCCGGACGGCAACCGACGGAGCAGCCTCGGGAGGGCGAGCCGGCCGATCAGGCGCAACACGGCCTCCGGATCGAGTCCCGTCCTCACCGAGGCCGCGGCGACGATGGCCGCCAGTTCGCTACTGGCATAATCGCCGAGCGCGGTGTAGGCACCTTCCACGTCGGCGTCGTCGAGGAGGTCGTCCCAGGTATCGGAGCCGTACAGATCCTCCACGACCTCCTGAACGATGTTGAACAGAACCCCTTTCATGCCGTGACTCCGTTCTCCGCCAGGTAGTCCCGCAGAGCCGCCGCTGTCCGATCGGCGACCTGCCTGAGATCGGCCGGCATGTCAGGTGATCCGATCCGGTTGTGCCGTGCCTCCGATTCCATGGCCGTCGCCAACTCCGACAACGACGACGCTCCAATGGTGGCACTGGTCCCCTTCAGCGAGTGAGCGACCGTGGCCACCACATCGGCATCCTTGCCCCACGCCGCGTCCAGGGCAGCCAGGCGCGAAGGCAGCTGGTCGAGGTAGGTGTGTATCACCGATCGCAGGACCATGGCGTCGCCCACCTCGACCAGCAGGCGATCGAGCGTGGCACGGTCGATGATCGGGCGCTCCGACCGATCCCGTGGCGTCCGGGGGGTTGCGACATCGCGGGGATCGTCGTCGTCCGTCCAGTGGCGGAGGACGGAGGACAGAGCCGCCAACCCGGCTGGTTTCACCAGATGCTCGTCTGCTCCCGCCGACAGACATGCTTCGATATCGC
>JAOTVU010000042.1 GCA_029863385.1 Acidimicrobiia bacterium
AGAGTGCCTGCCCGATGCCCTGAACGATCGATCCCGTCGTCTGGGCCTCGACCATGTCGGGATTGAGCGCCACACCGCAGTCGTCGACGGCCACATAGCGGTTCACGGTCACCCGGCCGGTTTCGGTGTCGACCTCGACCACGGCTCCGTGGACACCGTAGGGAAATGTCTGGGAGCCCGGCACGTACCATTCCTCATCGGTGCTCGACAGGCCGAGACGGCCGGCCTCGTCGACGACCCGACCGAGATCGAGCGCAACGGTCGGTACACCCCGAACGGTGAACATGCCGTCGTCGACGACGATGTCGTCGGGTGCGGCTTCCAGCACGGACGCGGCAACCGAGGCGAGCCGAAGACGAAGTCGATGGGCGCATCGGTGCACGGCGGAGGCGCCGATCTGGGCCGATCGGCTGGCCGACGACCCGGAGCCTCGGGGGATGCGGGCCGTGTCGCCCTCGATGACCGCCACCCGGTCGTTCACCGAGGTGGGCGTGAATCCGAAAGCCCGTCCGGCGATCTGGGCCCAGACGGTCTCGTGGCCCTGGCCGTTGTCGCAGGAACCGGAGAGAACCGTGACTCGACCATCCGAGCCGGCTTCCACCCTTGCGTACTCGCCGGTGTCGGGAGCGCCGCCGGCCCGTTCGACCCAGGCCGCGATGCCCACCCCGATCAGTGTTTCGGCGCGCGGTGCTGCCGAGCCGGGATCGCCGAAGCGGTGGAGTCGTTCGGCCTGGTCGGCCCGGACGGCCGGCACATCGAGCATGGCCACCGCCCGATCGAGGGCGGCCCGGTAGTCGCCGCTGTCGTAGCGGGCACCGGTTGCGGTCCGGTGGGGCCATGACGCCGGGCTGAGGAGATTGCGGGCCCGTACCGTCACCGGGTCCAGACCGGCCTGCCGGGCGAACGCATCGACCGCCCGTTCCATCGCGTAGGCGGCCTCGGGTCGTCCGGCGCCCCGGTAGGGGGCGATCGGCGCCGTGTTGGTGACGACGACCCGCGACGTCACCGAGAACTCGGCGATGTCGTAGAGCTGGGGAGACACGAGGCGGGTGAAATCGGCCACCATCGTGCCGAGATGAGGGTAGGCGCCGACGTCCAGGGTGAAATCCACATCAGCCCGTCGGATTCGGCCGTCGCCGGATCCCCCGAGACGGATCCGGTGCACCATGTCGCGACCATGGCATCCGCCCAGCAGCTGCTCCGATCGGGACTGCAGCCACTGCACCGGTCGGCCCAGCCGGCGGGATGCGGCAACCACGGCGACGTACTCGGGGTAGAGGCGGGCCTTGAGGCCGTAGCCTCCCCCGACGTCGGGGACGGTGACCTCGACATTGTCGCCGAACCACTGGGACAGCTGTCGCTTGAGCAGGTGGGGAGCCTGGTGGCCGACCTGGACCCGGGTTCCCCCGATTCCGGAATCGGGCACGGCGAGTATGGCCAGCGGTTCCAGGGTCACCGGGGCCACCCGCTGATTGACGACGGTCAGATCCACCATCACATCGATCCCCGGATCATTCCAGCCCCCGGACGGATCCCCCACCGTGGTCGAGGTCACGAGGTTGGAGTCGGCTTCCGGATGAATGGGCTCGCTCCCGAGTGCGGTATCCGCGCCGAGGACCGCCGCGAGTTCCTCGATCTCCACGTCGATCAACTCGACGGCGTCGGCGACGGCGTGCCGATCGACGCCGACGATCAGAGCGATCGGCTCGCCGATGTGGTTGGTGAGATCACGGGCCAGAATCGGACGGTTCATGGGGACGCCCTCGACGCCCGAGGCGATGTCGCCGAGATCGAGATCGGCGGCCGTGAACACCGCCACGATGCCCGGGTGCAGGCGGGCGGTGGACACATCGACCGACCGGATTCGACCCCGTGCCACGATGCTGCGCACGAATCCTGCGTGCAGGCACCCGGGTGGGGTGAGATTGGCGACGAAGCGGCCCTCGCCTCGGACCAGCCGATGGTCCTCGTGTCGCCGGGTGGGCGGGTACGGGACCCACGCCGGCCACGGTGGCTCGTTGTCCGTCGCCGGAGGGTCGTCAACCATGGTCGGCCGGGATCAGCCGCTGCATGTTGTGGCCGCAGATGGCCTCGATCTCGTGTTGGGTGACGTCGGGCATCGCCCGCACGCTGGCCAGCGGGTCGAGATCGCCCATCGGGAAGGGGTAGTCGGTCCCGAGGAGGACCTGTTCGACGCCGAGGTAGTCGACTATGAACCGCAGTACGGCAGGGTTGTTGACCACGGTGTCGACATAGACCTGCCGCAGGTACTCGCTCGGCAGACGGGTCAGTTTCGCTCCGGCCAGCCCCGGCTTGGCCTTCACCGCCTGATCGAGACGCCCGATCTGATAGGGCACGAAGCCGCCCCCGTGCACAGCACACATCCGGAGCGCAGGAAACCGTTCGAACACGCCGTCGAGGATCAGCCCGGCGAGTGTGATCGACGTCTCGGCCGGGCGCCCGACGGCATTGTCCATGAAGTACCGATCGAGGTCGACGCCCGGGAGCGGGGTCATGGGGTGGAGGAGGACGAACGCCCCGGTGGCCTCCGCCGCCTCCCACACCGGATCGAGCCCGGCCTGATCCAGCGCCAGGCCCTTGACGGTGGTGGCGATCTCGATCCCGATGAAGCCGGAGTCCATCAGGTGCCCGAGTTCGGCGGCCGCGGCGCGCGGGGCCTGCAACGGGACCGTGCCGATCAGGCGGAAACGATCTTCGTGGGTGGACGCGTACTCGGCCAGCGTCTCGTTGTGGGCCCGGCTGTAGTCGACGGCGGCGGCCGGATCGATTTCGTAGCCGGTCAGATCGATCCATCCGGCGAGCACCTGCACATCGATGCCCGCCCGATCCATCCAGGCCACCCGAGCCTCCATGTCGCTCAGCGCCGGATTGAATGGTGCGGTCTTCCGGTCGCCGAACCGCACCTGAAGGCCCCGCTCCGACTCCACCGCCTCCAGGCCGGCCGTGACCGCCGGTCGGGCCGCGGCGCCGTCACCCCGCCCGACGAGATACTCGATGAAACGCGGCGGGATGGCGTGGGCGTGCACGTCGATGATCACATCAAGCAGGCTAATCGCCGCCCCGCCGCCCCTGCAATCGTTTGCAGGTGATCCGCTCGGTGACCTAGATTCGTGCCATGGAGCGCCACAGGGGGCCGAATACAGCCGGATCACCCGGGCGATGACCGGTCCCGGCGGTGACGGTTCCGACGCCCTCGCCGATTTCGTGGTCGCCGGTGCCGGTCACAACAGCCTGATCACCGCGGCCTACCTGGCCCGAGCGGGGTACTCGTCGATCATCGTCGAGGCCCGCCCCATTCCCGGGGGCGGGGCGTCGACCGAGGATTGGCTGGTGCCGGGGCTGGGGATCGACGCCTGCTCCACCGGGCACACGCTGATTCGACTCAACCCGCTTATTCGCGACGACGAACTCGGTTTGGTGGCGCGCTACGGGCTGGCCTATGTCGACCCCGACCCGGTGGCTCACGTCGCCTTTCCCGATGGGGAACATCTCACGATGTCGCTCGATGCGGAGAAGACGATCGCCGAATTCGGTCGATTCTCGTCGGCCGACGCCGCGGCCTATCGCCGCCTGCTCGAGGAGTGGGCCGACGTGGCGGCCGTCTTCGGCTCCGACCGGTTCCGGCCGGTCGGCTACGGACCGTCCATCGACGAGATGCTCGAGGGTCACCCCCGGGCGTCGACGTGGCGGCGCCGACAGGCGATGTCGGCCTACGACCTCATCATGGCGACCTTCGAGGATCGCCATTGTCAGGCCTTCCTGCTGTGGATGACCTTCCAGACGATCGTGGCCATCGACCGGCCCGGAACCGGGTTGCTGGCCTACTCGCTGATCGCCGGCCGTCAGCGAAACAGCTGGTCGATACCGCTCGGCGGGTCGGGGACGCTCATCGACGCGCTGGTCGGATTTCTCGCCGATCATGACGTGGCCATCATCTGCGACAAGCGGGTGACCAACCTGGTGGTCGAGGACGGGCGTTGCGTGGGTATCGAGACGGCGGACGGCTCGACCTACCGCGGCCGGCGGGGCGTGATCTCCACGGTGCACATCAAGCACCTGGTCGACATGGCTCCGGCCGAATGCTGGGGCGAGGACTTCCTGTACGGGGTCGAAACCTACGAAGTCGGACTGTCCGGCTTCACCGTCTACCTGGTCGCCACCCAGCCTCCGGTGTTCGCCACGCCCCAGGGAGGTCGGACGGCGGTTTCGGCCGGGATCGTGGACTGGCCCGACCGTTTCCTGGCGATGCTTCGCCGCCTCAACGACAACCTCGCTTTCGAACCTGATCTCGAATCCGGGATCGAACACGGCACCGGGCGGGTCCCTTTTCTCCTGGTGGCAACTCCGACCCTCGTCGACACCTCGAGAACCGTCGACGGCCTTCACACCGTCAAACTGCTCAGCGCCGTGGCCTCCGATCCCGGGCCCGGTCGGACCTGGACCGAGCACAAGGCGACGCTGGCCGACTGGTACCTCGGCGCGGTCCGACGGTTTTGTCCCGACTTCACCGATGAGGTCATCGTGGCCAATGACGTTCGGTCGCCGGAGGATCTGGAGCGATACAATCCGCACATGATCCGCGGCGCCTATCACGGCGGGGACCGCACGCCGGCCAACTCGGGCGTCAACCGGCCCGTCCCGGGGTGGGCCCAGCACCGCATGCCCATACCCGGGCTCTACCAGACCGGCGGCACCACCCATCCCGGTGGATCGATCACCGGTGCCCCCGGTCGCAACGCCGCCCACATCATTCTCGAGGATCTGGGTCACGACCCGTCCCGCTTCGTTCCGCTGCCCTGACCAGTCGACCCCGTCGACCCCGTAGAGACCAAGGAGCACCGTCATGACCGACCTTTCGGTTCTTGATCCCGACGACCGGGACACCGTCCACCGCACCGAGATGGTGGGCGGGAACGAGGTCCACTTCCTCTACCACGAAACCTGGGACGGTTTGTACGCGCCCCTGGCGCTGCGGCTGCCACCCGGCCGGAGGGCGGGCGACGCCCCCTGCCCTGTTGTGCTCCTCGGGCTTGGCAACGGCGGTGAGGCGATGGGCTGGCTGCGGCGGACACTGGCCGAACGAAGCCACATCCTCGATGCGCTGGCCGACGCCGGCTACGCCTGTGCCTGGCTCCGGTATCGGACCGAAGTGGAGTTGGGCTACCAGGAGGGTGGGCCGCTGGTTCGAGACATGCGCCAGGGTCGGGAGCTGTTCAACCGGGCGCCGCTCGAATACGAGGATGAGATCGCCGCCATCGAGTTCGTCAAACAACTCCCGGTCATCGATGGCGACCGGGTCGGGCTGGTCGGCGTCAGCCACGCCGGCGAGATGATTCTCAAGATCACCTCGGAGTATCACGGGGCCGCCGTCGGCGTCTGTTGCGAACCGGCGGCTCACGAGTACCTGGCCCTCACACCCGACGAAACCGCCTTTGTCAACACCGAGACCCGGCTGCGCAACATCGAAGCGATGCAGATGGCGGAGGTCGACAAGGTGCGCCGCCGGATCGATCACGAGACGGCCTCACGGCGAATTGCCGGCATCGAAACGCCGCTGCTGATCATGGGTCGGGACGACGACCATCTCCAGGGCATCTTCCGGACCACCTATGAGCTGCTGGCCGAGGCCGGGAAGGAGGTCGAATGGGTCTCCTACGATCATCCGCTCCACGGCTACATCTACCCGGAGCTGGGGGCGGACGGCGAGTACGCGGTCGACGACATGCAGTCGGAGGCGATCGCCACGGTCATCGCGTTCCTCGATCGGTTCCTGAAGGACGGGCCGGCCGGCTCAACCGACGGCGATGACCGAGATGCCGACGAACACCACACCGATGCTGGCCATCAGTGACAGGGTGAGTCGCTCGTCGCCGCGGAGGAAGATCATGCTGAGTGCCGCCGTCCAGATGGCCGAGGTGCCGATCAGGATGCCGACGATCCATGCCTCGATCCGTTCCAGGGCAAGGAACTGAGTGAGGAGCGCGCCGGTGGTGATCAGGCCGGCGGCGATGAAGGGCCAGGCCTGCGCGCTTCGCCCGTCACGGATCCGTCGTCGCAGGCGGCCCTGACCGGCCTCCCACAGGCTGAGGACCACGATGCCGGCCGTGGATCCGATGAACGCGCCGGTCACCGAACCCGGAAACTGCTCCAGCCCCCACCGACGGAGTACGAAGGCGACCCCGAAGAAGAGCGGAGCGCCGCACGCCACCAGGTAGCCCGTCAGGTCCGGTGTCTCGGTGGAGTCGTCACCTCGCGATCGCACGATCCGGACCAGACCGTAGATGGTCAGGGCTCCGCCCGCCGCCTCCAGCGCCGAAACGGTCTCGCCCAGCACGATCCAGCCGACCACGGCGGCCGTCACCGGCGTCGCCGCCTGAAAGGTGTTGCCTCGGGTCGCGCCGATGAGGCGTATGCCCCGCAGCAGGGAGAACCGCCCGAGGACGGTACCGGCGATACCGGCCACCACCAGGGTCACGAAGCCGTTGAGATCCCAGGTCGGCCAGGCCACCACCAGCGCCAGTCCGCCGAACACGACGGCGTTCACGAGATTGGACAGCCAGTGGCCGTCGTCGCCGGGCAGGTTCCGCTGACCGAGACGGAAGAGCACGGCCCCCGCGCCGAAGCAGAACGCCGAGATCAGGCCGTACGCATAGCCCACGTCAGCGGGAACGTTCGGTCAATCAGGCGCCCAGCTTGGCCGCCAGCCAGGCGAAGGTGGCCGGCGCCCAGTGGTGCTGATACTTGAACGCGCAGTGGCCGGCGTCGGCGTAGACCCGGGCCTCCTTGCCCGTGACCGGACCGTGTTCGAGCATGAAGTAGATGTTGCCGATCGGGGCCAGGTGGTCGAGTTTGCCGTTGATCATCAGGACCGGCATGGTTATGTTGTCGACGATCCCCTGTTCCGACAGCGCCCACCGTCTGAACTCGGCCCGCTCGATCTCGGCGGTGGTCGGCTCGATCCACGCCGGTCCTCCCGGCTCGCCGAAGTCGCGGGAGGCCCGCTCGTTCTTGGCGGTGACGAACTCCTCGAGCTCCTCGTCGTCCATGACATACCCGAACGGATGACCGGCATTGGCCGCGACCGCCTTCAGTTTGTCGGGTGCGGTGCCGGCCAACTGCATCACCGAGTAACCGCCGCGGCTGATCCCGAAGGCTCCGACCCGTTCGCCGTCGACCTCGGGCCGGGCGATCAGATAGTCGACCGCCGCCTCCCACGCCGACACCGACTCCGGTGACCAGGGAAAAGGGTTCTCTCCCGACGCCGGACCGTCCATGACCAGAGCGGCCATCCCGTTCTCGATGCAGAGATCCTGGGCCCACCCCCGGTCCTCCTTGAACACGTCGGCCCCACACATGACCAGCACGGCGGGGACCGGGTGTCCGGCCGCTCCGGCCGGAGCCCGGAAGTGGGCGCCGATCGTCTTGCCTTCGTGGTCGAAGTGCACGAACTCCATCGGCGGATCCAGGTGGGCACAGGCCTTGCGGTACGCCCGGGCGCAGTCCTGTGACACCTCACGCTTGAGGTCGGTGATCTCTCCGGGGAATCTGCCGATGGCGTAGTACGTCTTGGCCTGGAGGTAGGCCTGGCGTGCTGCGGCATGGTTGCCGGACGCCTCCAGTTCGTCGCCACGGTCCTCGTGCTTGCGGCCGAGCGGTCGCCAGACGGGGACCCATTTGTCCTGGGTGGTGGCCTCCACGGTCGCGACCGCGGCCTTCAATTCGTCGAGGTCGTCGATCATCGAGAACCATCGTCGATAGAAACCGCCGTGCTGTACCGCGAACGGGTCCTCGTTCGGGGCGAACCCCAGGTCGTCACTCATCTTCTTTCCCCAGACGTTCGCTCTCGGCGGCCTCCGGTCGAGGCTCCTGAGCAGATGTTATGCAATCGATTGTAGTGGGCTAGAATCGTGGGCGTACAAGCCGTGGAGACCGGACAGGGGAGTGGGCCGACCGTGGTTCGGATGGGTGACCGGGTAACGCTGAGCGATGTGGCCGATGCCGCGGAGGTCCACGTGTCGACCGCGTCGCGGGCCCTGAACGTTTCGAGCCGTTCGGTGGTACGGCCCGAAACCGTGGCTCGAGTGCTGGCCGCCGCCGCCGAACTCGGCTATCGCCCCCACCCACTGGCCCGCGGCCTCCGCACCAGCCGAAGCGACTCGGTCGGGGTGGTCATCCCCGACCTGGAGAATCCCCTGTTCGGGCCGATCGTCGCCGGGATCGAGCGCACCCTCGTTCCGGAGGGTTGCTCGGTGCTCATCGCGGCGGCCGGCCACCATGACGAGGAGGAGGTGGTGCAGAGCCTCGTCGATCGTCGCGTCGACGGTCTCATCCTGGCCACCGCCCAGCGCGTCGACCCGGTGGTCGAGGCGTTGTCCAAGGCATCGACGCCGATCGTGCTGGTCAACCGCCAGGTCGAGTCCGTGGACGTACCGGCGGTGGTGGGCGATGACCAGATCGGGGTCCGGTTGGCCGTCGACCATCTCGTGGAGCTCGGCCACACCACGATCGGACACGTGGCCGGACCATCGGAACTCTCGACCGGGTACGGTCGCCGCCTGGCCTATGAGCAGGCAATGCACGACTACGGCTTCCGCGTCCTGGTCGAGGACGGGCTTGGCTTTCGGGTTGCCCCCGGCGAAGAGGCCACCCGGCGCCTGCTGGAACGGGAGCCGAGCATCACCGCCATCGTGGCGGCCAACGACCTCCTGGGATTGGGTGCCTATCGCACGGCGCGGGCCCTCGGTCGCCGCGTTGGAACCGACATCGCCATCACCGGCTACAACGATGTCGCCATGCTCGACCTCATGGAGCCTCCGATGACGGCCGTGCACATCAACTTCCGTCGCATGGGCACCGTGGCGGCCGAGAATCTGCTGGCCCAGGTCGGGGGCACGCCGGCCCCCTCGAACAGCCTGCTGAAGCCCACGTTGTCGGTTCGAGCCTCGACGACGGGAGACTAGGTCATGTCCACGGAGACATCCGACGCGTTCGACATGAGTGAACCCGTGGTGCGCCGCAAGGTCCTTCGTGCAACGAACCACGGGACGATGATGACCGACATCGACTTCGGCGAGTACGGCGTGTTCGTGACCGACGAACCGATCGCCCACGGCGGCTCCGGCGAGGGACCGTCGCCCCTGCAGACCGTGCTGGGCGCCCTCTGTGGCTGCGAGTCGGTGACGTTCCGTCGCACGGCCACGGAGTTCGGGTTCGACTATCAGGGCATCGAGTTCGAGGCCGCATTCACCATTGACATCCGGGGCCGCCTCGGCCGGCGGGGGGTGCGGCAACACTTCCAGACCGTCAAGCTGCAAGCGGTTGTCGCCACCGAGGAGTCGGTGGAGCGGCTGAACGAGGTGGCGGCCGAAACCGAGGCCCGATGCCCGGTGTTCAACCTGATCAGCGACGCCGGTGTGAACCTCGAGGTGAGCTGGATCCGCCGGTCCCCCGCGACGGCGACAGGGTGATCTACCTCGGCCCCAACCCGTCGTCGACGTCGCGGTTCTCGGCCGTGATGTCCATGCCGGAGTCCTCGTAGGACTTGGTCAGCAGAGCGGCGAAATCGAGCTCGCCGAACCCGCGCCCGATGCCCTCACACACGATCTGGTGGACCAGCGCCGAAGCCGGTAGCGGAACCTCCATCTCCCGCCCGGCTCGCAGGCCGAGCTCGAAGTCCTTCCTGAGCAGTGGCCAGGTGAAGGTCGGCCTGTAGTCGAGGTTGACATAGGCGGGTGTCTTGTAGCGGGTGAACACCGAGCCCATGACGGAGTCGTTGAGAAACTCCAGGTAGTCGTGTCGGCTGACCCCGGCTTTGCCGACGAGGGCGCACGTCTCGGCCATCGTCTGAGCCACGATGCCCAGCATGAGGTTGTGGCAGATCTTGACCAGGCGGGCTTCGTCACCCTCGCCGACGTAGGTCACCTTCTTGCCGAAGAGGTCGAGATACGGGAGCGCGGTCTCATAGGCGTCCTTCGGACCGGAACAGACGACGGTCAGGTTGCCGGAGGCCACCACCTTGGGGTTGCCCGAAACCGGCGAGGCCAGAACGGCCGTTCCCCGTTCCGCCGCCCGTGCGCTCAGCTCGGCCGACGTGGTCGGGTCGATCGTGGTGGCATCCACAATGATCGGGGGTCGTCGTTCACCGCTCAACACGCCGCCGTCCTCGACGGTCACGTCGAGAACATCCTGGGGCCCGCCGACCATGGTGAACACGATGTCGCAGTCGCCCAGGTCGGTGACGCCGTCGACCACGGTTGCCCCGAGATCGCCCAGCGGCTCGGCCTTGGACCGAGTGCGGTTGTAGACCGCGAGATCGACACCGGCGTCGAGCAGCCGGGTGGCGATGGCATAGCCCATACGCCCGATCCCGATCCAACCGATCTTTCGGGCACCGAGCTCGGAGCGAACCTCAGGGGCGGCAACGTCAGACAAGATCTGTCCTTTCTACTTCAGGTTCTCAGGAGGCATCGTTTCCTGAGCCTCGTGGCCCCGGCTCCCTGGTCGGAGCACCGGTGGCCGTCTTCGAGTTGCGATGCACGGAGGGTACTGCTCTGTTTCCCGGCGAGGCAGCCGATTCCCGCATGTCTGCTGCCGTCGATCCCGGCCACTCAACTTCGAGCCGACGCAGATCACTGTAGATCAGAAGGTTTGTCGGGTGCAATCGATTGCAAGCCGATGGCTGGAGCGGGTCGTCGGGGATCGCCGGCGCCCGACGTGACGATCCGTTGGCAACCTGGGCTCCGGGCGGAATCCTGCTGGGTGATACCAGGGGGGAGGTGGTAAGGTCCCCCCAGGGCTGGGCCGCTGGATGTGCTGCCGGTTCGGCTTCCTCATGAACCTGAGCAAAAGGGAGATGTTCGATGACCTCGGGGAGAGTATCGAAGTGGGTCGCCTTGCTGGCCGCCCTTGCACTGCTTACTGCAGCTTGCGGATCGTCCGACGAATCCGGCGACGCCACGGATACGACCGATGACACGGCGGCGTCGACGGATGAGACAACTGCCGACACCACGGCCGAAGACGAAGAAACGACCGACACGACAGAGGCCATGGAGGAGGCATCCGGCGAGCCGATCAAGATCGGTGCGCTGACCTCGCTGACCGGTCCGTTCGCCTCCTGGGGTCTCCACGTCGAGGCCGGAATGAAGATGGCGGCCGACGACATCAATGCCGCCGGCGGCGTCGACGGACGAATGATCGAGATCATCTCGGCTGACGACCAGTCCGATGCCGAGGAAGCGACCGTGCAATACGAGCGCCTTCTCGAGGAGGGCGTCGTCGCCATCGCCGGCACGATATCGAGCGGCGTCGGTGCCGCCACCGCCGGTCTGGCCGAGGAAGCCCAGGTTCCTCTGTTCTTCTCGAAGTCCGGTTCCGATGCACTGCTGACACAGTCGAGCCGTTACACCTTCCGCACCTGCCTCCCGGCCGGTCCGATGAACGCCGTTCCCTGGGGCCAGTACGCCCAGGATCGGGGTTTCACCAAGGTCGGGGAGATCATCGCCGACTATGCGTGGGGCCAGTCGTTCAAGACCGCGGCCGAAGGTGTGTTCGGTGAGGCCGGCATCGAGCTCAAGACCGAGGTCGCCCCGGTCCCCGAAACCGACTTCACCACCTACCTCCGCGCGCTCGACGAGTTCGGTCCCGAACTGATTCTCGCCACGGGCCATCCGCCGGGCTCGGGTCCGATCCTCGCCCAGGCCGCCGACCTCGGGATCGACGTGCCCGTCGCGGGGCCCGGATCGTCGCTCACCGCCGTACTGGAAGCGGCCGGTGACACGGCGATCGGTCGCTACGCCGACCACAGCTGTGCCGACTACTTCAGCGACGACTACGCCGAACTCGCCACCCGGTACGTGGCCGAGACCGGTCTCGGGTTCATGGAGGACGACGCCGTCGCCATGTATGCGGTCGTGAACCTGCTGGCCGAGGCCGTCGCCGACGTCGGGGACGACCCCGTCGCCATCGCCGAGTACGTGCACGGCGCGACCTACGACTCGCCCGGCATGGCCTACCCGCTGGCCTGGACCGAGTGGGGCGAGCTGGCCCAGGCGCAGCTCGTCCTGGTCACGGTGTCGGCTGGTCCGGCGCCGGAGGGACTGAACGATGCCGGTGACTGGTGGGTCGAGGAGCTCTTCACCTCCGATCCGATCCCGCCCTACGAGCCCGCCTCATAGGACGGCCACGACGTGACCGTGGTCACCATGGACGGCCATGGCGCCGGTTCTTGAGATAACCGGCGTCGAGAAACATTTTGGCGGACTCCCGGCGGTCGACGGCGTCGACCTGCGGGTCGACGAGGGTGAGATCGTGGCCCTCGTCGGCCCGAACGGGGCCGGCAAGAGCACCCTCCTCAAGGCCATCAGCGGTCTCCAACCGGCGACCCGGGGCAGCATCGTGTTCAACGGCTCCGAGATCGCCAAGCTGCCGGCTCATGTCGTCCGCCATCGCGGTATCTCCATGGCGTTGCAGCACCCCCGGGTGTTCGAGTCGATGACGGCTCGCGACAACGTGATGGTGGGGGCGACATTCGGATCGACCGATCGCCCCGGCGAGGACGAGGCGAGGGAGATGGCCGACGAGGCCCTGGGGTTCGTCGGCCTCGGCGCATACGCCGACCTGCCGGTCGCCGGCTTGAACCTTCACCAGAAACGGTTTCTCGAACTGGCCCGAGCGCTGGCCGGTCGCCCCAGGCTCCTCCTGCTCGACGAGGTGATGGCGGGGCTCAACGACACCGAGCTCGAGGCGTCGATCGACATGGTTCGTACCGCCCGCGATCGACGGGGTCTCACCGTCATCTGGGTCGAGCACGTGATGAAGGCCGTCATGAGCCTGGCCGAACGGGTGGTGGTGCTGAACTTCGGCCGCCTCCTGGCCGACGGCGCCCCCGCCGAGGTCATGACCAACGCCAAGGTCGTCGAGGCCTATCTGGGCAAGGCGATCCACCAGGGTGGTGTCGATGGCTGACAGTGGGGCGGCGACCGAGGCACTACTCGACGTGTCGGGTCTGTGCGCCGGCTACCTGGGCGAGGACGTGATTCACGACGTGAACCTCACCGTTGGTCGCGGCGAAGTCGTGACGGTCATCGGATCCAACGGAGCGGGGAAGAGCACGATGCTCAAGTCGATCTGTCAACTGATCCAGTCGTCGGCCGGAAGCGTGCACTTCGACGGCGCCGATCTCGTCCACGTGAAGGCTCACATGGTGGTTCGAGCCGGCCTCGTCTACGTTCCGGCCGAGCGCCACCTGTTCCCCATATGGCGGTCCAGGAGAACCTCTACCTCGGTTCCTTCCCGCGTCGCCCCGACGCCGCCCGTCTCGAGTTGGTCTACGAGACGTTCCCCCGGTTGAAGGAGCGTGCCGGTCAACACGCAGGAACGCTGAGCGGCGGTGAACAGCAGATGCTGGCCGTCGGTCGGGCACTGATGTCGTCCCCGTCGTTGCTTGTGCTCGACGAGCCGACCACCGGGCTGTCGCCCATTCTGGCCCAGGAGGCCTACGCCGCGCTCGCCGCCCTCCGGCGTGACGGCCTGACCATCCTCGTGGCCGAGCAGCAGGTGCCGCTGGCCCTCGACCTGGCCGATCGGGGCTACGTGCTCGATCACGGCAGGATCACGCTCACCGGATCCTCCGAGGAACTGGCCAACGATCCCGGCGTCCGCCAGGCCTATCTCGGGGTGTGATCACCCGACCGGAACGATGGGAGAACGGGGAACCATGCAGATGAAGTCGGTGGGGAAGGAAGCGGTGGCGCGATGACGGCGGTCCTGGTCGACGGCGTTGTGCTGGGCCTGCAGTTCGCCATCCTCGGCGTCGGTCTCACACTGGTCTACGGGCTTGGCGGGGTCGTGAACCTGGCTCACGGGCAGATGGCCGTGCTGGCAGCGATCTTCACGGCCCGGCTCATGGACAACGGCCTGCCGACGGTGGTTGCTGCCGGCGTCGGTGTCCTCGGGATCGGTCTGCTCGGGATCGTCCTCGACCGCACCCTGATGCAGCCCGTCTACCGGCAGCGGGGCGAGGCCCGGATCCTGCTCGGTCTGTTGCTCATGCTCGGCGTCGGGTTCGTCATCGACGGCGTTTTGGAATGGCGCTATCCGATCGAGGCGCTGAACCTGCGAATCGCAGGCGAGCCGTTCACGGTGGGCGGGTTGAAGATCCGGCGCGGTTCGATCGTGGCCTCCGGGGCGGCCATCACCGTCGGCCTCATGCTGGTCGCCTTCTTCCGCTACACCACGTTCGGGCGGGCCACCCGCTCGGTGATCCAGGACGAGGAGGGGGCCCGGCTCTGTGGGATCAACCCGTCGGTGGTGCGAACCGTCATCTTCGGGCTCAGCGGCGCGCTGGCCGGCGTCGTGGCCATCACCCAGTCCATGACCAGTCCGGTGGTCTCGACCGCCGGGGTCAGCCTCACCATCTTCGCCCTCATCGTCGCCGTGGTCGGCGGTCTGGGAAGCGTGTCCGGGGCCTTCCTCGCCGGGATCCTGCTCGGCGTGGTCAACACCCTGTCGGCCTTCTACATAGGGACCTTCGTGAGCAGCATCATTCTGGTGGTGGCGGCCGCGGTGACCATCCTGTTTCGACCGCAGGGCATTCTGGGGACCGGCTGATGGGCGGCAACGAGACGGTGCGGGCCTACCTGCCGATCGCCGCGGTGGTCGCGGTCCTGGCCCTGGTGCCGATTCCGTTCGTCGACTCCCGGTCGATGATGCTCGTCATCACGACCGGCCTCTTGTTCGCCGCCTACACCATTGCCTTCAACCTGATCTTCGGCAGCACCGGTCAGCTCTTTCTGTGCACCGGGGCTCTGGCCGGTATCGGCGGGTTCGGCTCGGCCATCGTCAGCGACCGCTACGGCATCCCGTTCGTGATCACGATGGTCGGCGCTGCCGTGCTGTCCGGTGTGTTCGGTGGTTTGTTGAGCTGGGTTGCGGTCAGCCGATCGCTCGACACGATCTTCACCGGCATCGTCACGCTGGCCTTCTCGCTGTCGTACGAGAACTTCGTGCTCGGCAGCCGTGACCTGACCGGTGGCGAGAACGGGCTACCGATCACCGCCGGTGGCGAGAGCATCATCGGCGGTCAGACAGCGCCCTACTACGTGTTCCTCGCCCTGGTTGCCGTCTACCTGATCGTCTACCGACTGATCCAACGCTCCCACATCGGCCTCGCCTTCAAGGCGCTGCGGGACGACGAGGTGGCGGCCGAGCTCGCCGGCGTCGACGTCGCCCGCTACCGGATCATCGCCGGAATCATCGGGTCGATCATGCTCGGCCTGGCCGGCGCCTGCTTCGCCCACTACCGAGGATTCATCGGCGACACCACCTACGGGTTCGGAAGTGTCGACGTCCGGGTCCTGGTGATGCTGGCATTCGGCGGTATCGGTTCGCTCATCGGTCCGATCGTCGGGGCCGCGGTGTTCACCGTGCTCGACGAACTGCTCGTCGACTACGCCCAGCTCCGCGAGATCCTGTACGGCACGGTCACCGTAATCCTGTTCCTGAGCTTCCGTCAGGGTGTCGTCGGCGCCATCACCAACCGGTTGCGCCGGCGATCCGCAGTCGACCCCATCGTCGGCGGATCGGTCGACGACGGCGAGGTGTTGGAGACCACCCACGAACCGGTTTCCTGACGTCGGCACCTTTCGGAACGGTGCCGTCGAACACAGTGCGCTCGAACTGTTCCGTCAGAACAGTTCGCCGTACTCCTCGTGCTCCCAGTCGGTGACCGTGGCCAGGAAGCGGTTCCACTCGGCTCGCTTGATCCCGACCAGGTAGTCGACAAAACGATCCCCCAGCGCCGACCGATAGGTGGGGCTGCGGTCGAAGCAGTCGATGGCCTGCCCGAGGTCGGTGGGTAGCCGGAGTCCGGCCTCCTCGTGGTAGGGGGAGTCGGCGTTCGGCGGTGGCTCCTCCTTGGCGTCGAGCCCGGCCCGACCGCTGACCATCTGCGAGGCCAGGTAGAGGTACGGGTTGGCCGCGGAGTCTCCGACCCGGTTCTCGATACGGGTGGCGGGGTCGCCCGGTCTGCCGATGATCCGCAGCATGGCCCCCCGGTTCTGTGATCCCCAGGACGCCCGCAGCGGCGCCAGCGATTCCGCCCGGTAGCGCTTGTAGCCGGTCACCGTCGGTGTGGTGAGCAGGCAGGACTCGGCGGCGTTGCTCAGGAGGCCGGCGAGATAGTGCCGGCCATGATCCGTCAGCGCGGTTTCGGAGCTCGATGTGACCGGACCGGCCGACGGCCGGGCGAACAGGTTGGTACCGTCGTCGACGTCGACCATCGACTGATGGAGATGCCAACCGGAGGTGAACGAGCCCGGTACGTGCGGTCGGCTCATGAACGTGGCCATCAGCCCGTGGCGGGCGGCGATCTGGTTGATCGCGGCGCGGATGAGGACGGCCTGGTCGGCCACTGCGGGCGCTTCGGCCGGCGAGAACGTCATCTCCACCTGCCCCGGACCGAGTTCGATCTCCAGGGAGCGGGGCGGCAGGCCGAGCGCGCTGAGTTCGGAACGAAAGAGGCCGAGCAGCGGCTCGATCGTGTCGAACCGGTTCTCGCCCAGATACATCCAGCCGGGGTGGATGGGGGAGAGGCGGTGGCTGGCGGGATGGTCGGCCGCCGTCGAGTCGTGATGAAAGAGGTGGAACTCCATCTCCAACCCGGCGACGATCCGTCGCCCTGTGGAACGCATCTCGCGGTCGAGGGCTGCGCACAGGCGCCGGGTGCTGAAGTCGATCGGATCGCCGTCGGGGGTGAAGAGATCGCAGAGCAGCCAGCCGGTCCCCTCCGCCCAGGGCAGGACGCGGAAGGTCGTCGGGTCGGGCAGCATCATCATGTCGCCCGCTCCGGTCAACCACGGCTGGCCCAGCCCGCCTCCGGGCGCCCAGACCGGGTAGACGTTGTTCTGGCCCGTGTCCTTCATCAGCAGGGCGCTGGTGATGCCGACACCGTCGGTGAAGGCGTCGGCCACGAGATCGGCTCGGATGGTCTTGCCTCGCAGCACGCCGTGGACATCGGCGAAGGCGAGGCGAACACTGTGCAGGCCCCTGCCCTCGATCTCGCTCACGACGTCGTCGCCGCGGTCGGCGCGGGCGTCGCCCCCGAGGTCGGTTCGGTCGACCAGCCGATCGCCGGTCTCGGTCCGGCGGGTTGCCGGTCGTTCGTCGTCGCCGTCGGCCATCAGTCGCTCAGCTCGGTGGCCCAGGCCGCCGCGGCTCGGCGTTTGCCCTCGTGGTCCCGCCAGCAGGCGTCGAGTTCCGACGGCTCCGGTCGTCCCGAGTTCTGACCGGCACCGGCACCGGCAACGGAACCGGACGTCGAGCGCCAGTAGGCCACGGCGTCGACGGCGGCGGGGCCCGAGAGCTCGGTCGGAGCGGCGGTTCCGACCAGGGTCTCGGGCGACGGTTCGTCCATCGCCGCCAGCATCATCCGCCGCTGCGTTCTGATCCCGACATCGGAGGGGCTCAGATGTTCCTTCGTGCGGTCGTGAATCGGGCCCGGCGACTCGACCGCCCACTGATCGTGCACGTTGATGTCGAGCCCCATGCCGGTGTAGGTGGTGGCGGCCTGCTCGGCCGCATCGTGGTTCCAGTTGTTGGCCCGGTTGGTGCGGGGTCGGTAGTCGGGCAGATCCACGGCGTCGATGCGCTGGGCCCGCATGCGGTCGGCGTCGGCCGGATCGCCGTAGCTCACGAACATCGAGTACCAGTAGCAGGAGTGATCGTCGATTGGTACGTGCCACTGGGTGATGGCGATGTCGGCACTCATCGGGATGGTGATGGCGTTGGGGAACAGGCAGTTCGTGATGCGGACGTGCGTGAACGGCTCATCGGTGTCGAATGCGTAGTCGCGCAGGGTCACCAGCCGGAAGCCGTAGTTGGTCGGTTCGACCGAAATGTCGGGGTTGGGCACCTCCCGCATGAGGACCGTGGTGGGCACGCCCGTGTCGCCGATGGTGGCCCGGAACTGGAGGCCGTAGTCCTCCTCGACATCACCGAGGAAACGATGGAGGAACGAGGCGTGGCTCGGGTCGATGCCCACCTCGTGAGCCTGCAACCAGTTGCAGTCCCACAGGCCCTTGAAGGCGAACACCTGCTCCGGCGGGGCCTGTAAGGCGTCGATCCCGGGAAGCGGCGGCGGATCGCCGTCGCCCATCCAGGCCCAGACGATGCCGTTGCGTTCCACGACCGGGTAGGCGACCTGGCGAACCCGGGTGCAGAAGGTGCTGCCCGCCGGCTCGGCCGGGGTTTCGAGACAACGTCCGGAGTGGTCGAACAGCCACCCGTGGAACGGGCAGCGAAGGCCGCCGTTCTCCAGACGGCCGAATGTCAGGTCGGCTCGGCGGTGGCCGCAGGCCCGGTCGAGCAGCCCGTGAACCGGAGCGCCACCCGGCTGGTCGGGCGGCTGGCGATACAGCACCAGGTCCTCGCCCAGCAGCCTGACCGGCACGATCGGTCGTCCGCTGTCCGCCTCGGCCCGATCGAGTTCCTCGGTCAGCGCGGCCGGCTGCCAGTACGACCGCAGCAGTCGGCCGCCGGGCGTCCCGGGCCCGGATTCGGTCAGTCGCCTGTTGTCTTCGGCCGAGATCATGCCGGATCACCTTCCCGGTCGGGGTCGATCGGTCCGTCACTCGACGGACGTCGACCACCCGTACTGTACGGCATGTGCTACTGCGGCGAGGAGTCGATCGCCGGCACGAGGCGGATGGCGAGGATTCAACGGGCCGCGGGTGGCTGCCGATGCTGGGTCAGAAGACGGGTAGACCTTGGGTCAGTTCACGGCGAAGCGGCTCGAAGCCGGCAGTCCCAAGCAGGCCCGGGAAGCCGGCACATTCGAGAATGGCGGTTCGCAGGTAGCTCACCAGGTCTGGGGCTGATCCCGGCGGTGCGGATGTCGGGCGCACAGGTGCGTTCCACGAGAACTCGCGCAGGGACGCCATCCACGGGTCCCCACCATCAGGAACAATTTCGTACGGGCCGCCGCCACTGGTGTTGTCCTTGTGCAGGGCGTCGGGGGAGATCGGAAACCCGGGCGTCTGGCCGATGTCGGCCTGCTCGTCGAACAGATCCAACACGTAGCCAATCCAGGCCTCGTCGTTGGGTGCTTCGACCACCACGCCGTCACAGGCGAAGACGCCACCGTCGCCCCCGAGGCGTTCTTCCCAGAACGCCATATGGCGGTAATGATCCAGGTCCACGAGGGAGATCCCCCCGATCTGGCGCCACACCTCGGCCAAGGCGGGAGGCACCCCGGTGCCCGATTCCTCGAGTGCAGCGATTGCGTTGTCCACGTCGACGCAGGCCACCAGCATCGGATCGACCGGGTAGTCCAGCGCCTGGAGACGCGAAACCAGCTCACGGACGGCCACGCTACAAGTGGCGATGATCTCAGGGCCCATCCCCGCACGCTCCGACGTATCCTTTTGAAGCCAGCGACCGGCTGCGGCAACGATCGTTTCCGTTGACACCAACCACCTCCCGGGGGTTTCTGCCCGAGCCTAGCCAGACGAACTGTCCTATTCGTCCCGTCAGGCACCAGTGGGGTGGGCGGTACAGGTCGTCGACGAAGCCGTGGTCCTGGTGCTCGCAGACATCGCCATCTCAACCACCGCAGTACTTCTCGCTGTTGACGAAGCCCTCATCTGACCCGCGTACGAGACTTTGCCACTGGCGTCGGTGATGGTGGCCGTCTTCGCGCCGGTAGCGATGCGGTAGCCAGGCGCCACGACGCGCTCGATCATATCGAGGGACCAACGGCTCTGGCGACGACGTGAGCCGAGGTGTTGAGTGGAGGAAGATCGGGATGGCCTCGACGGCAGGTCGGAGGTGGCCAAGTCCCAAGTCAAGAAGTCTGAACGCGGAGTCCTCTCGGAATGAATCCTCGAAGGAAGGCCGTACGCAACGTTGTCCTGTTCGCCGTGGTGGTGCTGGCGGCCGGCTGGCTCGGACGAATCCTCGATGATGCAAGTGGTGCAGAAGACGGCGCCGGCATCGGTCAACTCGTCTGGATCATCTCCCCGATCGCAACAGCGGTCGTCCTGCGCTCCTGGGGTGGCGATGGATGGGGTGGCGCCGGATTGAGGCCTCGATTCCGAGGAAACGGCCGCTGGTACGCCGTTTCGATGCTCTTCTACCCGGTGATCCTCGCCATCACCGCCGGCGTTGGGTTGCAGCTCGACGAGTTCGTTGTCGACGGTGGCGGGGGCTTCCCGGTCGGCGCCTTTGCCACGGCGTTCTTCGTCAGTCTGGTACCCGTCCTGGTCACCAGCATCGCCGAGGAGTTCGGTTGGCGCGGTTACCTCGTTCCACGCCTCGATGCCATCGGGCTCCGCCGATGGGCGAATCACCTCGTGGTCGGGCTCATCTGGGGAGCATGGCACATTCCCTACGTGGCGGTGTTCTGGGACTTCACCGACGAGAGTTTGGCCACGCTTGTGCCTCGTCTCTTGGTGGGCACGCTCCTCGCCGCCGTCATCTACGGCGAGATTCGAATGGCGACAGGATCGGTTTGGCCCGCAGTGCTCATGCACGGAATGGGCAACGCATTCGTCGGCGCGTTGCTTGCCGACGAGGTCCTCGAGGTCGACAGCTCCACACCTGTCGTGTTCGGCCCCGGCGCAGACGGCCTCGTTGTCATCGCAGCAACCGCTCTGGGCGCATGGGCTGTTGTGGTCGCCGTACGCCGACAGAACCACGATAGGGAATCGGCCGTCTCCCACCGACCCGAGATCAAGGGCGCTGCGCCAAGATACCGGAGGTGAAAGGCCGGGGCGGTACCCCAGCCCTTTTGCGCGCCCGGCCCGACATGGGAAACTGGGCGTGATGACCGAGCACGACTATCACCAGGAACGCCCGGCACCCCCACCACCTCCGGCCGGTTGCCCCGTCGATCACTCGTGGAGCCCGCTCAACGACGACTACCTGGCCGACCCCTATCCCGTCGCCGCCGCGTTGAGCGCCGAACATCCGGTGTTCTACGCCGAGGAACTCGGCCACCTGGTCGTGACCCGGATGGACGATCTCGAGGCGATCTTCACTGATCATGAGACGTTCGCCTCGGTCAACGTCCAGGATCCGGTGTTCCCGCTCGCCCCCGGGGCCCACGAGATCCTGTCCGCCCCCGACTTCGATCCGGTGGCCGTCATGTCGAACCGGCCCGAACCCGACCACGGCAAGATCCGGGTCCACACCCGCCAGGGCTTCTCCAACCGCCGCCTCAAAACGCTCGAACCCTACATCCGGAGCCGAACCCACGAACTGATCGACGAGATGCTGGCGGGTGGTTCACCGGCCGAGTTCATCGAGGCGCTGGCCTTCCCCCTGCCGGGCGAGACCGTGTTTCGGTTCATCGGGTTCCCACCGTCGGACGACGAGCTGCTCAAGGGGTGGTGCGGTGACCGGAAGGCGTTCTCGTGGGGTCGGCCGACCCCGGCGGAGCAGGTCGAGATCGCCGAACACATGCTGGCCTACTGGCGGTACTGTCGTGACTTCACCGCCGAGAAGCGGGCCAATCGGGGAGACGATCTGGCGTCCGAGCTGATTACGGCGCAGGAGGAGAACCCGGACGACCTGACCTACCGGGAGGTGGAATCGATCATCTACGGCCTTTCGTTCGCCGGGCATGAGGCGGTCACGGCCCTCATCTGCAACACCCTGCAGTGCCTGTTGCCCCGTCGCGACGACTGGGCCGCCGTCGGCGCCGATCCCGAGCTGATACCCAACGCCGTCGAGGAGGTCCTGCGGTTCAACTCAAGCCAGATCTCCTGGCGGCGGATCACCACCACCGACACCGAACTCGGCGGCCATCACGTGCCGGCCGGGACACCGATCTTCCTCAACTTCGCGTCGGCCAACCGGCAGGCCGATCTGTGGCCCGATCCCGATCGGTTCGACATCCGTCGGCCAAACGCCAACCGCCACATCTCGTTCGGCAAGGGTGTGCACTACTGCCTTGGAGCGAAGCTGGCCAAGGTGGAAACCCAGATCGTCACCGAGATCCTGTCGCAGCGCCTCCCGTCGCTTCGACTCGTCGAGGATCAGACCTTCGACTACTTCCCGAACATCACCTTCCGGGGGCCGGAACAGTTGTATGTCGCCTGGGACGATTGATTCTTCCTCTGAAGCCAACCGGCCGGTGCCGGCCCGTCTGGAGTTACGCGCCGATTCCGACAGAACTGTTCGAATTCGCGCGTAACCTCGCCGGATTTCAATTGTCGATCCCTGACCGAAAGTCATCCCCGTCACCACCTAGGATCGTGCAATGGTGAGGGACACGATGATCCGTCTGGCGAGGCGCACCCTTGCCGTCTGGGCCCTCGTGGTGACCGTGCCGACCGTGCTGATGACGACGGCGGCCGCAGCCGACACCACCGTCGAGGTCGACACACCGGTCGGGTCGTTCTTCCGTCCCGGCACCGAAACGGTTCTGCTGGTGACGGTGGCGGCCGACCAGGCCGTGACGGGATCCATTCATGTTCTGTTCGAGGGCGAGGGCATCACGGTGGCCACCGTCGACATCGAGGTTCCGGGCGGCAGCATCAAGACCTTTGCGGTACCGGTGACGGTGTCCCCGTGGGGTGGTCCTCCGACGGTGCGGGTCGAAACAAGCGACGGACAGACGCGGCGCCCGGTCGTCGGCCTCCAGCAGGTCGGCGACGTCGAACCGGTGGCGGTGATGCCGTCTCTGATCGTCCCGGGGCTGCCCGAACGGGCCGAGATGGTCGTCGGTCTGGGTCAGGCCCGACTGGTGCCGTTCGACCCGGCCCTCCTCGACCACGGGTCGGCAACGCTGAACGCCGCCAGCGCGGTGGTCGCCAATGCCGCCGATGTGGTCAACCTCAGTGAGCCTCAACGAGCCGCCCTGTTCGGCTGGGTGTCCTCAGGCGGCAACCTCTACGTCGACGGCTCCGTTGCCGAGCTGGAGTCGAGCGTCGTCGGCGCCACGCTGGCCGCAGCCGGGGTCGGGTTCGAACCGGAGCAAGGATCGAGCGCCGGCGTCCTGGGTCGGGCCTGGCTCGGCTCCGGCACCGTCCACGCCACCGGCGACATGCTCAACGCCGGACGCTTCGACGGGCTGATACAACCCCGGTTCTCGGTCAACGTCGAGCAGGATGTTTTCATCGATCCCGGTGAGGTTCTGAGTGACCTGTCGATCGACGCCGGCTTCACCACCCGCCCGATCGGAGCCTTCGTGGCCGTCCTCTTGGCCTACATCGCTCTGGTCGGCCCGGTGCTCTGGTTCTTCCTCTCGCGATCACGTCGAGAGCCTCTCATGTGGCTGGCCATCCCCGGTCTGGCCGCTCTGATGAGTCTGGCCATCTGGGGATCGGGTCAGTTCTTCCGGCAGGGCACGACCGGGTCCCACGTCACCATTACCGGCAGCTCGGGCACGGCGTCCCGAACGATCAGCGACTACATGGTGTCATCGTCGCGGGGCGGATTCACCGGCGTCGAGCTGACCGACGGTTGGTCGGCATCGAGCAACGGCTTCAGCCCGTGGGACTGGCGATTCCAGCAGGCGGGGTTTGCGTCACCGACGGTGCAGGGCACCCGGGTCGGTGCCGACGTGCCGCCGGCCGGTGTCGTCGTGCTCGGCGCGGCCTCGGAGAGTTCGAGTGACCGGCCGTGGGGCGTCGAGCTGTCGGTCGATGGTTCGAGTGTCGAGGGCGTCGTCACCAACCACACCGACTATCCATTGTCGAACGTCTCGGTCTTCTCCGGAGACCGGCTGGCCTCGATCGCCGATGTGCCGGCGGGAGGATCGACCGACTTCCGGCTCGACAACATCTCCGCCCCGCCCATGTGGGAAAACCCGGTGCAGATGCAGTTGTCCCGGCAGGGCGGACGCAACAGCGCAGCCAGCCCGGCCGCATTGAACCGTTGGATGGCCGCGGTCGGGTTCGAAAGCCGCACCGGCCAGATCACCGTGATCGGCTGGACCAAGGACGCCGCAGCGCCGCTGTCGACCCTCGGCGGGTCGTCGGTGACCCGGGGGCGGACCGGGTTCGTGTCGTCGTACCCGATCAGCCAGCTTGCCGGTGACGCATCGATCAGCCCTGCAACGGTCCGCACTCGAATCGTCGACTGGCGCTGGTCGGGCGACATCGGCGGCGGCATGGTATCCGAGGAGCGGCGGCGTCAAATGGACGGCGACGTGCAGACGATTTCCTACAGCCTGCCCCCCGGGGCCGATGTCGAGTCGCTGGTGCTCGAGGTTCCGGCCGATGTGTCGGCGGTTGACCTCTGGAACGGCGACACGTGGATCGACGCCCGGGTCGGTTCGGCCGATCCCGGTATCGTCCTGGTCAACCTACCGGCGTCCGCGGTCGGCGGAGGATCGATCTACATTCGTGCGCTGGTCGACGGCCCGTTCAGCACCCCGACCATCCGAACGGCGACGGCGGCTGAGCTGGCCGAGGCGATCTTTCCGCCGGCTGCCGGTGGTGACGGCGACGGGGGAGGGGTCTGAGCATGGACGAACCAATCTCCCCGATCAACGGCAGCCGGCCGGTACCTCCTCCACCGACCGGTTCACCGCTGCCGCCCCCTCCGGCGGCCGATCTTGGTTCACTGGCCCCACCGTCGCCCGGCACGGCGGTCGAGCTCATCGAACCCACTGCACCCCGCGACGACCTCATCATCGAAGCCCGAGGCCTGACGAAGCACTACGGGAGCCTCAAGGCGCTCGACAACGTCGACCTCGACATCCCCAAAGGCTCGATTTTCGGGATCATCGGCCCGAACGGCGCCGGCAAGTCCACCGCGTTCCTGATACTGGCCACACTGCTGACCCCCACCGCAGGCTGGGCCCGGGTCTGTGGCCACAGCCCCATGGCCGAACCGGCCGCGGTGCGGCGCCGGATGGGCTACATGCCCGACGTCATGGGTGTCTACGAGAACCTGACCGTCAAGGAGTACCTGGAGTTCCACGCCGCCACCTATCACATCGAGCGCTCCGAATGGCCGTCGCTGGTCGGCGGCCTGCTCGAGCTGGTCGATCTGGACGTCAAGCGTGACACCATCGTCGACGACCTGTCACGAGGCATGAAGCAGCGGCTGTCACTGGCCCGGGCCCTCGTCCACGATCCGGAGCTGCTTATCCTCGACGAACCGGCGTCCGGTCTCGACCCCCGGGCCCGCATCGAATTGCGGGAACTCCTCCTGCAGCTGCAGGGAATGGGCAAGTCGATCGTCATCTCCTCGCACATCCTGGCCGAACTCCAGCAGATGTGTGACGCCATCGGCGTGATCGAGGCCGGGCAACTGCTAGCGTCCGGCCCGCCCGGCCGGATTCTGGCCCAGCTCGGTGTCGGCCGCTCGGTTCGTGTCCGTTTCGGCGACGGCACGGTCGAGGAGTTTCCGGTGGCCGGCGACGACGAGCAGCAGGCGCTACTTCGCAAGCTGATCGTCGACGACGACCGGGCCGTGCTCGAGTTCACGACCGTCGACAAGAACCTCGAGGACCTCTTCCTCCAGATCACCCAGGGGATCGTGCAATGAATCGTGCTGGGAATCGGGCAGGGACCGTGCTCGAGGCGCTCACCGACGTCCGGCCGGTGCTCGACCGGGAGCTGCGCCAGCGGTCCCGCACCGCCCGCTCCATGGTGGTCATGACCGTCTTCCTGCTCCTGGCCCTCGGTGTGGCGTTCATCACCTACACCGGCGAGACGGCGTCGTTCAACAGCGAGTTCGGCATCGCCCGCCAGAACGTCGGCCGGTCGGTGTTCGAGTGGGTCCTGATCCTCGAGCTGGTGCTCCTGCTGTTCGTCGTGCCCGGCATCAGCGCCGGTGCCATCACAGGGGAGCGGGACCGCCAGACGCTCATTCCCCTCCAGGTCACCTTGATAGGGCCGTTCGGGATCTTCTTCGGCAAGGTGCTGGCCTCCAGCGCGTTCGTGCTCCTACTGGTCGTGGCCACCGCACCGATTCTCGCCATGGCCTACCTCCTTGGCGGGGTGGCCTTCGGCCAGATCGTCAGCGGCATCCTGGCCCTGTTGCTCATCGGGTTTCTCCTGGCCGTGCTCGGTGTGGCCTGCTCGGCCATGCTGCGGCGCACCGCGGCCGCCACCCTGATCGCCTACGGCGTGATCCTGGTTCTGTGTGTGGGCACGGCGGTGGTGTTCGCCGTGCTGATGGTCCTCTACGCCGTCGGCAACAACGGCAACAGCCCCGACTCCGTCCTGGCCTATCTCACGCCTTTCTACTGGAACCCGTTCGTGCTCCTCGCCGGTGCGGCGGGGGAGGTGTCCGACGTAAACGGTCCGTGGCCGCTTTCGGGGATCCGGACCGGTTTCATCGAGGCCCAGGATGTCAACCAGCGGTTCCGGGGCGACATCCTCATCGAGGAGCCGGGATTCGCGGGCGCCTTCAACGAGCGGCCGGGTGAGCTGGCGGTGATCCCGTTGTGGCTTCGATCGTCGCTGGCGCTGGTGTGGATCTCGGTCATGGCCGCCATGCTCGGCGTCCGCAGGCTCCGCACACCGAGTCGCTCGGTGTCCCAGTGAGCGACCCCGGAGTCGAGCCGCCCATGTCGTCGCCGGAAACGGTTACGCCGTCCGAACCCGAACGAGGCAGCGCGGTGGGCCGCCTGCTCGGGGCGATGCGAACGAGGCTGAGGCTGGTCTGGGCGTGGGCGGTTGCCTCCCTGGTTGCGCCGATCGTCGCCGCGGTCGCACTGCTGTTGGTACTCGTCGGCCGGTTCCGGCCATGGGCCTGGCCCGAGCCGACGGCGCTGGCCGTCGCGCTCGGTGCGCTGCTTGTGTTGGTGGCCGTCGCAGTGGGGCAGCCGCTGTCGTGGTTCGCCGCCGCCCGCGCCGCCGACAAAGGTCTTGGGGCCAGCGACATCTTCACCGCCGCGCTGCAGTTCAGGGATCTCGACGACGAATTCGGACATCGGATCCGCTACCGGGCAGAACGGTTGGCCGAGCACGATGCCCCGTCGGCCCAGGCCCGAACCGCCGTGCCCCTCCCCGGTGGGCGGCCCACCTGGATCCGCTGGGCGGTTGCCGGGGCGCTGGCCGTCGTCGCCGTGGCCCTGGCCCTGATGGCCAATCCACAGGACGCCGAACGGCGCCGACTCGAACTGGTCGAGGCCCAAACCGATGAGCTGGCCGAACAGGTCGAAGAGCTGGCCGAGGAGGTCCGGGAGGAGCCGGGCGCCGATCCGGTGCTGGCGGCGCAACTGGCCCAACTGGCCGAGGATCTCCGAGATGTCGACAGCCTGGCGGAGGCGGCTGAGCTGCTCGACGAGCAGGCCGCCGATCTCGCCGCCGACCGGTCACCCGATTTCGCCTCCCAGCAGGCGGCCGCCCAGGGACTGGAGCGCAGCCTCGCCACCAGGCCGCTGCCCGGTGAGCCGTCGGGCTCCCCGGCCGAGCAGCTGGCCGAGCTGGCCGAGGGTCTCGACGAGTTGAGTGCGGGCGAGCAGGAGGAGTTGGCCGAGCGTCTGGCCGAGCTGGCCGCCGCCCAGGAGGCAGGGGATCCCGCCACGGCCGCCGCACTGGCCGACGCAGCCCAACAGCTGGCGGCCGGCGATGTGGCCGGCGCGCAGGCCGCGCTCGGTGAGGCGGCGCTGGCCCAGGGGGCGAACGCCGACTCGGTCGCCTCCCAACAGGGGTCGGCACAGGCCTCCGGACAGCTGTCGAACCTGGCCGCTCAGGCCCGCAGCGGTCGAACCGGATCCGGCTCCGGTGAGGGTCAGGGCGAGGGTCAAGGACAGGGTGAGGGCTCGGGGGAAGGCGGTGAGGGTTCGGGTGAAGGCTCGGGGGAAGGAACCGGGCAGGGCTCCGGGAGCGGCAGCGGTTCCGGCCAGGGGGCCGGCGGCCAGGGTGGTAGTGGCGCCCAGGGCACGGTCGGCGGCGCCGCCGGCGGGTCGGGCCAGGGTCAGGGCGGGGTCGGACAGCCCGGCGGCTTCGACCAACCCGACATCGAAGGCGACAATTCGGGCTTCACCATCGTCGATCCGTCGGCGCTGGCCGAAGGCGATCGGCTTGACCTGGGCGGAACGTTGACCGGTGACGGCCAGACCGAAACCGTCGGTCGGGGGGAGGGGCTGACCACGACCGGCCAGTCGCGCATCCCGGTGTCGGACATCATCGGCGACTACAGCCAACGAGCCTCCGAGGCCCTCAACCGAAACCGCCTGTCGCCCAGCCAGCAGGAACTCGTCGGCAAGTACTTCGATCGACTCACCACGGGAGGCCCCTAGCCATGGATTCTGTGCACGAGAAACGACACTCAGCGTTGTCCGAGGAGCGAATTTCGGCTGAGGAGTGCCGGGAGATCGCCCTTCGGATCCGAGCCGAGATCGGCAAGGTGATCGTCGGCCAGCACGAGCTGGTGCGCGACGTGCTGGTCTGCCTGCTGGCCGAGGGCCACGTGCTGCTCGAGGGTGTTCCCGGTCTCGGCAAGACGATGTTGCTGCGCACGCTGGCCGACGTGGTGTCGATGCCGTGGAGCCGCATCCAGTTCACCCCCGATCTGATGCCGGCCGACATCGTCGGCACCCAGGTGCTGCACGAATCCGAGGACGGGGCTCGGGAGCTGCGGTTCCGGCCCGGTCCGATCACCGCCAATCTGATCCTGGCCGACGAGGTCAACCGGGCCACCCCCAAGACCCAGGCCGCCATGCTGGAGGCCATGCAGGAACGAGCGGTGACCGTCGGGGGCGAAACCCGCCTCCTGCCCCGACCGTTCCTCGTCATGGCCACCCAGAACCCCATCGAGATGGAGGGCACGTACCCGCTGCCCGAGGCCCAACTCGACCGGTTCATGTTCAAGTCGATGGTGCCGTTTCCCTCGGCCGACGAGCTCGTCACCGTGGCCGAGCGGACCACCGGTACGGTCACCCCGACGGTCGAGGCGGTGACCGACGGAGCGACGCTGCGGACCATGATCGCCCTGACCCGGTCGGTCCCGATTCCCGACCACTGCGTCCGTCACGCCGTCGACCTGGTGGTGGCCACGCACCCCGGCGGCGAAAACGCGCCGGAGGCCGTCTCCCGGTACGTGCGCTTCGGGGCCAGCCCGCGCGGCGTGCAGGCGCTGACGCTCGGCGCCAAGGCCACCGCACTGCTCGACGGACGGCCGAATGTGTCGACCGACGACATCCGAGCGGTCGCCGTCCCGGCGTTGCGTCACCGCGTCAACGTCGGCTACGAGGCCACCGCCGATGGCGTCGATGCCGATCAGCTGATCGATGCCGTGCTCGACGCCGTCCCCATTCCCGGCTCCGGCGTTCGGGGGGCGCCGTAGGGCCCGCCACCGATCCGGCGACGACGACCGACGGCTCCACGACCCGACCCACGATGGCTTCCGACCTGCTCCCCCCGGCCCTTCTGGCCCGCCTCGAACGGCTCCAGGTTTCAACGCACCGACCTCTCATCGGTGGCCTGGTCGGCGATCATCGCAGCCCCCGCTTCGGCTCCTCGCTCGACTTCAGTGACTACCGCCAGTACCACCCGGGCGACGATCTTCGCCGTATCGACGTGAACGCCTACGCCCGTTTCGATCGGCTCCTGCTGAAGTTGTTCGAGGCGGAGGACGACGTCACGTTGCGGCTGCTCGTCGACACGTCCGGCTCGATGGCCGGGGCGAAACTGGAGTTGGCCAAACGGTTCGCCGCCGCCATCGGGTTCGTCGCCCTGACCAACCGCGACATCGTCACCCTCAACACGTTCCCGGCCACGCGGGAGGGACCCCGCATGCTCGGGCGAGCCGCCGTCGGCCAGCTCTTCTCCCGTCTGGAGGCCCTGGAGGCCGGCGGTGACACCCCGTTCGCCGCCGCGTCGCTGGCCATGCTGGCCCGTCCCGGACCGGCCGGGATAACCGTCGTCGTCTCCGACCTGCTCACCGAGGAGTGGGACACCGGCCTACGGCGCCTGCCGATGGGTCGCAACGACCTGGCCGTCGTCCAGGTGCTCGATCCCACCGACATCACGCCCGAGGTCACCGGCGACCTCCAGCTTGTCGACGCCGAGACCGGCGCCACGGTGGATGTGAGCGTGTCGGCCTCGGTGGCCGCCGACTACACCGAGCTGGCCGAATCCTGGTTGGACGAGGTGGCCGGCCGGGTCCGCCGCAGCGGCGCCGGCTACGTCCGGGTGTTCACCGACGACGATCTGCAGTCCTCGATCATGACGACGTTCACCGCCTCCGGGATCCTGTCTTGACGTGGGGCCAGTGGGCGCTGACCAACCCTGCCGGGTTGCTGTGGGGGCTGCTGGCCCTGCCCATCATCGCGCTCCATATTCTGAAGCCGCGCCGTATCCAGGCGACGGTGCCGGCGATCTTCCTGTGGCGTCAGGTGGCCAAGCCGGTGACGGCGGCGAAACCATGGCAAAACCTCGTGCCGAGTTGGCTCCTCGTGGCCCAGGTGCTGGCCGCCCTGCTGCTGGCGCTGCTCATGGCCGGTCCGGTTCGGCTCACGCCGCTGGCCTTGGCCGAGCACACGATCTTCGTTGTCGACGGGTCGGCGTCGATGCAGGCGGCCGACGGCTCGCCCGACCGCCAGGCCGAAGCCGTCGACCGGGCTTCCGAGCTCCGCCGCCAGGTGCCGGACGGTGGTGAGGCCTCACTGGTGGTGGCCGGGGCGAATGCTCGTGCTCTGCTGACACGCTCGTCCGACGCCGGCGCGTTCGACGAGGCACTCGACCGGATCGAGCTCTACGACGGTCCCGCCGATTTCGAGTCGGCTTTCGCCCTGGCCGCCGGGCTCAACACCGGAGATCGTCCGACCCGGGTGGTGTTCGTGTCCGATGGGGGTATCAACACCGAGGACCTCGGGCTTGCGCCGGTCGGCACCCGTTACGAACGCATCGGTGACTCGGCCACCAACCGGGGCATCAGCCGTCTGTCGGTCGAGCCCTCCTCCGACGGACTGGTGGCGCGTATCGCCGTCCGACACTACGGCGGTCCGCCGGCCACCGAGTCGGTGCGGGTCGACGTCGACGGCGTCACCGTCGAGCGACTGACCGTCGAACTGGCCGATGAATCGATCGAGAACCTGTCGGTCCGACTGCCGCCGGGTGAGCTTGTCGAGGTGTTCCTCGAGTCGGAGGACTCCTTCCTGCTCGACAACCGAGCCGTCGGCACCGTGGCCCGCCGGCCCGAGATATCCGTGCTGCGTCTGGGCGGCGGGAACGCTTTCCTCGACGCCGCCCTGGCCGTCATCCCCGGGCTTACCGTCGACACCCGAGCGGCACTGCCCGAAACCGACGCTGGTTCCATCGACCTCGATGCCCTGGAAGACATCGACGTCATCATCGCCGACCGGGTGGCCGTACCCGACGAGCTGTCGATCCCGACCTGGCTCATCACACCACCGGGGGGCGGCCCGGGCGGGATCCAGGTCACCGGCGAATTCGACCGCCCGGCACTGGTTTCGATCAATCCCGATTCCCCGCTCGTCAGTGGGCTGGATCTTGGCGACGTGCTGCTGGCCCGAGCGCAGGACGTCTCGTTCGCTGCGGCCGATCCAGGAGTCGAGGTGGTTCTGGGTGGTGATGAGGGCCCGCTTCTCCTGGTGATCAGGCGGCCGGGGGCGGACGTCGTCTACCAGACCTTCGCCCTCGACGAGTCGACCCTGCCGCTGCAGGCCGCCTATCCGGTGCTCGTCGATCGGATCATCACCGAATTGGCGCAGGCCGCCCTGCCTCCGGCCCGGTTGACCGTGGGAGAGCGGCTGCCCGTCGATCCTCGGCTGGCGGCGACGATCACCGACCCCAACGGGTCGTCGGTCGACGTGGCCCCCGGCGGTACTGCCCCGGTGGCGGGGGCGATGGGGTTTTGGCGGGTCGAACAGGACGGCCGGGTACCGGTCGTGGTGGCCGTCAATCCACCGCCGGCCGAGTCGGCGATCGCGCCCGCCATCGACCTCCCGTTCGTCCGTGGGTTCGCCGAGGCCGATGGGCTCGGCGCCCAGGGTCAGGTTCCGCTGCGGCGCTGGGTGATCGCCGCCCTGCTGGCGGTGGTGGCTGCCGAGTGGTTGTTGGCCCGCCGCCGGGTCGGCGTGAGCGCTCGTCAGTGGCAGGTGGCGAAGGTGATGCGGGCCGCGGTGGCCCTGTCGCTGATCGTCGTGCTGTTCAACCCGGGTATCACGCTCCCCACCGATCGTGTGGCCACCGTCTTCCTGGTCGACGCCAGCGATTCCATGGGCGTCGGAGGTGTGTCCGACGGATCGACGTTCGTACGTGACGCCCTGACGGCCAAGCGGGAGGCCGCCTCCGACGACGTCGCCGGAGTCGTCGCCTTCGGTCAGAACGCCCGCTTGGAGAACGTGGTCGCCGACGACCCGGCCTTCAGCACGCTCAGCGTCGACGTCGACCGGACGGCCACCGACCTGTCCGCCGCTCTGCGGCTCGGCGCGGCGGCGCTGCCCAACGACGCCCGACGCAGGCTGGTGCTCCTCTCCGACGGCCGGGCCACGAAAGGCGACGCGACCGCCGAGGCGGAGCGGTTGGCCGAGCTGGGGGTCCCCGTCGACGTCGTCATCATCGAACCGCCGTCGGGCGCCGACGCCGCGGTCGCCTCGATCGATGCGCCGTCGCTTGTCCAGGTCGACGAGGCCTTGACCGTCGCCACCACCGTGACCTCGGAAATCGCCACCGAGGCCACCGTCACGCTGCGACGGGACGGGGAG
This sequence comes from Acidimicrobiia bacterium, assembly GCA_029863385.1. Taxonomy (GTDB): domain Bacteria; phylum Actinomycetota; class Acidimicrobiia; order Acidimicrobiales; family SZUA-35; genus JAHELU01. Next base: position 32,657 of record JAOTVU010000042.1, read on the forward strand.
CTTGTCGAGCGGCGCACCGTCAGCCTGACCCCCGGCGACAACCGGGTGGTGTTCGACGACGTGGCCGCCTCCACCGGCGTGATGCGCTACCAGGTGGACGTCGACGCCGCCGGTGACCCGGTGACGCTGAACAATCGGGCCTATGCCGCGGTTCCGGTCAGCGGAGCCGAAACCGTGCTCGTTGTCGATGGGGAACAAGCGGCCGCCGGGGCCACGCCCGGCGTCGATGCGGCACGCATGGTCGCACTGCTCGAGGCCGCGGGGTTGCCGACCGAAACGGTCGCGGTCCGGAGTCTGCCGCCGCTCGACTCCCTGTCGCAGTACGCCTCGATCGTGCTGATCAACGTCAACCGTCTCGATTTGGCCGATGCCGAGGTGGCGAACCTGACGGCCGCCGTCCGCGACCTCGGACGCGGCCTCGTGACGGTCGGTGGCGATCACACCTACGCACTGGGGGGTTACCGGGGATCCGACCTGGAGGAGTTGCTGCCGGTCGACTCGGAGATCACCGACCCGCTGCGACGCCAAACCGTCGCCCAGGTCCTCGCCATCGACACCAGCGGCTCGATGGACGCCTGCCATTG
>JAOTVU010000043.1 GCA_029863385.1 Acidimicrobiia bacterium
TGTCGCCGTCGAGGGACAGGACGTTGTTGATCAGGCCGACGTGAGCGCTGGCCTGAGGTATGTTGCCCGTCGCCCGGTCGTGCTCCGGGTCGTGCTGCTCGCTCATCAAGCCGGTGTCGCCGACGCGTTCGCAGACGTCGGTGAACAAGCCCGCCGCTCGATCGTGGCGGCCGGTCAGACAGAGCGCGTCGATCAGCCATGACGTCATCTGGTTGAAGCCGCCCTCCGTGCCGGGGAGGCCGTCGTCGATCGAGTAGCGGGTGACGGTCGAGCCCACCATGAGTTCACGCTCCACCGCGTCGATCGTGGCCAGGAAGCGTGGGTCATCACGATCGAGCAACCCGGTCAGCCCGACGGCCAACGCCGAGGCGTCGAGATCCGACGAACCGTAGGCGGCGGTGAAGGCGCCGACCGACTCGTTCCATCCCTTGATCGTGACGTCGTCGGCTATGCGCTCCCTCAGTTCGACCCAGGCCGACGGGGAACGGTCCAGGAACTGGTCGGCGATCGAGATGGCACGATCGACCGACACCCAGCACATCACTTTGGAGTAGAGGTGCTGACGCGGAGGCTTGCGGATCCCCCAGATGCTGTGGTCGGCCTCATGCCACCGCCGGGAAACTGCCAGGACCATGGCTTCGACGAGGCGCCAGTGCTCGGCCGACAGGGCTTCGCCGTGCTCCAGGAGTTCGTGTACGAGATCGACGATCGAGCCGAACACGTCGAGCTGCACCTGGCCGTCGGCCGCGTTGCCCACCCGTACCGGACGGCTGCCGCCATAGCCCGGTAGTTGGGCGATCTCGGCCTCGGGTCCGAGGTGGCGGCCGGTCACGTTGTAGACCGGCGCGAGGCGCTCCGGATCGCTGCGGGTCTCGAGAAGCTGGAGCACCCAGTCCAGGAACGCCATGGCCTCGGCACGGGAGCCGAGTTGCACGAGGCACTTGGCAACCAGGGCGGCATCACGCAGCCAGCAGTAGCGATAGTCCCAGTTGCGCACACCGCCGATCTGGACCGGCAGGCTGGTGGTAGCTGCGGCCAGGATCGCGCCGGTCGGCCCATGACACAGAGACTTCAGCACCAGCGCACTGCGGACGACCAGCTCCTGTTCCGACGATGGAAGCTTCAGCTTCGACACCCAGTTCGACCAGAAGTGGGCGGTGTCGCTCAAGCGCTCCCGTTCGCTGCGGGCGTCCGGACGTACCGTGCCGGTGCCGCAACGCAGCTCCAGAGCCACCGGGTCGTCGGGGCTCAGAACAACCCGACCGACCGCACTCTGGTGGCGACCGTCGTCGACGATCTCCCATTCCACGTCGGGCGCCCGCAGGACCATCAGATCGGCGGTTCCGAGAACCACGACACCCTCTGGTTTGATCTCGAGCTGGGTCGGCACCCGGCCGAAGTTGAGCCGGGGGGAGAACTCGATGTGAACCTCGCCCGAGCCCTCCAGGATGCGGAGCAGATCGGTACGCCCCGCCAACCGTCGCGTCCGACCGCTCGACGAGTCGAGAAAGTCGGTGACCGTGAAGGTACGGAACCGTGACTCGACGACCATCGTGTTGGTGAGGTACTGCTGGGATGTGGGTGGAAGCTTCTGCGGCCCGTCGGCCACCAGGAATCGTCCGGCCGACGGTCCGCCGAGCAGTTCGGCGAACACGGCGGCGGAGTCGATCCGGGGGGCGCACATCCAGCTGATCGACGCTTCGGGGCTGAGGATCGCCGCGGTTCGCAGGTCCGACAGAAGGGAATGGTTCTGGATCGGTATCAGGCCTTCACCGCCCAGCCACTTGGACCGGAGTTCGGCCAGCAGAGCGAGGATCTGGGACACCGTCTCGGTCCCCGGCACCCGGAACTCGGCCAGGGTGGCGCCGTCGCCGACCTTCACCCCGACGTCGGGTCCACGGAGTGAACGAAAGCCGTCCTCGTCGGTGACATCGTCGCCGAAGAAGACGACGGCCGAAGCCCCGACCTGGTGGCGAATGGTGTCGATCGCAGTGCCCTTGTTGGTGTCGATGACCGAGAACTCGAGGATGTCGTGGCCGTTTCGGGTGTGAATCCAGTCGTGCCCGGCGGGACCGGTGACCAGGTCCTGTCTGGCCGCCTCCTTCACCTCGTCGGTCATGCCTCGGAGGTGGAAGGTGACACCGGTCGGTTTTTCCTCGATCAGCGCGTTGTAGCGCTCGCCCAGCGCCCGAACCTCGGCGGTGATCCGATCTCGACGCTCGACCAGGTCGGGGTCGAGCTGTGAGGCGAAGCCGAGGTCGAACTCGCTGCCGTGGCTGCCGACGAGCCGGATTTCCTCGGGCAGCCGCGACAGCGTGGCCAAATCGCGCAGGCTCCGGCCCGACACGACGGTGACGTAGGTGTTCGGTTGTTCGGCCAGCGAGCGCATGGCCGCCACCGAGTCCCGGACCGGGGCCGCCTTCGACGGATCCTCGACAAGCGGGGCCACGGTGCCGTCGTAATCGCAGGCCACGAGGAGATTGGGTACTCGCGCCAGCCGGCGAATGCGTTCCGCCAGCTCACTCAGATTGTCGGTGGCCATGAGCGTTCTCTTTCGATCCTGTGGGAACCGGCCGGAGGTCGGACAAGCTCTGATGCTAGCCAGACATCGAGGGATTGCTTGGAGGGTGCGAAAGAACCGAGACCCCGGTGGATCGGTGTGACACGTTCGACCGCCGCATGGCACCCTGAACGGATGACACAGCTCAAGGTCCGCATCGGCTACGGCCTCGGAACCCGAACCGAGTCCAACGATCATCACCGGTTCACGGCGCTGGTCGACGGACTGGAGGAGCGGGGCTTCGATTCACTGTGGCTCTCGGAGCGACTGGGGACCGACTGCCCCGATCCGCTGGTGGCCATGAGCTTTGCCGCGGCCCGCACCACACGGCTGAAAGTCGGCACCGCGGTGATGGTGCTGCCGGGTCGCAACCCGGTGATCCTGGCCAAGTCGTTGGCCAGCCTCGACCGGTTGTCACAGGGCCGGGTCCTACCGGCCTTCGGCCTTGGGATCGCCGATTCGGCTGAACACCAGGCCTTCGGGGTCGAGCGCCGCGACCGGGCCGGCTGGTTCAACGAGGCGCTGCCGCTGATGCGGCGGCTGTGGACCGAGGATCACGTCAGCCACTCCGGCCCTCGTTTCCACGTCGAGGATGTGTCGCTGGCCGTCAAACCCCACCAGGAGGAGTTCGAGGTCTGGCTCGGCGGCGCGGCTCCGTCCGAGCTGAAACGGGTCGGACGGTTGGGCGACGGCTGGCTGCCCTCGTTCTGCACCCCCGAACAGGTCGCCCACGACCGCGAGACCGTCGAGGCGGTTGCCACCAATCACGGCCGCAGGATGGATCCCGAGCACTACGGGGCTCTGATCCCGTACCGGCGACCCGGTGTGGAGATCTCGGACTTCTACCGGGCGCTCCTCGCCCGCCGCAGCCCGGACGCCGACCCGGACGAGGTCGTGCCCCACCTCGATCGGTTGCCCGACACGATTTCGGCCTTCGTCGACGTGGGGTTCTCGAAGTTCGTGCTGGTTCCGGTGCAGGAACCGGAGAAGTGGGGCGACGAACTGGATCAGGTGGCCGAGGTCGCGCTTCCGCTGGAGACGTGATCGAGCTGATCGACCGAGGTCCCGGTTTCGGCGTCCCAGACGGTGATCGGCCGGGTTTCATCGAGTCCGTCGATGATGACGGGCCAGGCGTCCTGCCGGATTGGATCGACGGCGATCAGTCGGTGATTGTCGGTGTCGGCCACCAGGATCCTGTTCTCGTCGATGACGGCGACGGCGGTCGGGGCGCTGAGTCCGTCCAAGCCGACGGTTTCGATACGGCGATGGTGGAGCAGTCGCAGCCGGTTGTTGCCACTGTCGACCACGACGATCGAACCGTCGGCAAATGCTCCCAGGGCCGTCGGTCGCTGGAGTCGGGCCCGGTGGGCCGGTCCGTCGAGCAGTCCCCAGTCGAACAGATCCGAGTCGGTGATGTTGATGACCTCGCCGACGTCGGTCAGAAGGCGCAGATTGCTCGACGCCGCATCGGCGAAGACCAATCCGGCGCCGGTTCGCACGGCGGCCACCGGTTGAGCCAGTTCCGCGTCGTCGGCCCGTCCGGATCTCACACCCGTTCGTCCCGATCCGGCGATGGGAAGGACCAGATGGCCGGACCGGTCGCTGTTGGCGGTGGCCCGGTACAGGCGATCATCCGCGGCGTCCGTTATGACCAGCGAACCGTCCATGTCGACCGTGATTCCCACGGGTCGAACGAGATCCGCAGTGATGATCGACCGCTCGCCGGTGGACACGTCGATCGAGGAGACGGTGTTGGTCCCGCGCTCGACGACGACCACGGTCACCGGGTCGGTGAAGGCCACGGTGCCCGGTTGATCGACACCCTCGAGCACGAGGTCGACACGAAGGTTGCGCAGGTCGGGCCCGGCCCGGCCGACGATCAGACGATCCCGATCGGTCACGGCGAGACGGGTCGACGCGCGCCGGGCGATGGCGGCCAATCCTGCGGGATATCGGAGTCTGGCCCCATCGAGATCGATCGATCGCTCGCCCTCGGGCCATCGCTCCGCTGGTTCGGCTCGGGTTGGAAGCACCGGCGGTTCGGGGTCGTCGCTGCGTCGCCCGACCGGTTGGCTGATGGCGTCGCCCACTGCGGTCTCGATGACATCGAAGTCGCGGCAACCGGCCGCGATGCCGGTGATACGGCCGCGCCGGTCGATGACGGCGGTCGACGGCCAGCCCGGTGGTTCGAATCGGGACCATGTCCGGTAGTGGGGATCGTGGACGACCGGCATGGCGATCCGGTGGCGGCGCACGGCGTGGCGCAGGCGTTCGACATCATCCTCGCAGGCCATACGCGGCGTGTGGACGGCCACCGCGACCAGGTCGGAGCAGCCGAGACCGCTGCGGTCGAGTCCCTTGTCCAGGAGGGAGCCGACCTGCTGGAGGCGGTGCAACGACGCCTCACATCCGGCGGACCAGAACACGAGAACGACGACCCGCCCTCGGAGGTGTTCCGAGGTGATTGGATCGGTGTTGAACCACAGATCCCCCTCGATCGGGGGCGCGATAGGAGCCATGGCTCCTTGGATCGGCCCGACGCCGCTGGAATTGACACCGATGGCCGCCGGATCTGGAATGGCGGGCCACACGGCGACTACATTGAGAACGACTTGTGCCGCCTCGCGCACAACCGACTTCGATCTTTCGAACATCGATCGACGGATGAGAATCCCCTCGATCGGTCCGGAAAGGGGAGCCATGCAAGTTCCACTGACGATCAACGACTTCCTGGACCGGGCGGTCAAGGTCTATCCCGATCGGGTTGCCATCGTCGACGAGCCCGATCAGCCGGCACCGCCCCTCGCCGACATCACGTTCCGCCAGCTCGGTGACATCCGCCGGCAGATGGGCGTGGTGATGGACGAGCTCGGCATTCCCATGGGGGGTCGGGTGGCGATGGTGTCGCACAACTCGGCGCGTCTGCTCACCTCGTTCTGGGGCGTCGGCGGCAACGGACGGATCTTCGTGCCCATCAACTTCAGGCTGAGTGAGGACGAGGTCCGGTACATCGTCGAGCATTCGGGCGCCGAGGTGCTCCTGATCGACCCCGAACTCGAGGAAACGCTGAAGGGTGTCGAGTGCAAGCACAAGTGGATCATGGGCGAGGACTCCGACGCCGTCTGGTACGGCAAGGAGGGCGATCCGCAGCCGTGGGAGGCCGACGAGCTGGAGACCTCGTCGATCAACTACACGTCAGGGACCACCGCTCGACCGAAGGGTGTGGAACAGAGCCACCGGGCCCGCTGGACCAACGCGGTGACCTTCGGTTGGCAGGCCGGGGTCTCCGACCGTGACGTGTACCTGCACACCCTCCCCATGTTCCATTGCGACGGGTGGGGCATGCTCTACTCGGTCACTGCCATGGGGGTCAAGCACGTGGTGCTGCGCAAGGTCGACGGGGCCGAGATCCTTCGTCGGGTGCGCGACCACGGCGTGACGCTGATGTGCGGCGCGCCCGCCGTCTGCGCGGCCATTCTCGACGCGGCCAAGACATGGGACGGCGAGATCCCCGGCCGCGACAAGGTCCGGATCATCGTGGCCGGAGCACCGCCCCCGACCGCCACGATCGAGGCCATCGAGACCGAGCTGGGTTGGGAGTTCATCCAGATCTACGGGCTGACCGAAACGTCACCGCTGCTCACGATGAGCCGCACCCGCTCCGAGTGGGACCACCTGGCTCCCGGTGAGCGGGCCAAACTGCTGGGTCGAGCCGGGGCTCCGGCGATCGGAATCGAGATGAAGGTCGACCCCTCCGGAGAGCTGCTGGCCCGTGGCAACCACATCCTGAAGGGCTACTGGGACAATCCGGAGGCAACCGCCGACGCTCTGGAGGGTGGTTGGTTCCACACCGGTGACGGTGGCTACGAGGACGACGCCGGCTACTTCTCGATCACCGACCGGAAGAAGGACGTCATCATCTCCGGTGGCGAGAACGTCTCGTCGATCGAGGTCGAAGACGTGCTGTTCTCCCACCCCGACGTCAACGAGGTTGCGGTCATCGGCGTGCCCCACGAGAAGTGGGGGGAGACGGTGAAGGCACTGGTAGTGGTGTCCGACGGCTCCGATGTCACCGAGAAGGATCTGATCGACTTCTGCCGCGACCAGATGGCCCACTACAAGTGCCCAACGTCGGTAGAGTTCCGCGATGAGCTTGCCCGCACGGCAACCGGAAAACTCCAGAAGTACAAGCTGCGCGCCCCCTACTGGGAGGGCCGGGAGAAGATGGTCAATTAGGGTTGTTGCGCTCGCCGCCGCGGCCACGTTCCTGGCTGCCGGGTGTGGTCAAGGGATCACCAGGGAATCGCTCGTGGCCGACTTCACCGCGGCCAATCCCGACGTCACCACGGCCCAGGCCGAATGTGTGGTCGACCGCCTGCTGTCGGACCGCGAGCTCGAAGCGATCGAGGTGGAGCTGACCGCGGAGGAGATCACCCCTGCGTTCGAGGAGGACCAGTTTCGGGCCATGTTCCTCTGCGGGATCGAGGGCGACGTCGGCGAGCAGATCACCGAGCAGTTGGTGGCCAACGGGGTTTCCCCCGGCGACGCCCCCTGCGTGTCCGACCAGTTGATCGGGCAGCTCACCGACGGCGATGTCGACGTGTTGCTGTCGGGCGAAATCACCGACGAGTTCTACGCCAAGTTCTTCGACGCCATGGAGAGATGCGGGGCGGTCGGGTAGCGGCGACGCGATCCCGGGCAAAAGGACCAATGGACCGATCGGCGCACTCGGGAATCCGATCGGCTCACGACGAGCCGTGACCCCCTCGCTTCACGCCGCCATACTTCATCCTGGTATCGCTCATCGCCGCGGCTCTGGCGTCGTCGTCGCGGATCTCGGCCCCAACGATCTCGCCGGCAAAGAGGGTGTGGGTACCGAAATCGACGGCTTGCCGGACCTCACAGTCGATCCACGCGATCGCCTCGTCGAAGACCGGGGCGCCGCTGGGGCCGTCGCGGACGTCTCGTCCGTTCAATTGGCCGTCCTGGTACGTTGCCGGTTTCGAGAACTTCACGAAGACTCGGGTGTCGTCGGCACTCCAGAGGTTGACCGAAAACGATCCGCCCTCGGAAATCAGGCGGTGGGTGACGGCGGTGTTGTCGACGCCGATGCCGATCAGCACCGGCTCCATCGAGAGCTGGGTGATCCAGCTGGTGGTCATCGCGTTCCGTTCGTCCCCGGAACGGGAGCCGACAAGAGCCAGCGCGTTGGGAATCTTCCAGGTGACGCGGTTGATCAGCTCGTCATCGATCGTCATGGGGCGAGCCTACCCGCGCCTTCAACCGCCGAAACAGCGGTGGCTCGCGCCGGAACCGGTATGCGGCCGGAGCACGAGTGGCCGAAAACCGCCGATCCGGGACCGGTGGTCCCTAGTATCGGTTGTGCAGTGACGGTTCGCGGGCGCGGCCCGGGCTCCGAACCGCACCCGAGAACGAGGAGACGTGAGTTGGACCTGTCGTTGAGTAACAAGCGCATCGAACGGTTGTGGGCCGATGAGATCGTGCCCCAGCTCCACCGCTACATCGAGATTCCGGCACTGTCGCCGTCGTTCGATGCGGCTTGGGATCAGTCGGGTCACATCGCCGATGCGGTCACGTTGATCAGGACCTGGATCGAGTCGCAGCCCGTCGAGGGTATGACCGTCACCGTCGAGCACCTCCCCGGTCGCACACCGCTGGTGGTGACGGAGATCGAGCCGTTCGGCCCGGCCGGTCCGGCCGTTGGATCGACGACGGTGCTCTATGGTCATCTCGACAAGCAACCCGAGATGGAGGGCTGGCGTCCCGATCTCGGGCCGTGGAAGCCGGTGATGGAGGGAACACGCCTGTACGGCCGAGGTGGGGCCGATGACGGCTATGCCGCCTTCGCCAGCCTCGCCGCGGTCGCCGCTTTGCACGCCGCCGGGGGCAGTCACGGTCGGCTGCTCGTGCTGATCGAGGCCTCGGAGGAGTCGGGGAGTCCCGACCTTCCGGCGCACATCGACGCTCTCGGCGACCGCCTCGGTGACGTCGACCTCGTCATCTGCCTCGACTCCGGTTGTGCCACCTACGACACCATGTGGCTCACCACGTCGCTGCGGGGCATGGTCGGTGGCCGCCTTTCGGTCGACATCGTCACCGAGGGCCTCCACAGCGGCGGCTACGGCGGTGTGGTGCCGTCGTCGTTCCGGATCATGCGGCAGCTGCTCGACCGGATCGAGGACGCCTCCGACGGACGCATCCTGTTGGAATCCGCGAACGTGGACACCCCTGGTCATCGCATCGACGAGGCCCGCTCCACGGCCGACCTTCTGGGGGAGGCCATGCTCGAGAACCCGCCCCTCGTCGAAGGTGCCCGTCTGGCAGTCGATGATGTGACCGAGGCGCTCCTGGCCAAGACCTGGCGGCCCAGTCTGTCCTACGTCGGCGCCGACGGCATACCGCCCTCGGCGGTCGCCGGCAACGTGCTCCGACCATCCACCACGCTCAAACTGTCGCTTCGCATACCGCCGACGGCCGACCCGGCTGCGGTCGAGGCCGAGCTGGTCGAGACTCTGACCGCTGATCCGCCCTACGGAGCCCGGGTGGCGGTGAGCGGCGCCGGGGGAGCGCCCGGATGGAACGCACCCGACCTGGCCCCCTGGCTGCGCTCTGCGCTCGACGAGGCCTGTCGAACCCACTTCGGACAGGATCTGCAGCTCTACGGCGAGGGCGGCACCATCCCGTTCATGGGGATGCTGGGCGACAAGTTCCCGGCGGCCCAGTTCGTGATCACCGGCGTGCTCGGTCCGGGCTCCAACGACCACGGACCCAACGAGTTCATCGATGTCGCCTACGCCGAGAAACTGACCCGGGCCCTGACCCAGGTCCTCGACGCGTCCACTCGCCGCTAGACCGGGCTCCTCACCCGTTCTGCGTGGTGCAAACCTCGTGGTTTGGTGTCGGGGTCAGAGCTTGAGGTCGACGGGGCGGGCGGTGGAGGCGTAGAAGTCGTTGCCCTTGTCGTCGATGACGATGAAGGCCGGGAACTCGGAGACCTCGATCCTCCACACCGCCTCCATACCGAGTTCCGGGTACTCCAGCACCTCGACGTGGCGGATCGAGTCCTTAGCCAGCCGGGCGGCCGGCCCACCGATCGAGCCGAGATAGAAGCCGCCGTGGCGCTTGCAGGCGTCGGTCACCTGCTGGCTGCGATTGCCCTTGGCCAGCATCACCAGCGACCCGCCGGCGGCCTGGAACTGCTCGACGTAGGAGTCCATGCGGCCGGCGGTAGTGGGGCCGAACGACCCGGAGGCGTAACCTTCGGGTGTCTTGGCCGGTCCGGCGTAGTAGATCGGATTGTCGCGTAGGTACTCGGGCATCGGTTCGCCCGCGTCGAGCCGTTCCTTGATCTTGGCATGCGCTATGTCGCGGCCGACGACGAGGGTGCCGGTCAGCGACAGCCGGGTCTTCACCGGGTACCGGGTGAGCTGAGCCCGGATCTGATCCATGGGCTGGTTCAGATCGATCTGCACCACATCGGACGACAGATGCTCGTCGGTGACCTCCGGCAGATACTTCGCCGGATCCCGTTCGAGTTCTTCGAGAAACACGCCTTCGGCGGTTATCTTGGCCAGCGCCTGACGATCGGCCGAGCAACTCACGGCGATCCCGACCGGCAGCGACGCCCCGTGGCGAGGCAGGCGGATGACCCGAACGTCGTGGCAGAAGTACTTGCCGCCGAACTGGGCGCCGATGCCGAACTCCTGGGTCAACTTCAAGATCTCGGCCTCCATCTCGAGGTCGCGGTAGCCGTGCCCGATCGGGGAGCCGGAGGTGGGCAGCGAGTCGAGGTAGCGGGTTGAGGCCAGCTTGGCCGTCTCCACTGCCAACTCGGCCGATGTGCCACCGATGACCACCCCCAGGTGATACGGGGGGCAGGCCGATGTGCCGAGGAGCCGCAACTTCTCGTTGAGGAAGGCCCGCAGGCTGGTTGGGTTCAGCAGCGCCTTGGTCTCCTGGAACAGGTAGCTCTTGTTGGCCGATCCGCCGCCCTTGGTCATGAACATGAACTTGTAGGCGTCGCCCGGAACGGCTTCGATCTTGATCTCGCCGGGAAGGTTGGTACCCGTGTTCTTCTCCTCCCACATCGACAGCGGGGCCATCTGGGAGTAGCGCAGGTTGGAGTTCTGATAGGTGTCAAAGGCCCCGTGGGCCAGCGGCTCTTTGTCGTTGCCCTCGGTGAGCACGTACTGGCCCTTCTTGCCTTTGATGATCACGGTGCCCGTGTCCTGGCAACCGGGCAGCACGAAGCCGGCGGCGATGCTGGCGTTCTGTAGCAACTCGGTGGCCACGAACCGGTCGTTGGCCGAGGCCTCCGGATCGTCGATGATGTTGCGCAGTTGCTGAAGGTGCCCGGGTCGGAGGAGGTGTGAGATGTCGCGAATCGCCTCGGCCGACAGCAAACGGAGGGCTTCGTTGCTCACCCGCAGGAATGAGGTGCCGCCGAGGTCGACCGATTCGACACCGTCGTGCGTGAGCAACCGGTACGGCGTGGTGTCGTCGCCGAGCGGGAGGAGGTCGGTGAACTGGAAGTCAGCCATGGGCCCACACTATCCGGTGGGGCCCGACCGCTGTTTACTCGGCGATCCAAACCCGGCCGATGCGGCCCACGAGTGCGTTGAACTCCGCCTCCAGCTCGTCCCACAGCTGGGCCTCCTGCCCGGACTCGAACGGGAAATCAGTTTTGTCGACGTCGAGTTCCACCGCTGTTTGCATGGCGGCGACTCGACGGGGGCAAACGTCATCGACCATCATGGGTGTCACTCTGACGTCGGCTTGTGACAGTCTGTGACCGTTTGCCCGGCACCCGGTCAGGTCGTGGCCGTCAGCGCCTCGATACTCGACTCCAGGTAGGCCGTGATGTCGCGGAAGGAGGCCACGCCGGCCGGTCGCTTGGTTTCGGCGAGCAGGGCCACGTTGGAGTCGACATTGTCGACGAGGGCGGCGATGGCCCGTGACACCGGGGAACGCACCGCAATGGCCTTTGGGGGTGCGGTCATGACGTCGGCCAGGGTCAGCGAGTTCAGGTCGGCCACCTCGCAGCCGACCTTCATCTGCAGATCGAACTCCGAGAGGGTGCCCACCAGATGCTCCCGGTGATCGACCACCAGCAGTTGGGAGATGCCCCGATTCCGTAGATGGTGCACGGCGACATCGAGCGATTCGTGCTGGTCGATCATCACCGGAGGATGGAGGTTCAGCCCGGTGAAGTCCACGAAATCCAGGCCGTCCCGAACCGCGGGGACCTGATGGGGCTCGTCGATCCGCGACGCCAGCAGATTGGTGATCGTCTGCATCACGGTCCAGTACGACAGGTTGCCCACGAACCCGTCGTTGGCGCCGATGACGGCCAGATCGCGGATCCACCACCGGTTCATGACCTCGATGGCGTCGGCCACGCTGCGGTCGTTGCTGATCGTCTTCGGCGGGCCACCCAGCTGGCTCACGATCGGTGTCGACCAGTTGTCCGGTTGCCCGATCGCCCGCTGGAGCACGTCGCGCTGGGTGAATACGCCGGTCAGCGTCTCACCGTCGAGTATGCAGGCGCACGACCGTTCACCGTTGCGCATGGCCGCAACCGTCTCGGCGACGGTTGCGGATGTCGGCACGGTCACATATCGGCTCAGATCGAGACTCGATATCGGTGTCATCGTGAGAGCGACGGCAAGGTTCATGGCGATCACCTCGGTGGGTGGACGAACAGTTGCTGGACACGGCGATCATCGTCGTGTTGTCGACCCCTCTCACCTCATCGTCCACCATCGGAGGCCTCGGCGTCAATCTCGGCGGCCACGATTCCGAGAATCTCATCGCCGTACTGTTCCAACCGCGACGGCCCGATTCCCGGTACGGAGGCGAGTTCCCCCAGCGTCCGAGGCTCGGCGCTTGCTATGGCGTCCAGCGTGCGATTGTTCAGCACCACGTAGGCCGGGACGGCATCATCTCTGGCCCGCTCACGCCGCCACCGGGTGAGCGACTCCCGGAGGTCCGCCTCAATGGCCGACTCCGGTTCGGCCCGCCCGGCGTTGGCGGAACCAGAGCCGGATCCGGATCGGTCTCGGCCTCCCGAGCCGGTCCGGCCGGGAACGCCATCAGGTGATGGCGGCGAGGCGTCGGCCGCCGGCCACGGCTCGGTGCGAGCCTCGGTCAGCTCATCGACAAAGGGGGACCGTGGTCCCGAGCAGGTGACGGCCACCGAACGGCGACCACGGGTGACGGCTACGTGGAAGATACGCCGCTCCTCCTCGGTGTCGTCGGCCAGGCGGTGGGGGTAGAGCCCGTCGCGCACGTCGTGGACGACAACATGGGGCCACTCGAGTCCCTTGGTGGCATGGATCGTGGCGAGTGCGACGGCCGAAACGTCGCCGTGGCCGCCATCGCGGTCGGTTACGCCGCTGTCATCGACGAGTGCCGAAGAGAGCCGCTCCCGCAGCCAGTCCTCGAACGTGGCCGGGTTCGGGTGCAGCCGGGCCACCGCAAGCAGGGCCAACAGCTCGTCGCCGTGGGCGGCCCGGCGGGCGGTGCGCTGCGAGCCGTCGAGGGCGGTGGCCGCCCCCATCAGCCCGATGTCGTTGAGGATGTGGTCGAGCAGAGATTCGGTGGTTCCCTCCGCCGACCCCGATTCGGCGGCCCGCGACCGCAGTTCGGCGATGTCATCAGCCAGACCCCGGACCGACGTGGCGTCACGCTCGGTGTTCAGCCGTTCCGCCAACCGGTGCAGCTGGGTCACCGACGACTGCTCGCACACCCAGTCGACGATGCGGGGATGCAGCGATCGTGGTGGTCGGCGCAGGGCGAGACGGAGGTCGTCGTCGGCCAGCCCGTTCTCCGGCCCGGTCGCCAACCGGAGCCAGGCCAGTGCGGCCCCGGAACCGGACCGTTCGAGCATCGAGGGGTCGATACCGCGGGTTCGACGGACAGGAACACCGATGTGATCGAGATGGATGAAAGCCGGGAGGAGGGCGGCGTGGACCCGGGCCAGAACCGCGATGTCCGACGGCTCGGCGCCGTCATCGAGGAGACCGGCCACGTGGTCGGCCAGGTTCTGCTGGGGATCGCCGGTGCGGTGAATGACGAGCGACGTGTCGTCGTCGGATCGATCGGGGCCGGCGGTGATGGTCTTGGCAACCCGGTGACGGTTGTAGGAGAGCAGGTTCACGGCGGCGTCCACCACCGGGGCCGGGCAGCGGTAGTTCGTGGTCAGGAAGTAGTCGGTCGTCGAACGGTCGCCGCCGTGGCCGAAATAGCGGTCGAAGTCGACCAGCCATCGGGGTGACGCTCCCGAGTAGCCGTAGATCGTCTGATCGTCGTCGCCGACGGCGAACACCTCGGACGCCGGGCCGGCCAGGAGACGGATCAACAACAGGTGGGCGGGAGTGAGGTCCTGGAACTCGTCGATCAGGATGATCGGCATGAGACGGCGGGCCGATTCCCGGGCGACAGGGTCGGCGGCCAGGATTTCGACGGCACGCAGCACCTGTTCGTCGAAGTCGACCAGGCCACGATCCCGCAGGTGCTCGCGGTAGCGGGGCAGGACCTCGTCGAACCCGTCGATGTCGCCGCCGAACCGGTCCGCCACCTCCTTCGGCGGCAGGAGGCCGAGCCGGCAGACGGCCAGGGCGTCGACCCAGGACTCCAACGGATCGTTCAGTTGACGACGGCGGCGGGACGGAACGAGCCGCCCGAGGATTCGACGAACGTCCCGCTCATCGATCGTGGTGGCCGGCTCGCCGCCGACGAATCCGGAGCGACCGGTGGTAATGGCGAGGGCCAGGCTGTTGAGGGTGCGAATCGACTCAGGCCGGGCTCGATTCAGGTTGCCGAGCCGCTCCCACATCTCCGTACGGGCCCGACGGTTGTAGGCCACGAGCGCCAGAGCGTCCGGGGCGATGCCTCGCCCGTCGACGAGATGGCGCACCCGCTCGGTGAGGACCCGCGTCTTGCCGGACCCGGCCGGAGCGAGAATGCGGGCCGGTCCTCCGGGGTGTGTCACCGCTGCCCGTTGGTCAGGGGCGAGACCGATGGCCACCTTCACGTCGGGGCCCGGTGGACCGAGCGGCTGGATGGAGCCGACGAGGAGGTGACAGCGGGGTATGTAGCCTCCGTTGCCCAGCCCGGCGTGGGCGGCGAGGTCGAGGTCGAGCGGGCCGCCGTCGGCGAGGAGGGCCTCGTCGACCGACGCGCCGGCGGCCACCGCAGCGCCGAACGGATCGAACCTCGGCCCGGGGCCGATGAGGTTGACGGCGTTGGCCGTCACGGCGAAATGCAGTCGATCGCCGGGCGGGTCGCTGTCGGGGCCGAGTTCGTGGAAGGGTCGATCGAGTGCGCCCGGTTGTGGTGGGCCGTCACCGCCCCAACGGACGACGACCGGCTCCCGGTTGCGCCACGCCGCCAGCAACGTGTCGACGGTGTCCTCGTCGCTGGTGGCGTCGGCGGGGATCTCCCGACACGACACCCACGGTTCCGGGACGGCCTGGCCCGGCGCGACGACGACGCTTCGACCGAGGCATCGGGGCCCCGCGAGCCGGGCGACGTCGATGCCGTCCGGTAGCGCGGTGGGGATCGGGGTTGCGGCCGACCTGGCCGGCGACCCGGGCGCCACCACCGGTTCCGAACCGGTTGACCGTGTCGGTGCCGGCTCCGCCCCGTCAGTGGAGCAGTTCCGGACCTCGGCCACCGACCGGTGGATCCCTCCGCAGTGACCGCAGGCGATACGAGGCACAGTCAGACCTGCTTCCGCAGCAGGATCGTCTGGACGGCCCGGCCGACGGGGCCGAGATGATCGAACAGCAGGGCGTCGGCCAGGCCGATGCCGTTGGGCTGCCAGTGTGAGATGACCTCGGAGCCGAACCACTCCCCGTCGGGTTCCCGGTGGAGGGTGATCGTGAGGTCAGGGTTGACGAACGCGATCTCGTCGGGCTCGGCGTTGCGTCCGATGGCGTTTCCCGAATCGGCCAGGGCGCAGATGCGCTGGAAGCCGCTCGGCTCCTCGTCGGGCAGCACCGGAATGGTCCGCATCCACGCCGTCGTCGGACCGGGTTTCCGGTCCTGGCCCGGCGGGTAGCGCATCTCGACCCCGGAGGAGAAACCCGGGAGGCCGTGGCCCATCCGCTGGATTGGAAAACCCCCTGGTTCCGAATCGGCCAGGTCGGGCGTCGCCTGGCCGGGCGACGGATAGGGATGGTCGTCCGAAGGCTGAAGGTGGAGGCCGAACGCCTGCACTCGAACCCCACCTTCCAGATCGGCCAGAACGGCGCTGCTGGCGGCCGTCGTTCGACCGGCCCGGTCGACCGTGGCCGAGATGGTGAACCCGTCGATGGGAATCGGCCGGGCCAGATCCACGGTGAGCCGGACCAGCAGGCGCCCGCCTCCGTTTCGGTCGGCGTCGACGCCGGCGACAACCTGCTCGCAGGCCCGGGCCACCAACGCCGTCGGCGGCCCGGCGTGGCACGAAGTCGGATCCCACGGGCCACGGGCCGCGTCGTTGCCGACGAACACTTCCGTGCCGTCGCGGATCTCGACCCGGAAGAACGTGGCGCTCATCCGATGCCTACGATTGTCGGAAAAGGGCTGTGGGATCTCACGGTCTGACGTCGTAGTAGAGGTTGTTGGGTTCGCCGAGATCGTGCTGGGTGACCGAACCGAATCCGGCGGCCGTTGCCATGTCGGTGAGCCGGTCGCCGTGCAGGCCCACCGTACCGAGTCCCAGCCCGTCGGCCTCCGACAGGGCCGACTGGAGGCAGGACGTGACCGAGAACCCGTAGAGGAGGGCGAGGAGCGGGTTTCGGCGATCCCGGTCGAAGTCGCCGGTGCAGCGGATCTCCTTGACCAGGAGGATCCCGTCGTCGGCCAGAACGTCACGGACGGCCGCGAGGGCCCGGTCCGGCCGCGGCATGTCATGGAGGCAGTCGAAGGCCAGGACCAGACCGGCCGGGCCGTCGTCGGTGGCGCGGTCGATGTCGGTGGCGAAGCCCTCGATGAACGACACGTTTGTCAAGCTGTCAACTCGGGCCTGTTGGCGGGCGAGTTCGACGGCGGTGGGGGAGGGGTCGATGCCGATGAACGTCGAGTTGGGGAAGGCGGCGGCGATCGTGGCGAGCGCCACCCCTCCTCCGCAGCCGATCTCGACCACCCTCGTGCCGGCGGTCAGGCGCTCCGTCAGCCCGTCGACGGCCGGGAGGACCTCGGTGACCAGCGTCTGACGGGTTCGGGGCGCATTCATCCGGGCGAGACCGGCGGTGGCGACGGCACCCTGTTCCTCATAGGTGATCCCCACACCCGTGTCGAAGGAGCGAGCAAGGGCGTCGACGACCTCGGGCGGCGTGCCCCCCTGGAAGGCCCCGGCGGCGAAGTCCACGGATCCGCTCTCGTCGGCCAGGAGCGCCGCGCTCACGGCGTCGAGCTCGAATCGCCCGTCGTCGTGGCGGGTCATGAGATCGGCGGCGGCTTGACCGAGTAGCCACTCTTCGACCAGACGGGCGTCGAGGCCGGTTCGGTCGGCCAGGTCGGCTCCGGTCAGCGGCCCGGATCCGGCCATGGCCCGGTAGAGGCCAAGGCGGTCACCGAGGTGAATCATGAGCGACACGACTTCGCCCATCTTGTAGCTCCACACCTTGAGGGCGAACAGCTTCAGGGCCTCGGGGTCGAGTTCGGTGGCCGGTGGGCCGGCGTCGCCCGTCTGCGGGCTACCGTCGGGGCTCGTCTCTGCACTCATCGCCGGCTCCTCCTCGTGATTCGAAGGAACCATTATGGGCCGGACGAGCGGTCGATCGTGTGCTCCCGCGGCGGCTCGCGGTGGCACCCCCCCGTTTACGGCAAGGTCCCGGACAGCGCCTAGAGTTGATTCGAGGTGGCCGGCGTACCTCCGGCCATCGACGACTCGATCTCGACGGAGAAGCACGACCTCCCGACCGGGAAGAATGACAAGGCAGAACGATTTGACTTCGCTCGACAACTATTCACTCGACGATCGCTACGCCAACGACGAGGGTCGCGTGTTTCTGACGGGCATCCAGGCTCTGGCCCGGGTCCCCATGGAGCAGCTCCGCATCGACGCCGCCCGTGGTCTGAACACCGCCGTCTTCGTCTCCGGGTACCAGGGTTCGCCCCTGGGAGGCTTCGACCAGGAGATGGCCCGGGCGGTCAAGCGGGTCCCGGATCTGAACATCATCTGCAAGCCCGGCGTCAACGAGGAACTGGCGGCGACCGCGGTGATGGGCAGCCAGATGGCACCGACGCTGGAGGGCAGCCGCTACGACGGCGTCATCGGCTACTGGTACGGAAAGGCGCCCGGTGTCGATCGGGCCAGCGACGCCATCCGTCACGCCGTCTACGCCGGATCCCACCCGCTGGGCGGTGCGGTCGCCCTCGTCGGCGACGACCCGGCCTGCAAAAGCTCGACCCTCCCGTCGTCGTCGGATCTGACGATGATGAACCTGAAGATGCCGGTGTTGTACCCCGGCGACGTCCAGGATGTCCTCGATCTTGGACGCCATGCCGTGGCGTTGGCCCGCTTCACCGGTCTGTGGACGGGGTTCAAGATCGTCACCGCGGTGGCCGACGGTTCCGGAACCGTCGACCTGTCACTCGACCGGATCACGCCCGTCATCCCCGACGACACGATCGACGGCAACCCGCGCTCGTTCCGACCGAGCGCCAACCTGATCGCCCCGTTCACCAACGAGCGGGAGCGCGACATCAACGAGGCCGGACTGGTTCTGGCCCGCCGTTACAGCCAGGCCAACAACTTGAACCGCATCGTGAACGAACCGCTGTCGCCGTGGCTGGGCCTGATGGCCACCGGGTACACCTACCGTGAACTGCTGCACGCCCTGCGTCGGCTCGGTTTCGACGGTCTCGATGCGCTGGCCGACGCCGGTATCCGGGTGATGCGTCTCGACATGCCGTTCCCGCTGGCTTCGGAGCCGATCCGGCAGTTCGCTCGTGGCTTGCAGACGGTGATGGTGATCGAGGAGAAGGGCCCGTCCCTCGAGTGGATGATCAAGGACGTTCTCTACGACATGGTCGACCGTCCGGCGATGGTGACGAGCGACGATGACGGCCGGCCGCTGTTTCCCCGCCACGGTTTCCTGACCGCCGATCAGATGGTCGGTGGCCTGCGGTCGGTGATGGCGACTCGGCTCGGCGATCGCCTCGCCCCGGAGCCGCTCAAGCCGAGGGAGAAGGTGCTCATCCCGCTGTCGACCCAGCGCTCGCCCTACTTCTGTTCCGGCTGCCCGCACAACTGGGGTACCAAGGTGCCGGAGGACACCCTGGTCGGCGCCGGCATCGGCTGTAGCGGCATGGCGTTGCTGATGGACGGCGACACGGTAGGCGACATCACCGGGATCACCTGCATGGGTGCCGAGGGCGCTCAGTGGATCGGCATGGAGCCCTTCCTCGACGATGATCACTACATCCAGAACCTGGGTGACGGGACCTTCTTCCACTCCGGCCAGCTGGCCATTCAGGCCGCCATTGCCGCCGGAACGCACATGACCTACAAGCTCCTCTACAACGGCACCGTGGCCATGACCGGCGGCCAGGATCCCGAGGGCCATGTTGGTGTGCCGGAGATCGTTCGCATCGCTTTGGCCCACGGCGTCACCGACGCCATCATCACCACCGACGATGTCAGCGCCTACGACCGCGTCGACCTGCCGAGCGGCCGCGACGGCAAACCCGTGCGGGTGTGGGATCGCACGAGGATCGTCGAGGCCCAGCGGTACCTGGCCACGATCCCCGGTGTCACGCTGCTGGTCCACGACCAGGCCTGTGCCGCTCAGACCCGCCGGCTGCGCAAGCGAGGGCTGGTGGCCACACCCGGGTTCCGGGTGGCGGTGAATCACCGGCTCTGTGAGGCGTGCGGTGACTGCGGCGAGGTCAGCAACTGTCTGTCGGTCCACACCATCGACACCGATCTCGGTCCCAAGACGCTGATCGACCAGACGACCTGCAATTTCGACCTCTCCTGCATGGAGGGCGACTGCCCGAGTTTCATGACGGTGGCCGTCGACGACTCGAAGGGCCCGTCGAAGTCCGCGAGAGCACTGGGCCGACTCGGCCTGAAGCGATCGGCCGACGAAGGCTGGGACGTTCCCGAGCCGAGCGCGGCGCTCGCCGCCGGCGACACCTGCAACGTGCGACTGGCGGGCATCGGCGGCACCGGCGTGGTCACGGTGGCCCAGGTTCTGGCCACTGCCGCCATGCTCGACGGTTGGAACGTGCGGGGTCTGGACCAGACCGGACTGTCACAGAAAGCCGGTCCGGTGGTCAGCGACATCCGCCTCGATCGCCGTCAGGCCTCCGACTCGAACCTCCTCGGTCAGGGGGAAGCCGATCTGGTGATCGGATTCGATCTGATCGTGGCCGCATCCGACCGCACCCTTGCCGCCGCCGATCAGGATCGGACCGTCTTCGTGGCGTCGGCCAGCCCGACTCCGACCGGTGAGATGATCGGCCGCTCGGATGTCGAGTACCCGCAGCAGTCCGACCTCGAAAAGAGGGTGGCCGAATTCAGCCGCGTCGACTTGAACCGTTATGTCGACGCCGGTGGGCTGACCCGCTCACTCCTGGGCGACGGCGCGGCAGCGAACGTGTTCCTCCTCGGTGTCGCCGTGCAGGCGGGTCTGCTCCCGGTCGGACGATCATCGATCGAGCGGGCCATCGACCTCAACGGTGTCGCCGTCGACGCGAACCTGGCCGCCTTCGAATGGGGACGACGCTGGGTCCAGGACCGATCCCGGGTCGAGGCGTTCGCCGGTCAGGGTGTCGGCCCGACGGTCGACCTGGGACGGGTCGAAGTGCCCGCGCTGTCCTCGGGCCTGGCCGCGGAGATCCCCCGTCTCGGCGTGGACGCCGAGGTCGCCGAACGAATCGGATTCCTGGCCGCCGATCTTGTCGCCTATCAGGACGAAACCTACGCCCGCACGTTCCTCCATTTCGTCTCGAGGATGGCCGATGCCGAGCACCGGGTCAGGGGAGCAGCCGGCGAATTCACCCGGGCCACGGCCGACGGCCTGCACAAACTGATGGCCTACAAGGACGAGTATGAGGTGGCCCGGGTGCTGATCGCCCCCGAGTCGAGAGCCATCGCCGAATCGATCGGGGGACCGAACGCAAAGGTGACCTGGAAGCTGCACCCGCCCCTGTTGCGGGCGCTGGGGATGGATTCGAAGATCGCCATCGACCAACGAGTCGGTCGACCGATGATGGCAGCCCTGGCCCGTGGAAAGCGCCTACGGGGAACGGCCCTCGATCCGTTCGGCCGCACGAAGCTGCGGAGGATGGAGCGGGCGCTCGTCGAGGAGTACCGCTCGACATTGGAGCGGTTGGCCACCGAACCGTCGGCCGAATCGATCGGTCAGGCGACCGAGGTGGCGCGGGCGGCGATGGACGTCAGAGGCTACGAGGACCTGAAACTCGAGCGGGCCGAGGTGCTCCGCTCCATCCTCCGCCACGCCGCCGGCTGACAGCGGCTGAAAGCGGCTGGCGATCCGGGTCGTGCCGGGCAACAGAGGGGCGTGGCCGTGCCGCCGCGCATCGACCACGCCCCGATCTTGACCGGGTAAGCCGTCGACCTCCCGGAAAGGGAGGTTCGACCGGGCTTGACCGGGCCGTCGAGTAAGTATTCCGCCTGTCATGAAACCCATCCCAGCAACCGCCGTGTTATGCGCCGGGTTTCGACTTCTGAGCGGCAGGTTACCGTCTTCCCGCGCCGACGAACGAACCGGGCGGGATTCTTCACGGAGCCTTAAATCAGGCTTTCGGAAGGCGATTCTACGGGAGGTGGGAATTCGCCGTCGGTCAGCGGGTGCCGTCGTCCCCCGTGGATGCGTCGGCCGGGGTTGTGATCTCGAGATCGAGGACGGTGACCCGGGCCAGCGTGGGATCCTCGCTGCCGTCGGACGGTGGTCTGTACGGACTACCCAGCAACATGCCGACGGCAAGGACGATGGCCCCGCCGACGGTTGCGGCGGCGATCAGAAGCTGGGAGTGCGGCGACACGGCTCTCAAGTTAAGCAGATGTGCGATCCTCGTTGTCGGAGAGCCGCAGATTTGCCCATCGAGGCCGGCGTGCCTATCTTCCGGTGGTCCGCCGAACCGGCCCGGTGGTGGGGACCTGCTCGTCGGACAACGGTCGGGCATTCTCGAGAGGTTACGGGTCGCTCAGCGGCGAGGGCTGCTCGACGGTCACCTGCTCGCTGACGATCGACGATGAAACCGGTGTTCGGCCGGTGCCGGTCACGTCGTCTCGGAACCAGTTGCCGGCACCGATCAGTACGGCCGCGCCGATGACGCTGATGATGGCAACCGTTGTAATGATCCTGCGGCGACGGACGGCGACGAACCGACCGACCTTGCCGGCGATGGCGAAGGCCAGCGACGGTTGCTTCATCGGCCAGGTCTCGGTCATCGAACCCGGCTCGCGGCTCAAGGCCAGATCCGTCTGGCCATGTTGGTGATCGGGGATCTCGATGATCGAACCCATGGGAGGACGTGGTACGACGGTGGCCGGCGGGTGCGGTGGGCGCCGATTGGCGTCGTTCCGGCTCCGGTCGTTGCCGCCCGATGGACCCTTCGAGCCACGATCGAGGGCGGTCAAGAAGTCGGCGAGAGGCTCCGAGGATGGCTGATTCCCGTTTGTCGGCAGGTTGACGAGGTGGGCCAACGTACCAAAATGCTCCGTCTCGTCGTCGAGTTCGCGATGGGCGGCGATACCGGGGTCGGTTGGATCGTCGATCCCGATCATCGGAACGTCGAAGGGAACGGCCGTCGGTGTCTCATCCGGATGACGGGCGTCGCGCCGGTCGGGTATCGACAAGCCGTTGGCGCCGACGGCCGTGCCCCCGGCGGTGCCGTCGTCGTCAACCGTGACCAGCGGTTCGGCCATGATTGCGCTCAACGGGTCGATGGCCTCGTCGGACGGAGCGTTCCGGCGGCGCCGGCCGGAACTGCTCCGCCTCCGCAGTGTCGCGTCGAGCGCTCCGGCCAGCTTTCCCGCGTCGGCGAAGCGATTCAGGATGTTGGCGGAGAGACCGTAGTCGATGATCTCCAGTATCCGTTGCGGCGCGGTGCCGGTCAGTTCGTCGATCACATCGCGTGGGGGTTCCCGATGGTCGATGGGTCGCCCGCCCAGGAGCGACGCCAGGATCAGCACCAATGAAAAGACGTCCGATGGCGGTATCGGATTCGTATCGTCGGCCAACTCGGGCGCCATGAACTGGGCCGTTCCATCGTCGAAGCGACGGGTCGACGTTCCGAACGCGACGATACGGGCATCGGCCGGCCTGTCGATCAGAATGCCCGACGGTCGCAGGTAGCCGAACGAGTAGCCCCTTGCATGAGCCTCGGCGACCGTCTCAGCGGCATTGGCGATCAGCCTGGCCGCCAGGTACCACGGTGTCGGGCCGTGATCGAGCTGGTCGGCCAGGCTGCTGCGGTGGAGTGGAGAAACGACATACCGTCGGCCGTCGGTCGTGTACCCGTGATCGAGGACCGGCACCCAGTTGGTGCCGCGCTCGACGATCCTGGTCAAGGCTCGGGCCCGACGGCCGAAACGTCGTGGAATAACCGGCTCGTAGGCCGGGTGGAGCAGCTTGACGGCGACGCCGCCGTCGGCTGGCTTCGCTCCGTCGCCGGTTGCCACTGCGCGCCAGACCTCGTTACGACGGGTGTCGAGCGCCTCGACGAGAGTGAGGCCCCGAACGATCGTTGTGCCGTGGTCGTACACCGTTTTCGCCTTTTCCGCCCGGACCAGTCGATCCGAAGGGCTGTCAGCCCGCGCCGACGATTCGACTTGCAACGACCAAGGCTAGTCAACACCGTCGGCTGTTACCGGGATGCTGGGACGTTGTCGACACCGGTGGATCCGAGCTCAGGTCGCACGATCGGGGAGTCCGACGGTGAAGGGCTCGAAGTGACGTCGGCTCCCGGAGGTGAACCGTCGAAGCGACTCCACCACGAGATCGAGCGTCGGGCGGCCCAAGCGGTCGCCCACCGTGACGAGGAGGAGGGAATTGGTGAAGACGGTCGCCTGTAGTGGTTCCTGGTCCACCACGTCGTCGACATGGTCTCGCAGCCGGAGGGGATCGAACAGCAGGGCGCTCAGGTGTGGGCCACTCAGGATGATCCCCGAGGAGCCGTCGAGAATAAGACGACCCCAGCGGCGCTCGTGCCGTGCTACGGTCTCGGCTGCGATCCCACCCCACACCTGTTCGGCCAGGCCATCTCCCGGTCCTTCGGGAGCGGTCAGGGATGCCAGGCCCCCGGCGCCCAGGTCGCGCACCAGTTCCCAGGCGGTCTGGCCGAAGGCGGGCCGAAGCGTTCGCCCCGGTACTCCCTCGACCGAGGTGAGACGGAGCACGATCGGAGCGTCCACCGCCTGCGTGTGACCGCTCCGGTCGGTGCCTGTGATCCGCTCGACGGCCACCCGCGCTCGGCGCCACCGCTCGGTCTCCCGATCGACCAGCAACGACCGTCCGTCGGTCGGAACGTGAGCCAGACCGGATCGCAGGGGGGCGAGAGCCGCCGACCAGCGCCGATCGGGCGAGCCGAGCACGTCACCTTCGGCGTCGACCGTGAGGCCCGGCCCGGCGACGGTGTTCAGCCGCTCGGCCACGAGATCGGCCGGCAGCCGCGCCGATTCGGTCGGGCTCGGCGGTTGGCATGAGCCCGACGGTGGTTCGTCCCCGTGGCGGTGCCGGCTCCGGTCGCCGTCGGCTTCACGACCATGCATTTGTTTCCCCTTCGCCGTCGGCCCGGTGCCGGCGGGCCGGTCATTCGATTGGGGGAAGGGGCCTCAGCCTAGTCGTCAATGGTCGACGGAGCGCCTCATCGAGCGGGCCGCTTGGCAGACTGAGACGATGGAGATCGAATTCTGGGTTGATCCGATATGACCATGGTGCTGGGTGACGGCCCGTTGGGTCGTCGACGAGGTGATGCCCCGGAGGGATCTGTCGGTCGTCTGGCAGCCGATTTCGCTGTTCGAGAAGAACAAGCCGGATCCCGACAGCGACTACTACGCGCCAACCAAACAAACCCATGACTATCTTCGCGTGATGGAGGCGGTCCGCCAGGCCGACGAAACCGAAACCGGCGGCCGGGCCGTTTCAACGCTCGGCGATGACGGCTCCATCGACGATCCGGTCTTCCGGTACTACTGGCAGCTCGGAAGCCGTATCCATCATGATGGTGAGCTTCATTTCGACGTGGCGGAGGCACTCTCGGACGCCGGACTCGATCCGGCGCTGGCCTCGGCCGCCGACGATTCGGCCTGGGATGCCGAGATCAAACAGCGGATGGGCGTGGGTCTCGCCCTCGCCGGAGACGACGTCGGCACGCCACTGATCGCCTTGGACAACGAAGACGGGGAGCGGGTCGCACTGTTCGGGCCGGTGATCACCCGCGTGCCGACCGGAGACACCGCCCTGCGGCTCTGGGACGGGTTTGTGGCCATGGCCACCGTCCCCGGGTTCTGGGAGGCCAAGCGGACCCGTACCGAGCGCCCCGATTTCGGTCAGCGCCCTCGTTGATCGTCGCTCCTAGTCGCGCAGGTCGATCTCGTCGTAGTCGGTGATGGGACGGCCGCCGAGGTAGTGGACGACGGAGTCGTCGTCATTGGTCTTCAGGTAGCGGAAGCCGTCGCGCTGCCGCTCGGCCAGACAGCCCAGGTCGATCTGCACGCTGTCGTCCCAGGTGGTGGGGTCGACCTTGATGGCGATGCCACCACCGAGTGCCCGGTCGGGGTCGGCCAGATCGATGCGGTCATCCTCCCAGATCACCCTGATGGCCTTGACCCTGGCCTGCAGCCACCCATCGCAGCGGAGGTAGATCCAGCCGCCGCGGCGGAGATAGTGGGGGAATACACGAGCGGCGAGTGTCGCCGAACCGAGGTGCTTCTCGACCGATGCGACCGGCATCGACATGTCGAGATCGCCGGCCAACGGCGAGATCTTGTCGGCCGCCGAGGTCGGGTTCTTCGTGGCCCTCGGTGTGGTGGTCTTCTTGGGAGCAACTTTTTTCGGCTTTGCCAGGCATTCGAGGCACGCAACCTCGACCTCGTCGTGTTCGCAGTACACGATTGCCGTTGTTGATCCCATGCTCAATGACTCACCTTCTGACGACCTACTCTGCCATCCAGGACTGTAGTTGCTCGCCGCGAGGAGAAGTGAGAACCTAAACGCAACCGCAAACTAACGGCGCGCCATTGTTCATGTTGCCGTGGCCCCGATCGGAGTGTCCTCAGCCGCTGTTGCCGGTCGAGAAGCTCGCCGTGGCCGAACCGACGCCGCCGTCGGCGCCCGTCGCCGTGACATTGATCCGGTAGGCGGTGTTGGGCCGAAGATTCGGAATCGTGTGGTTGAAGGAGGTGACGCAGCCCGTCGGGTCGAGCGACTGAGCCGTCGGCGTGTCGGAGCTGTCCTCCTCCCGCCAGCTGACCCGAGCGGTGTCGAAACAGGGATTGGAGGTGATGGCGATGGTTATCGACCGTTGACTGAGCGGCAGGACGAGCGACACTGCGAGATTGTCGAGATCAACCGGTACCGGTACGTCGACCGACGCCGGCAGGCTGAGATCCGATTCGGTCGCGTTCGGGCCCACAGAGGCAACCCGATAGCGGTAGGAGCCGGGCGAAACCGTCGTGTCGAGGTACGACGGCGACGCCACCTCGTCAAGAATCGCTCCGTCGCGGTACACGATGTAGGACGTCGGGGTCGGACCGGACGACGGGACCGACCACGACAGTTCCACGTCGCCTCTGACAGCGCGAGCGGACACGTTGTCCGGCGGCTGAATGGGCCCCGGCACCGATGATGAGGTCGACGAGGTCGATGACGAACCGGTCGAGGTCGTTTCGGTGGTGGAAGACGCCGTGCTGGCGGTGGTGGACGCCGTCGAGGCCGTCGTGTCGGCGGTGCTGGCCGTGGTCTGACCGGCGGTCGCCAGGGTGTTGGGCACCGTGACGGCGGTTGTCGAGCTGGTCAGGCCGAACGTCGTCGCCGTGGTGGATGACAGGTCGATCGTCGAGGCGGTCGTGGCGTCATCGATCTCGGGTCCGGCCGGTGAGCTCTCGTTCAGCGCCGAGACGCCGCTGTCGGGTTGGGTGCTGTCGCCTCTGGTCAAGGCCCAGGCGGTGAGGAGACCCACACCCAGCAGCGACACCAAACCGATCAGGAGCGGCCCGAACCGGAACTGGTCGAAGTCGAAGAGCGGTGTGCGTTCCACGATGGGGGGCGGACCGCCCGAGTAGCGCGAAGGATCGGCGGTCGGCTGCAGGAGCGACCGTTCGTAGCCGCCCACGCCGTCACCCACCAATTCAGGCCCTCGCTCGATCGTTCGGGCCGAGCTGACCGTCGGGGGTGGCGTGGGACCCTGGTGGGCGAAGACCTGGGTCTGATCTCCGACGGCGGACCCCGGCCGGTTTCCGTAGGGGACCGGCGGGGGGAACTGATGGAAAGCCGTCGCTTCGTTCTGAGCGGTCACGGCCGACGCCGCGCTGTAGGCACCGGCGCCGTTCAGCCCGGATTGGGCCATGGCCCCTTTCAGCGCCACCGAGAAGTCTCGGGCGTTGTGGAAGCGGTCGTCCGGGTTCTTGGCCATCGCCTTCGAGATGACCCGACAGACGGGTTCCGGCGCCAGGTGCCGCACGTCGCCGAGCGGATTGTTGACGACCCGGCCGATCACGGCCATCAAGTTGCTGTCGTCGCCGGGTCCTAGGAACGGCGGATGGCCGACGAGTAGCGCCCACAGGCTGGCGCCGAGGCCGTAGACGTCGGCCGCCGGGCTCGCCTTGCCGTCCAGGAAGGTTTCGGGTGCGCTGTAGGCGGGCGTGAAGGCGGTGCCGGTCGTGCGGGCCGAGGCGACGGCCGACGACGACACCTTGGCGATACCGAAATCAGCGATACGGGGCGCACCCGTGTTGGTCAGCAGGATGTTGGCAGGCTTGATGTCGAGGTGGACGACACCGGCCTCGTGTGCCGCGGCCATGGTCTCGGCCGCCACATCGATGTAGCTGATCGCCGACTGCCAGTCGAGCGGTCCCAGGTCGATCTGGTCCTGGAGCGAACCGTTGGGGTAGTAGGGCATCACCAGGAACGGCTCGCCGTAGCCGGTGACGCCGGAGCTGTAGACCGGCACGATGCCCTCGTGATTCGACAGCCGCCCCATGGCTTTGCGTTCCCGGTCGAAGCGGCGGACGACGTCGGGATCATGGCCCGAGTTGATGACCTTAACGGCGATCACCCGATCGAGATCGGCTTGCAGGGCGCGATAAACGCGGGACGATCCCCCCGTCCCGATCTGCTCTACCTCTTCCAGCCCGTCAATGCCAAGATTGGTAACGCTCAGGTCCCTCGCTCCTTTGATGCAGAGACGACCTACATGGTAGTCGGTCCCGCGCTCAACGAGCAGTCGGTGGGCGTATCGACCGCGGTTGCTGAAGCGCCGGGACTATTCGGCCAGGGCGAGCACGGAGCTCAACCAGCCGGAGAAGGCGTTGGTGGTGATGCTCCGGCTGGCGGTGGAGTCGTCGGAATCACCGGCAAACAGCACGGCCACGACCTTGTCGTCGTGCAGCACGGCGCTCCCGGAGGCACCCTGGCCGCTCGGGAACGACGCCAGCAACACACCCTTGTCGATGTTCCCCTCGGCCGAACAGGTCACCGTCGGGGGCGAGTCCGGTGGGATGAAGCTGTCGAGGTTCGGGCTCGTGCAGCCGGGCCACGACGTGAAGTTCGCCGCCTGGCCCGAGGTCGAGGTCACGGCGGACAGCCGGGGGTTGCCCGCGTCGTCGGTATTAGAGACTGAGAACCGGCCCGGAAAGCCGATGCTGCTCACCGGATCCCCGATCGTGACCGCGCTCGAGTCACCCAACTGCAGCAGCGGTACATCGGCCGAGTCGGCGGGATCGCCTATGGTGACGCTGCCGGCGTCGTTGACGGCGGCCTCGTTGGTGATCCTCACCACCGCGATGTCGAGGAACGGATGATTCTCGACGAGGCTGGCGACGTAGCGGATCTCCGCCGGTTCATCGACTTCGGGCGACACGGCGACAACGAGCTGATCGGCCATGGCGGCGACATGCTGGTTGGTGACGATCATCGATTTCGACACGAAGAAGCCCGAACCGTGGCCCGACTCGCTCAAGAGCATCACGGTCGACTGCTTGGCCGTGGCCAGCGCCTCGGCCCGGCCCTCGTCACCACCCAGCACGAGCCAGGCGACGACCGCGGCGATGACCAGCGCGGTGGCGGCCACCACGGCGATCGCCAGGCCGGCGCGGTTCGTCGGTTGCCGGTGCTGGCCTGCCGTGACGACCCGGAGCTGGGTTCCGGCCGATGGGTCGCCCAGTTGGGCGATGAAGGCACCCTCGACCTTGTAGGGCCGGTTGAGGCGACGGCCGTCGATGTAGGTCCCCTTCGACGAGGCATCCTCGAGCCACCACGTTCCCTGGGAGTGGACGAAACGCAGGTGCCGGCGGGAGACCAGCGAATGTCGCTCGTCCACCGTCACCAGGCACGACGGATCCCGCCCGATCGTGACCTCATGACCTGGTAGGAAGACGTAGTCCTCACCGTCGATCTGCAGGCGCAGCGTGTCGGTTTCGACGAACGTGGCCGCCGGACTGTAGCTCTGATCCGGGGTGGGCTCGCCGAACGGCGGTGGCTCGTTGACGTCACCGAAACCGCCGGTGCCGTAATTCGGGCGCGCTGCGCTCAGATCGAGCGGCTGATTGGGCGGGTTCGACCAATCCGTCGGGTTCGAGTCGTAGCGGTCGGCCCCGATAACTGCCGAATTCCGGCCCTTGCCGTCGGCGGTCCAATCGTGGCGGACGCCGTCGAGCTCGACGACCGGAGCCCCGTTCCTCAGATCAACGACCGAACCGTCGGCGACCCGCTCGTCCACCCCGACGCCGTGTTCGTCGAGCGCCACCGGTTGCCCCGACGACGCCTCCATCGACTCGCCGTGTTCGAACCGGCTGATCTCTCCCATCTCCACCAGTTGCTCCGAAGCGGGGGAGTAGGCCCGGTTCTGGTAGTGGGAGTCGCTGTCGAATCGTGACATCGAACCGGCCGGCTCGGCGACGGGTCCACGGTTGAGATCGTTTTGATCGCCACCGCCGCCCACTCCGAGCATGCCGGCGGAACCGGCCGACGGATCCGGTGGAGGTGGCGGACCGAAGTCGACGACGGTCGGCGGTGAGTCTGGATCGGCGTAGGGGTCGCGGAGAGCCTCTTCGCCGAGCGCGCGGGTGATCAGCCGCATGGAGAGCTCGACCCCACGGGGACTGCCGAGGCGGATTACCACGTCCGTGCCAAGCGTCCACGATGGTGACAGCCGTACCCCGATCGGATCGTAGGATCCGTGTGTCGACGTATCCTCGGCCTGCCAGTTCCGCCCGTTCCAGTTCATCGTCAGGTGACGGCGCGAAACCGTTCCCTGTGGAACCACGACGGCGGCGCTGGACGAACGGCCGATCAGCACCGGAGAGTCGTCCGGACTGAACCGTAACCGGCCGCCCGGCCAGGTGATTTCGAGGTCATGCATGCTTCTGGACTCCACCGATGGTCGTCATCGGGACGACCGATCGGTCACGACACCAAGGTAACGGGAGTTGCGTCGGAAGCGACAGTCGAGGCGAGTGTCGAGGCCAACATGACCGGGTGCCGGCCCGAGGTCGTGGCAGCCAGGAGATCATCACCCGTTCGACGGGGACGGGATTGATGTCAGACGCAGCTGATGGCGCGGATGTCGCCGGGGAGTACCCGAACCACCCGGCGGTCGACCGCAATGGAGATTCCCTTTGCGCCAACGGCGAGAATGGTGCCGCTGATCGTGCCCTCGGCTGTCTGAACCCGTGAATGACGTCCCAACAAGGTTGTCGGGTTGGTCGTACTACGCATGTCTGTTGCTTCTCCTGTGCCGCGCCTCGTTGAGCGGCATCGGGAGTGAAGAGTACATCGTCTGCGGCGTCCATGGGGTGGATTCGAGAGATTCGCCCAACCGATATCGCCACCTTTGATCGACCGGAATTCGGTCATCGGTAACAGTGTTAACCGGGTGGTCGAATCGAACCAGGCGAATGGGCCGTCGGACCCGGTCCCGTCTGACCCGGTCCCGTCGGGGCCGGTCGATCAGGCCCGGCCGACCATCGAATCGACGGAGATCTCGATCACCACCCGGTCGTCGCGCTCTTTCGGCTGCCGGTACCGCTCGGCGTAACGGCGAACGCCCTCGGCCACCCGCTCCGGCTCGTCGGTGACGACCGCGTTCCCGTAGAGGGTCAGCCAGCGGCCCCCGTCGACCTGGCAGACCGCAACCCGCTGGCCGGGATCCCGGGCGACGTTGCGGGCCTTGACCGACGTGGCCCAGGTGATGACCCGAGCCGTCTTCGTCTCCGGCTCGAAGGTCACGCCGACCGGCGTGACCTGCGCGGTGCCGTCGGACCGGATCGTGGTCAGCGTGGCCAGATGGTACTCGCGCAGGAAGGCGAGCACGTCGTCGTCGAGGCGGTCGAGGTCGAAGGTCATAGGGCTCGTCAGCCTACTGGCCGAGCTGTCGACGTCGCACGGTAGCGTTGAGCACGACGTTGGAGGTTTCCGGGTTGAGCCATTTCGAGGACGAGACCGCCGTTCGGCCGATGTCGGAGTCGGCGGGGTCGATGGCCCGGTTCGCCACCGATCTGACCGACGCCTGGAACATCAACGGCAACCCGAACGGCGGCTACCTGCTGGCATCGTCGCTCCGGGCCGTGGCGGCCATCGACGACCGTCATCCCGACCCGATCTCGGTGACCACCCACTACCTACGGCCGGGCTCCTCCGGTGAGCAGGCGGAGATCTCGGTCGAGACGATCCGCTCGGGCCGGCGCACCTCAACGCTGCGGACCGTCATGACTCAGGGCGGGAAACCCCGGATCACGTCGCTCGTCACCATGAGCGACCTGGAGCTGTGGTCCGGGCCCGGTGTCGCCTCCATCGAACCGCCGCCGGTGGCCCCGCTGTCGGCCTGCATCGACCGGTCGATGCTGCCCCAGGGCGTCGACCTGCCGATCCTCTCCCGGGTCGATGTTCGTCTCGATCCGGCCACCGTGGAACCGTCCGTGGACGAGGCTCGGGCCTTCATCGCCGGTTGGATCCGGTTTGCCGATGCGACGCCGCCATCGGCGCTGGCCCTGCCGCTCTTTGCCGACGCCTTTCCTCCGTCGCTGATCGGGTTGCTGGGACAGGTGGGCTGGATCCCGACCGTCGAACTCACGGTTCAGGTGCGGGCCCGACCGGTCGACGGCTGGGTTCGAGCCTGCTTCGAGAGCCGCGACATCGGCGGTGGGATGCTGGTGGAGGATGGCCTGCTGTGGGACGCGGAGTCGAACCTGGTGGCCCAGTCGCGTCAGCTCGCCCTGATCCTTTCTCGAGACTTTGGGGGGTGAGATTCGGGGATACAGTGTGGTGGTGTGGTCTGGGCCACAAGGGCTCCGGCCGTTGAGCGAAAGTAATGCCATGCCTACAGGTACAGTGAAGTTCTTCAACGCAGAGAAGGGCTTCGGATTCATCTCTCGTGAGGGTGCGTCGGACGTGTTCGTGCACTTTTCGAACATCGTCGGTGAGGGTTACAAGACCCTCGACGAGGGACAGCAGGTCGAGTTCGACATTGCTCCCGGTCGCAAAGGCGACGAAGCCAAGAACGTTCGGGCCCTGTAGCCCGAGCGAAGCGACTCGCCAAAATGAAACGCACGAGGGCCGCTCCCATGGGAGCGGCCCTCGGCTTTTTCCCATCGGTCAACCGTCGCCGCCGGCCAGCAGCTTCATGATGTCGTCCGAAGCGTTCACCACACCCTCGGACACGTAGCGATCATGGTTCGACTCGATGTTGCGGAGCTCGTACCGGTAGTTGATCATCATGGCCATGCCCCGATCCCAGCCGACTTCGGTCGGGTTGGCCAGCCAGTTGAGCCGCTCGGCTCTTGCGCCGTTGGAGAGGTGGAAGTGGGTCACCGGGTCGAGCGCCCGCCCCGACGGCCGACGCTGGTTGACGACATAGTCGGCGGCGAGTCGCAGGAACACCGGCTTGGTCGCAGCCAGACGCTCGTCGTCGACCGACGGCATCGGGCCGCTGACGAGCTCGGCCAGTTGCTCCCGAACCGGTGACATCCCGAACTCGGACAGTGAGTCGGATTCGCGTTCGGTGAGCAGTCGACGATCCGAGTCGAGTTCGGTCAGCAGCCACCGCCGGAATCCGGGGAGCGGGGACAGCGTGGCGAAGCGCCGTAGCCCCGGGAGCTCCCGGGCCAATTCCTCGACCACCGATTTGATCAGGAAGTCGCTGAGCGACACGCCGGCCAGACCCTCATGGCAGTTGGAGATCGAGTAGAAGATCGCCGTGTCGGAATCAGCC